>JBKPBY010000265.1:0-15327 GCA_046727075.1 bacterium | reverse complement strand
ACTAGTACCACAGCAAACTCAGCCACCGGACCTATCACCGGAGTCATGCTGTTCTTCACGAGCGCCACAAGACTGTCGCGGCTAACGATTTGAACCTTTGTCGCCTCCGGCTGCTCGGCACCTCCAAAGCTTGCGGTAGTCTTAGCCAGGTCTTTCGTCAGTTCGCCAATATTGCGCAAGGCCTCGTTTAGCGGTCCAGGCGGCCCCTGCTGAACCGCTGCAAATTTCGCGCTGATGTTACTGCGATACTGCGGAAGGGAATTTATCAGATCTAGGGCCTCCATCGACAGTGTGGCGCAGAGGGCCCCGATAAAGACGAAAGCAATTGCCACAACGCTGAGCGTGGCCAACACCGAATGAAACCCCAAGCGTTCGAGGCGGGAGACCACAGGCGTCAGCAAAAAGCTGATCAGCATCGCAAGAATAATCGGCAATAAGAATTCCTTCGCCCATGAAAAAGCAACGAGGAACACGACCAGGTATGCTAGTCGGATCAGTTTTCCGAATTCGAACGGCTTTCTTGATCCCGAGTTGTCCGGCATGCGAATAATGTCGATAATTTCTAGACGCCCCCAACACTTAGCAAATCCAATTTGCCGCTTCGTTCTGGATCAAACGAAGTCTGCGAAAACTCAGAGCCTAAGGGCGCTTGTCAAACTAGGTTTTGTTTCCCCTGCATGGTTGTATGGTGCCTTGCTATGAGTGAGAATACTGTAGATCTTTCAGCGAAATTCTCCCCGGAAGAGTGGAATCTTATTGAGTCAGCCCCCTTCTTGGCAGGATTGTCCGTAGCGCTTTCCGACCTGCGTCAGGGTCTTTTTGGAGCCATTAAGGAGAGCTTAGTGCCCTTCGAGGCGATCACGGAAGCGGGGACCGCAGCTTCGAATCAAGTCGTCGCTTCAGTGGCTGCCAGCTTCAAGGAGATGGCTGCGAAGCGCGAACGGCTTCAATCCCCAATCAGCATGGCGGGTAAGAAGCCCGAAGAAGTGAAAGCGGAGGTCGCGGCGCAGCTCGCCAAAATTCCCGCCATTCTGGAAGGCAAAGTGCCCCCGGACCAGGCCGAGGGATATAAGAAATGGCTCTTGGAAATCGCTGGAAAGGTTGCCAATGCGGCAACCGAGGGCGGATTCTTCGGGTTCGGTGGCGAAAGGGTCAGCGCAGCAGAAACTGCAGCGATTAACGAGCTGGCTTCGTCACTCGGCGTAAAACCTTAGGCTTTTGACCTCACTCAGGCTCATAATCCGGCCTTGGCCGGACCGCGGGTTCAAGTCCCGCCCCAGCGTAGCCCGAGTTCCGTTCTCGGCGATCACGGCGTTCCCTTAAGGAGTGATGAAGCTCTTGGACCAGCGAATCTTTCGGAAGCGGCAGTAGTCGTGGAAAACGTCCTGGTTCTGAGTGAGAACAATGCGGGCGATTAGCGAGTCGTCTGCGTAACCGATCTCCGGAATAGAGTCCGGGATGATATCTACTTCTTTGGTCGCGTAAATCAGTGCAAACGCGCTTTGCTTGCGTAGCTCTTCGGAAGCAGCTGGAAAGAATCCATCGCAGGTATCTTCGAAGAAATCGGCCAGTAAATCTAACTGTTGCCGCAGGTGGGGGAATTCGGGCGCCTCGATACCTGCGAATCGAACCTTCAACAAAGGCAGTTTAGCCCGCAGCTTTTCAAGGTCCTCTTGTGTTAGCGACGACGCGCTTTCTTCAACGTACTCTTGGATTGATGCAGCGTTCTTTTTAGCCGATGGACGTTGGCGCGACATGCGGCGAAGAAATTCAGTTGAACTATTAACAGATCTCATGCGGCGCGGCGATAGAATTGGTCATGAATTAACAAATCCCAGCAGCAGCTGGACACCTTCAATGACAAACGCAGAGGTCAGACCGATAAAGACCCAGCTCAAAATTGCGGTCAAATGACCGAACAGTACGAATAAGCCGTCTTGCTCCATCATTCCAATGGCCAGAAGCACAACCGCCCAGGCGGGGATGTTATTTGAGAACGGGATTGGCAACGGCAACATCAGTCCAAGTCCGGCGATCACGATGCCGAAACCGATCAACCGAAGCATGCCGGGTCCGGCGTGGAGAAAGGCGAGTCGGGGCCGTATTAACTTCTCCAGATGGGACGCTATTTTAGCCGCGCCCGACAATAGTTGGGCCGCTTTGGTAGAAGAGAGGCGCCGGCGCATAATGAAGTTTGGCAGCCACGGGTCGCGTCCGAGCATCAGGCAGGTGCCGATTACGCAAATAGCGGTACCAAAAGGTACGGACAGGCCGGGAATAGCGATGAAGCAAAATGGCAACGCTAAGAAGATCAACAGCATGGCTGAACCGCGCCCTCCAAGCGCGTGCTTCAATTCGGCTATCGTGGGCGATCTACCTTTCAGGCGGCTGCATAGGGCCTCAAGTTTAGCCGATAGCCGTGCATTTGAGATATGCCGATCGGTTGTCATAGTACGTGGCTGGTTTGCGACGGAACAGAGTTGAGTTTTTGGCGATCGGGGACGGCATGCTGGCGCTTTACCAGCAAAGAGAAGCCAATCACGATCAGAAGGATTGAGCCAATAACCGCAAGGGATATCGCTGTTGGTATCGGGTAAATTTCGTTAAGCAGCATCTTGAGCCCAATGAAAGCGAGAACGATCGCTAAACCGTATTTCAGGTATGCCAGTCTGTGGATAAACCCGGCGACCAGGAAATAGAGCGAACGCAAACCGAGGGCAGCGCAAACGCTTGAGGTGTAGACGATGAACGGGTCACGGGTAATGCCGAAGATTGCCGGGATCGAATCGACAGCAAATACAGCGTCGGCCACCTCAACCATCACCAACGTCATCGCCAGAGGCGTCAACATCCAGCGACCATGACGGCGGATGCAGAAACGCGACCCGTGATAGTTGTCGGTTACTGGTAATATCTGACGCACAAACTTCAGGAGCGGATGACGAGCGATATCGATCTTTTCCGTTCCGCTGAACAACGTCTTTATACTGATCGCGATCAGAAAAACTCCAAACAGATACAGCGCCCAATGGAAATTGCCGATAACGGTGGCGCCGGCAGCAACCATGATTCCACGCAGAGCCAACGCGCTCAGAACGCCCCAAAACAGGACGCGATGTTGATAAGCGGCCGGTACCGCGAAATTGGAAAAGATAAGGATGAAGACTAGAACGTTGTCGACGCTGAGCGAGTATTCAACCAGGTAGCCGGTCAGAAACTCGAGCGCTTTGCCTGGTCCCATCCATTGCAGGATCAACCCGTTGAAGCCGAGAGAAAGCGTCAGCCAAACACCGGTCCAAATCGCTGCTTCCTTCGTGCCAGGCGTATGCGCGTTACGATGGAACCCGAAGAGGTCGACCGCCAGCACCACGAGCACGCCGGCATTAAAGATGATCCAGAACCAAGGAGTTGTATGCACGTTGGTAACGATTGAGCCGGTTCCCTATCAGTAGTTTTGTCGCCAACCGGGTTTCCCCTCGGTTGCTCCAGGCGAATACGGTACCCGGGCGCTACCTGAGGTCGGGTGGATCCATGCGCACGAGTTCGCGCCCGTTACGCGAAACGACTCGTTTGACGATTATCGCATCGTCCACTAGGCCAACGGCGGGAATACTGTCCGGAATCAGATCTTCCTCCTCGAGTAAGTATGCGACAGCGAATGCGCCCTCCGCCAGACATCGCGACAGCGGGTCTCTGATGTTCACTAGCGCCGCCGCTTCCAGCGTGCGCAGGATTTCCCAGAACTCATGGGTCAACTCTGCGGATCCCTCACTGATGGTCCGAACTTTTCGCGCGATGAGGTCCCGCTTACTCAAGATTGTGTGAATATCCCTCGCCTCGATCGCGCTACTGCCCGTCTCGATGATTGCGTCGACGTAGAGTTGGTCCTGCGACAAAAGCCGCACAACCAAATCGTGGGTCGAGCTTTCGTTCGCTGCCGGTGGTTGAAGAAGGTTTGTCTTTTTTGATGGTAGGTCATTCATTGCAGTTCCTGATTTCTTCTGTTGGAAACTGCCAAACATTAAATGGTTTGACTAATAGGAAGATAGGAACTGATTATTAGATTTTAGTTAACAATCCTCCGAAGAAGATCGTAAATGGTTCGAGTCCGATGACCCAAAGTTCTCTTAATTACCATCATCTGTTCTATTTTTGGGCTATCGCCAAAGAAGGCAGCCTACGGCGAGCCAGCGAAGTCCTTCATGTTTCCCAACCGAGTATCAGTGCCCAGCTCAAACAACTGGAAGAGTTTCTGGAGGCCCCTCTCTTTACCCGTACCACTCGGAGATTGGTTTTGACCGATACCGGGCAGACCGTGTTGGAGTATGCTGAGGAGATTTTCTCACTTGGTCGCGAGCTTTTAACTGCGGTACGGCAAGTGCCGGGGCAGCGGCCTCTGCGGTTGAACGTAGGGGTTGTTGATTCGTTACCGAAAACGATCGTGCGCCAACAGCTTGCTCTGGTTTTTCAACTCAGCCGATCAGTACATGTAATTTGCCGAGAAGGATCGCTGAAAGAACTGATCACACAGTTGGCCGGGCATAAGCTTGATGTTGTTCTGGCGGACGAACCGTCGACTAGCGCGTTGCCGGTAAAAACCTTCAATCAACGGGTCGGAAGCTCGCAGGTTATGTTGTGCGCAGCTCCGCCGTTGGCAAAACGTCTGCTCAAAGATTTTCCGCGTTCTTTAGATGGAGCGCCGGCGATACTGCCGGCAACTGAGATGGCGTTGCGCCGCCAGCTTGAGCACTGGTTCGAGGCGCTCAAGGTGCGGCCGAGGGTGATTGCCGAGATTGAAGACATGGCGCTATTGACTGATCTGGGAGCTCAGGGTTTGGGATTTATCCCGATCTATTCGGCAGTTTTGGATGAATTTAAACGTTCCTCTCGTCTGCATAAGATAGGAATCGCCAAGGGTCTGAAAATGGAAATATACGCAATCACCGCGCAGCGCCGGCTTCAACATCCCGGTGTCGCCGCGTTAACCGGCAAGGCGGAACAGAGTTCGCCGTCTCGATCCATGCTTCCTTAAAAGGATCATTGAGGCACCGCTGGCCGGCGCCCTCGTGCCGTTAGCCGCCTGATGAGCGTGAGCTTACCGGGGGACGCGTACTGCGTCGTAATTCTCGTAGATATTGTGGATCCGATCGTGGTTCACGATTGTAAAGTCGCCATTCCACTTCTGGCCATCTGCCCGGTACGATCCATGCGCCTGCCGTTATCACCCTGAAACACTTGTTGCGACTCGGAAAAACTGCCGTCCTCCAGGTAATCGGCAGCTACAGTTCCAGTGATAGCAGCAAATCGCTGTTCGACCTGCCAACGCCCGATAAAGAATTCGCGGGTCGCTTCAATAGTTTCCGGACCTTTGGAGGAGGGCGGAGCGAATTTGATGCTAAACTGGCCAAACCCGACCTCTTGAAACATCAATCCGTTGTAGACCTGATACGCGATCAGCACCAGCACACCAACCATCACGATCGACGGGACGGTGAGCCGTAACGCAAATTTGGATCGGGGCCTCCTCGCCCGATCGCGATTTTTTCGGGTCCCCTCCCATTCGGCGCGAACGCCCATAATACAAAGTTCGATAAACCTTCGCAATAAGGGACCGCGATGGGAACGAAAAAAACTTCTGCGTTCCTCCGCGACTGCTGCGCGAGATTCTCCTTGCAACGCAGTTCTGGCGCTGAGGGCTGGATCATGGATAGATTGTTCTAGACCGCGCAATCCCGGAACCCGGAACTAGAAACCCGAAACTCGGAACCCAAACCCGCATGCTTAACATCGCTTTTCTAAATGGAGAATTTCTACCGCTGGACCGCGCCAGCGTATCGATCCTCGACCGTGGTCTTTTGTTTGCTGATGGTGTGTATGAAGTCACTGCGGTTGCAACCGGCAGAATGATTCAACATGAAGACCATTTCGATCGGCTTTACCGGTCGCTGGAAGCGATTGAGTTACCCGCTCCGCTTTCCCGCCAGCAGATCCAAGAGATGCAATTGGAGTTGGTTCGCCAAAATCAGTTACTCGAAGGAATCATCTATCTGCAAATCACCCGCGGAGCCGGGCTCAGAGACTTTGCTTTTCCGCCGCAGGTTAAGCCGACGGCGTTCGCTTACTGCTCGGAAATGAAGATTGTGAACCATGAGAAGCTCCAAACCGGCGTCAAAATCATAACTGTGCCCGATATCCGCTGGCTGAGAAGAGATATCAAAAGCGTATCTATGCTGCCGCAGGTTCTGGCCAAGCAAAGGGCGCGGTCAGCCGGGGCCTTTGAAGCGTGGCAAGTCGAGGATGGGCACATCACTGAGGGATCATCCACTTCTGCTTTTATTGTTCGCGATCGGATTCTTTATACCCATCCGCAGAACCACCGAATTCTGCCGGGCACGGTACGCAAGAACATTCTGAAAATCTGGCGGGATGACCTGAAACTTGAGATTCGCGAAACAGCGTTCACCCCAGACGAAGTGAAGGCGGCTGATGAAGCGTTTCTGACCAGCGCCTCGACTTTCCTGCTGTCGGTCGTGGAAATCGATGGCCATCAGATCGGTAATGGTGAACCGGGAGAGCTGGCGACACGGCTCCGCCAGCTTTATCTGGAGCGAAACGGCTGCGTCTGAAGGGCAGGTGTCGGCGTGTCGGCGTGTCGGCCTACGGGCGTATCGGCGTATCGGCGAATCAGTCTCCACAAGCGGTAGGATCACGATTTATCGTGACTTTCGAGAACGCTTGCACCCCCGAACAGCTGCCAGGCTGACACGTCGATACGCCGACATGCCGACACGCCGATTCCTCCGGCCAGAGCTTTCAAGTTGAATATTTGTCCAGCGAGTGAATATTTGCCCAACACCCCCGGGCCGGAGGTCCCTCTTCAAACTATGGCCATCAAACTATCCGAACAAAATCTGGGCTCACTGCCTTCAAATATCCGGGTTCCTGCGTATAACCGGCGTGAAGTTGGTCAACAAATTCTCCATGTGGGAGTCGGTGGCTTTCATAGGGCGCATCAGGCTGTTTACATTGACGATTTGCTCCATCTGGAATCGAAGAGTCCTTGGGGATTCTGCGGAGTCGGCCTGCTGAAACATGACGCGCGGATCGGAGAGATCCTGTGCTCTCAGGACTATCTCTACACGGTGGTTGAGCAGAGTTCCGAAGGAAACAAGGCACGGATCATCGGTTCGATTCTGAATTTCCTGCTCGGCCCAAGCGATCGCGAAGGCGTTCTAGAGAGAATGGCTTCCGGTGATTGCCGGATTGTTTCGCTGACTATCACCGAGGGCGGCTATTACATACATCAGGGGACCGGCGAGTTTGATGCGCAGAATCCGGATATTCAGCACGATCTAGCGCACCCGACAGAACCAGTCTGTTCATTTGGTTATCTGGGTGAGGCGCTCGACCGGCGTCGAAAACGTGGAATTCCGCCGTTCACTATGATGTCGTGTGACAACATTCAGAGTAACGGAGATGTCATGCGCAAGATGTTCCTGGCCTTTGCCGAGTTGCGGGATCCTGCTTTGCGCAACTGGTTGGAGCAGAATGGTGCATTCCCAAACAGCATGGTTGATCGGATTACACCGGCGACGACCGATGCGCATCGAGCACTGGTCCAGAAAGAATTCGGGATTGAAGACGGATGGCCTGTCGTGACGGAACCATTCAAGCAATGGGTCATTGAGGATCATTTCCCTCTCGGGCGACCTCAATGGGAACGGGTCGGCGCCCAGATGACCTCCGATGTTCTTCCCTACGAAAAGATGAAAATCAGGCTCCTGAACGCGGGTCATCAGGCGCTCTGTTATATCGGGATGTTGTTGGGATATCAGTTTGCGCACGAAACCATGGGCGACGCGCGGATTCGGCGATTGGTCGAAACGATGATGAATGTAGAGGTGACACCATTATTGCCGAAAGTGCCTGGAGTCGATTTGAGCGAGTACAAAGCTACTTTGATCGAGCGTTTCGCAAATCCGGCGATTGGCGATCAGCTTTCCCGGATCGGAACTGAAGGCTCGGCGCGGATTCCGAAGTTTGTTTTGCCGTCGATCACCGAACAGTTGCAGAGAGGGGGACCGATCAAGTTCCTGAGTTTCACTGTTGCTGCTTGGTTCCGATATCTGATTGGAAAGGACGACCAGGGAAAAGAGATGCCGATCATCGATCCGATGGCCGACAAGTTGCGTGCAACAGCTGCCTTCAAAGATCCGCGCAAGTTTCTTGCGATGAGGGAACTCTTCAGTGAAGAGCTCGCCAATTCGGAACGCTTTGTAAAAGCGGTCACTGAACCGTTCGAGAGTTTTTATCAGAACGGAGCGAAGGCGACATTGGAGCGGTGGTTGGAATCGGAGCAGTGATATAGCTAGGGTCGCGCTTCAGGTATAGGCGTTACCTTACTAGTTAGCGACGCCCAAAGAGGTCGACCTAGAAGGCCAATCCGCCGATGGCGCGATCAATCCGGGAGAATTGTCCACCTAGCTCAGGCTCTAGGTCCTCGCTGCCAAGGCTCCGGTCCGGCCGAGGCCGGATGGGTTGAGCTTTACGGCTCGACCACCCAGCGCAAGGCCCGCGCTCTTCATTCGCAAGCGTTGAACGCCTGTGTGCTTCAGCGCGTACGTTACGACGCCGACACGCCATTGCGCCGAAAAAAGCTGTTGAGAAACGCACGTCCCCTACGATTAGATGGTGCGCAACTCATGCGATTTCTTCGTTCATTTGATGCGCATCAGCGCGTAATGACCGCGATTGCAGTCGGCGCAGTTGTCTTTTTTTCAGCGACAGGCCTGCATCGTTTGGCCCTTCAAATAATCCTTACCTGGAACGCGTTTGCGTTCACAATCATTCTACTCTGCTGGATCAGGATCATTCTTGCAGATGTTCGCACCGTAGTCCGTTCGGCAAAGCTTCAAGACGCCGGCCGAACCGCCATCTTTCTGTTCGTCATCGCCGCTGCATGCACCAGTCTGTTTACTGTTGCTTTCCTGCTTGGAACTGCAAAAGGACTGCATGGCAGGGCTCTGACTGGACACATCCTGCTGGCTGCTGGGACAGTGGTTTGTTCCTGGTTCCTTGTACACACGGTTTTCACCATGCACTACGCTCATAGCTACTACAGGCAGGCCAAAACCGGCGGCGGACCTGAAAAAGGCCATGGCCTCGAATTTCCAGGAAGTCGTGAACCGGATTTTCTGGATTTCGCTTATTTTTCTTTTGTGATCGGGATGACGTTCCAGGTTTCTGATGTACAGATCAGTTCTCGCCGACTCCGGCGTCTGGCACTTGCGCATGGGATGCTTTCGTTTGCGTTTAACACGGTTATCCTCGCATTCGCTATCAATCTTGTGTCAGGGCTGTCAGGGAGCTGACGAGTACGGCACGCCAACCCCAAAAATCCGGGCTAGGCACTTCTACAAACCTGATTCATCGTAGTTTCCGTATGCGGACATTTCTTCCGGTTATCTCATTGTGCATCGTCTGGCTTAGCGGCTGCGCGAGTTCTTCCCATTCCGGAGGCGGCAGATTTAAGCCTTCGCAGAACGACCGAGTTACTGTGACTAATGCCGGCCTGCAGACAGTGAATCTGGACGGCAACTATTATGTCCGATGGGCGTTTTCCATTCAGCCCAAACAACCGATCGAATTCCGGTCGATCCGGGTCGAGGATGTGTCGGGTCCGCAACCGGTGCTGATGATCAATGATGTTGCGCCCCAGCTCCAGGACGGAAAATGGACGGGAAGCGGTGGAATGATTGAATTAACTCCGACCGGCCTGCCATGGCTGTTTGATGAACGGGAGAGTCTGCGCGTCTTTCAATTTACGATCACCGAAATGGATGGCCGTGCTTACGTGCTTCAGCAGTCAGTTCCATATTCAAAAGCGGCCAAGGCTGCCGTGCGACAGTTAGCCCAGATTTCGCATTAAGTGCAAAGCCTGTCGCGTCTAAATCGGCTCGCAGAGTCGCTCTGGTAAAAGCCAGAGCGGCGATTTCGTCCCCTTCGGGGCGCATTTTTTCAAATGCGGGTTAGTGGGAAGCTAGCGCCTGCACTATCTGAATGACTCTTGCGCTCCTTCAAGCTAGATTTGGTAGAAAACATACGACCCCCTTATGAAAGCCGTTTTTGTAGCTCTTGTTGTGCTTTTGCTAGGGACGCTGGCGGACGGGAAAATAGTTACTAAGCCGATCCAGTATGAACAGAATGGAACAAAACTGCAGGGGTACCTAGCGTATGATGACGCCCTGTCAGCAAAAGGGAAACTGCCAGGAGTTCTGCTCGTTCACGAATGGTGGGGACTCAACGATTATATCAAAGGACGAACTGAGCAGATAGCACAGATGGGGTACGCCGCGTTTGCTGTCGACATGTATGGTGACGGACAAACGACAACTGACCCGGCGAAAGCAAAGGAACTTACGGGACCGTTTCATGGCGGACCATTAATCGTTGACCGTGCCAAAGCGGGCCTGGACGCATTTCTTAAGACCGGCGTGGTCGACGAAACGAAAGTCGCCGCGATCGGATTCTGTTTTGGTGGCGCGGCCTGTTTAACGTTGGCGTACAGCGGAGCACCAGTTGCCGGCGTTGTAACCTTTCATGGAGCATTGGTCCCGCCGCAGGCGGACGCAGCCGAGAAGACAAAGGCAAAGTTTCTGATTTTGCATGGCGCGATCGATCCAATGGTGGGCAAAGAACAAGTCGATAGTTTCACCAAAGCAATGAACGACGCAAAATTGGATTACGAGTTAATTCAATATTCCGGTGCCATTCACGCGTTCACAAACCCCGATGCGGACAAGATTCGTGAAGCCTCTGGATTGAAGGGCATCGGTTACAATGCCGAGGCTGCCAAACGTTCCTGGGATCGGATGCAGGTTTTCTTTAAGGAAATATTCGGAGCGTAAACCGCAGATTGCGCGGAAAAGTAGGAACCGCAGAGAGATGGAACCGCGGATTACACAGATTACGCAGATTTTTTTGGGTGATTGGTGGTATGCTTGTCGGTGCGGACCACCAAGACAAGGTGACAATCAGCGATTGCCCAAACCTCTTTTCGAAATCTGTGTAATCTGCGTAATCTGTGGTTCCTATTCTCTGCCGGATCTGCGGTCCGGTCCTTAGTCTGTGGTTTTCTTACGCGGATCCTATCAGAATCCCTGTGATGAACACGAGCACCCCGCCCAGCACGACCTGGAAAATCGCCGAAAGCAACGGTGTATCCATGTAATGATGGCGGATCCATGAGATAACGGCAAGCTCCACAGCCACTACGACTACTGCTACAGCGGTCGCCAGATAGAAGTTGGAAATCAGAAAGGGTAGCGTGTGCCCGATACCGCCGAGCGTCGTCATTATTCCACAAACACTCCCGCGTATCCATGGACGGCCACGGCCGCTCAGCGCACCATCATCCGAAAGCGCTTCGGCAAACCCCATGCTGATGCCTGCTCCAACCGAAGCCGCAATACCAACAAGAAAAGCGGCCCAGCTATTCTTTGTCGCGAAGGCCGCAGCAAACACCGGCGCCAAAGTAGATACAGAGCCGTCCATCAGGCCTGCCAAACCGGGTTGAACGATGCGTAGCACGAAGCTCCTCCTGTTCGCTTCGTCTTCTTCGGCTCGAGCGCCGGATTCGACTTGTTCTTTTTCCAGATGCTCCGCTAGCGCAACGTGTTGCGCCTCTTGCTGGGCCAAACTTGTCAGCAGCTCACGGATCGGCAGCGTAGTCATCTTTTCGGCGGCTTTTTCATAAAAGCGGCGTGTTTCTTGTTCCATGGAAGCGGCTTCCGCACGGATCTGCTTCACAGTAAGCATCCGATTCAACCAGATAGGTCTTCGATTGATGAAGCCTTTTACATCTTGCCTTCGCAGGAGGGGAATATGATCTCCGAAACGTTGTCGATAAGCGTCAACCAGCTGCCGATAGTGGTCGGCTTCCTCGTCTCGCATCGCAGCCAGAGCCTCCGCGGTCTTCGGGTACTCGGCCCGCATCTTTTCTGCGAACTGGGCATAGATTCTGCCGTCTTCTTCTTCCAGCGAGATAGCTAGGGCCAGAATTTCCTGCTCACTCAATTCGTGAAACGATCTTGTCATACGTGCTTAATAGTCTTTTTCGCGTGATGGATGGTCCCTTAGATTGTCGCGTGCGAGGAGACTAATGCGATTGATGAGGCACGATCTCCTTTGACCGGTAGGGCAGAGATTTATCCTCAGCCTCGTCGACCTGACAGCCGCACGAGGGCGCGACCTGCCCGCATCTGCCATAGGCGGAAGCGTTGCGGGCGCGGTAAATCGCGACCCTACCAACCTTGGACGATGGTCACGTCATCGATAGCTCTTGAATCCTCCGACACCTGCTAGCTAAAGTCGAGTAGCGTAACGGTTTACCAGCTATTTGAAGCTGAGACTCAATTGCTTTGCCGCAAACAGGTGATTTCCGCAATCGTGCGACAGCCGGCGAGTCCCACCGACAGGAACCCTTGGTCGCTCTCCAG
Source organism: bacterium (assembly GCA_046727075.1). Lineage (GTDB taxonomy): Bacteria > Verrucomicrobiota > Verrucomicrobiia > Chthoniobacterales > JAFAMB01 > JBKPBY01. Next base: position 2,830 of record JBKPBY010000265.1, on the reverse strand, counting down.
AAATTCCGCGACGATAAATCTCAGTCTGTCTTTTTCATCCGATACCTCGCTCAGCCAGAGGCTCCTCTATTTTGCTAGATTAAGAATCCAAATAGATTTGCGAAGATCTGAAGCAAGCCGACCGCGAAGCGCCCAAACTGGTCGAGCCGTATTCGGGCCTTGGCCGGACGAAGGCGGACACCGAACACCGAACGCAAACTGGTTAGACGGAGGACAAAAAACGCTATATAGCTTCACCCATGAGTTCTCCTCATCCAATTTTCGGCGACCGTCCGGTAGACGACTGGATTTCAGAGTATGAACAGGCGCATAAAGATCCGGTCAATCGCGCGCTGCACACGTTCGGTATTCCGATGATCGCTTTATCGCTTCCGCTCTTTCTCATCGCTCCGTTGATCAAGGGATTTTGGAAGGTACCGCTCAGTCTCTTCACTGTCGGATGGATCTTCCAATTTGTCGGTCATGCGAGTGAAGGCGAACCACCGGAATTCCTGAAAGATTGGCGATTCCTATTCGTTGGTCTGCGTTGGTGGTTGAAAAAAATCCAAGGAGGGTAGGAAGGTTCCGGGTTTCGAGTTCCGGGATTGGAAGCGCGCTCGAAAATCCATAGCCTGGAACTCGGAATGCGAAACCCGGAACCCGGAACCAACGCTCAGAGCTGGATCACCCGAATTGTGCTGGGCAATGTAGCCGGCGTGGCGATCGCAGCGCTGTAGCCGTGAGGGGTATCAAGGATTCGTGCAGGTAGCCTTTGTGCTTCCAGGGACCCCGGTGCGATCGACAAGCCTTTACCGATCGCTTTTGTGTATGCCTCTTTGATGACCCAGATCCGAAAGAATTCGGATCGCTGCTCCGCTGGTGACATTTCGCGGAACGCGGTCAATTCCTGGTCGGACAAGATCGCATCGGCCAACGCAGCAATGGAAAGGTCATCGCGGATCAACTCGACATCAACACCGATCGCCGATGCAGTCGTAATCGCGATCAACGCGAGCTCACCGGAATGAGAGAGATTAAATTGCAACGGCGCGCCCGCCAGATGCGGCTTGCCATGTGGATTGTAGGCAAATTCGAGGGTGCCTGGATCCTTAGAAAGGTAATTGCCCAGAATACGGCGCAAGGCGGCGCGGCTGTTGATAAAGCGGTTCTTATCGCGCTGAAAATGGAATCGGTCTGCTCGTTCGCGTTCATCTGCTGAAAGCAAAACCGCCGCCTCCGATGATGCGTCGAGGCGTACAATCCAAACATGTGCTTCGTCTTTCCCAAGGTCGGTCCTAGGGGCGTCCGCTCCCGTCCATCCCGGCATAGGAGGACTTCGTTAAAAAATCGGCAGCTGTCAATGGCGACAGCTTCGGCCCTGGCGCCAAAAACCCCGGCTCTAGATGATTCGCAGCTCCGCCGCACTACTACTAATGAAATTGTTCGCGCTCTGTCGAACCGTGAAGAGCGGTCGTGGATGACTCGCCTTGAGATATAACCTGGGCTACGTCGTCGAAATAACCTGTACCAACTTCGCGTTGATGCTTGGTAGCCGTATAGCCCGCCGTTTCAGCAGCAAATTCTTCACTCTGCAACTCTGCATAGGCGGACATTCCCTGTGCCCGATATGCTTTTGCCAACTGGAACATGCTGAAGTTAAGGCTATGGAATCCCGCCAGCGTGATGAACTGGAATTTGTATCCCATGGCGCTTAATTCCCGTTGAAAAGAAGCGATCGTGTTCTCGTCGAGTTTCTTGCGCCAGTTGAACGAAGGCGAACAGTTATACGCAAGCAACTTACCTGGATGTTCAGCGTGAACCGCTTCCGCGAATATCCTGGCTTCTTTCAGATTCGGTTCACTTGTCTCGCACCAGAGAAAGGTCCGCGAACGGCGCGTAAGCGTTGGCACGCGCGATCGCTTGATCGATTCCAGCTCGAACCCGGAAGAATCCCTCTGAAGTCCGTTCCCCGGTAAGAAACGGTTTATCGCGCTCGTCGTAATCGCTTGTGAGTAACGCGGCTGTGTTCGCGTCTGTCCTTGCAATGATTATCGTCGGTACATCGCAAACATCCGCCGCCAGCCGAGCGGCGACCAAATGTTTGATGGCATGATGGGTAGGTATCAAAACTTTGCCACCCATGTGCCCGCATTTCTTTTCCGACGCTAGTTGGTCTTCCAGATGGACGCCCGCTTCGATCATGGCCTTGGCCAGCTCGAAACATTGAGCGGACCGCCAAAACCTGCCTCTGCATCCGCTACGATTGGCGCGAGCCAATGGATCCCATCTTACCTTCGTGGTGATAGATCTGGTCTGCACGCAGTAAAGCTTGATTGATCCGCTTCACCACTGCAGGAACGCTGTTGGCCGGGTAGAGGCTTTGGTCTGGATACATCTGGCCTGCAAGATTCGCATCTGCTGCCACCTGCCAGCCGCTCAGGTAGATCGCCTTGAGGCCCGCTCTTACCTGTTGAACAGCCTGGTTTCCAGTCAGCGCGCCCAAAGCAGCTACGAACTCTTCGCTGTGTAACAAGTCCCAGAGTCGTTCCGCTCCCAATTTGGCCAGAGTGTGTTCAACCCGAACGGTGCCGCTCAAACGCCGAATGTCCTCTTCTGTGTAGTGTCTGTAAACATCATCCCAGCGCTTCCCCTGGAAGCGTGCCTCGGGCGTTGAGTTTGATTGGTCAGTGCGCATGTTGATTTTCTCCGTTAATGACTCACTCCAACGCTTCGTATCCGGGAAGGGTCAGAAATTCGATGAACTCGTCGTTTGTTGTCAGTGAATCAAATAATTGAGCGGCATCTTTATAGCGGCCATCATCAAATCTTTTGTCGCCAACCGCTGTCCGAA
>JBKPBY010000264.1:0-8641 GCA_046727075.1 bacterium | reverse complement strand
CACAGGAATGTCTCCTCTGGCCGTGATCGTTTCAGCTCTTTTTTGGACCTGGATTTGGGGCCCGATCGGACTGCTGCTGGCAACGCCGTTAACTGCCTCCTTGGTGGTATTGGGTCGCTATTTTCCAGCGTTCCATGTTTGCAGCGTCTTGCTTGCAGCGGATCCCCCCACATCCTCAGAAACAAAATTAATCCGGCTCCTCACCGAGAACCGGCTTTCGGAAGCGAAGTCACTGATCCAGGGGTCGACGGCGATGCAATTGTCAACTGATACTGCCGAAGGGTTAATAGTTCCGACCGTTCGGGCGATTGAGAATGACCTTTTTCCTGGCGCGGCTGCCAGCCAGACGAAGTCTCGGATTTATGAACAAATGCGAGAGATAATCGAGGAGCTGACTGTCCCAGCGTCGGGCAATGCTGAGGGACGATCGGAATCGCTTGCGCCGCAGGACTTGAGATTGGTTATCGTTCCGCTTGTAGGCGAAGGGGACGAGGTAGTAGGTAGAGTCCTCGCACGTTTGCTGGAAGCAAGAGGAATTGGCAGCCGCTTACTCCCCTGGAGAACTCTGCGTAGCGAAAAGGTTGAACATCTGAAGCAATCGGATGCCAGGTGCATCGTGCTTTCGACGATCGAGTCGAGGGCGCAGGTTGCCGTGGGCAATGTGACCCGATCGATCCAGAGCCAACTTCCTGACGCTGTGATCTTAATCGGTCTTTGGAGCCTGCCACCAGCAGGGGCTGCGCGATTGATAAGACGAATTAGGGAATCTTCGGTTCACGGTGTTTACACCAATCTAGATGAAGCGGTTCAAGGGGTTTTCTCCCTAGCTTTTCCACCTCGTCCGGAGCCACATCCAGAACAAGTGCCCCACTGATTTGATCAATCCCCACAACCGAATGCAAAAGCCGCTCGAACGGGAACAATTTTTTTATTGTCGCATTGTTTCATCCATCAGGTTTGCTCGTACTCCCTTATTAGGGCATTCGTTCTTTCAACCGAATAGGTTTGGCGATCAAGCTGTCGACCAATAGCGTCAAGTCGCTTTGGCCGGCCCGTCAAAAGATAACGGAGGGCTCCCGTTTTGGGAACGGGAAGCGGAAAGGATGCGGTGGACTCAGGTTCTCGTTACGATTTGATAGGCTCAACTTCATGAAGACCGCGGACACTAACGTTGTAAGTATTCGGCGGAGCACCACTGTCGGCAAGTTCGTGGTTGTCTTAGCGCCAAATCCATTTCCTCTTCATCCTAAGTTCAGTCATTTCCAGTTTGATCCCGATTTTGAATATATCACCACAGAGACCCGAGTCGATCATCTCCTGGTTTACACGACGAAAAAGCCTCGTTTACGGGTTGATCAAAGCATTAGGATTTATTACGAGCTGCGGTCGGAACCAAAACGATGAGAAACGCTGCCCGTGCATGCTGGCAAACGCTGGAGAACGGCATTCAATGGCACGTCGATTTACTTGCATGCTCTCTGTGCTTATCCAGCGCCGAGAAATACAGTGACGGCGGCGACAAAGGGTCACCCAAAAGCGTGGCCTGCGGTCAAGGCGTAGATCACTCGCGCCTCAAGCTTTGGCACAGATCCACCGGGCTCTTGCTGCGCGAATCAAGGTGAAATGCAACTTCATACACTCGAAGATCTCTATATTCACGAACTCAAAGACTTATACAGCGCCGAAAAGCAACTGATTAGAGCGCTGCCAAAAATGGCCAAAGCCGCTGACAACGAGCAGCTCAGTTCTGGTTTCCGCCAGCACTTGGAGCAAACGAAAGAGCATGCCGCGCGACTTGAGACTATCTTAGCCGATCACAAGCACTCCTCCCGCGGGCCTAAATGCAAAGGAATGGAAGGGTTGATCGCGGAAAGTGAAGAGCTCCTCAAAGAGCGTGCCGAGCCTGAAGTGAAAGACGCCGGATTAATCTCTGCCGCGCAACGGGTGGAGCACTATGAGATCGCTGGTTACGGCACGGCGCTGACTTACGCCGATATGTTTGGCGACAAGGAAGGGGCAAGACTTCTCAAAATGACTCTGGACGAAGAGAAACAGACAGATCAGAAACTTACCAAGATAGCCAAGTCGGCTGTCAACCTCGCTGCGGCTCGCTAATCGAGCGGGTCGCTTTTTCTTTGGCATCTTTACGGCTGGCCGGAACCACCTGCCGACCCGTATATCTGCCCTGTGGCAAAGCTTGCGCCGTTTGAAGCTAACTGAACATAAATCGATGCTAGTTCTGCCGACTGACCGGGTCGGCCAAAAGCTGTTTGCCCACCGAATTTCTTAATTTTTTCCTACGGCGCCCCGCCGCTCACCTGTAAAGGAGTCCATATCGGCCCCGGTGCAACTCCATTGACTCGAATACCTTTTGGTCCAAGCTGCTTGGCTCGCGATTTGACGTAGTTCATCGTAGCAGCCTTCGTTTGTGCATAGTCATAAAGATCGGGAGACGGATCGTAAGCCTGCACCGACGCGGTTCCGATGATCGCCAATCCAGGGGCGCAAATGCGGCAAAGCAGCCTTAATTATCCAGAACGGTGCATAGATATTCGTTTTCATCGTCCAATCAAACTGGTCGGTCGAAATATCGAGAATCGATGCATTTCATTGCTGTCGAGCCGCGTTGCTAACCAAAATATCCAAGCCACCTAGACCGTTCACTGCAAAAAAGAGCGTTGCTCTTTTCGAACAACGCTCCCTCTCGCTACGAAGATAGCGAGATGTTACTAGTCACTGCCCTCTCGTTTAACTTTCACTTTCTGGCCGGTCTGCCGATCCATGTAGACTTCCTTATTGCCCTTCTTTTCGACCAGCTGGTATCGAGGCATATCTTGCTGGACCTGCTGATACGTTACAACCGGTTCAGCTCGTTCGGTTGTGGTAGTGGTGGTCGTTGAAGAAGGCGCCTGGACGATCGCTCCAGAGTCGTTCACATAGACCACGCGTGTCGCGTCGTTCTCACGAACTGTGACCGTGTAGACACCCCCCTCATCACGAACAACTCGGGTCACCATCGAAGGATCAGAGATGTGAGTCTCTCGGATGACACTGGTTTGAATCGGCTGTGGCAGTGTCGTGAATTGGATCTCATCGGCACGAGCAAAAGCAGCCAATGAGAGGGCCATGGCGAGTATTCCAGTGTATAATTTCATAGTGCTAACAAGAGCCGTTAGTTAGAGCGGCCCTTATAAGCTCGGACGAATCCCGGCCTCGGTTTCTTCAAGATGTAAATCGAACCCCAATGCTGTCGAAATGCACTTCAATTCTTCGTTATGCAGCTTCGTCCTACCAATATGAATACAATTACATTATGGATAGAGACACGCTCCGAATGTTATGGAGTAGGATTATCGAGGTCGCGATACAGCGAAGAAGACAGAAACGGAAAATCCAAATAACATGCATCTGCTTTCCGACGCTGACGCGAAGACGGCAGACGTGGTATAACTAGGAATAGTCCGACGATTCTAATTTGTTCTCCATTGTGAAAAACTGCTGACGCTGCTGGCTGAAGATTCACATGCGACCACTTCGAATATTCCTAGTCGAGAATCATCCAGACACGGTCAAATACATCCAGCTTTATCTGGAGTACTCTGGTCATACGGTTTTGACTGCGCCAGACATGGCGACAGCACTCCGCGATGTACCGGAATCAAAATGCGATGTTTTGATTAGTGATATTGGTTTGCCGGATGGAGATGGCTGGGTATTGCTGAAAAAGTTAGGTCCAGATCGGCCAAGATTCGCGGTCGCAATCAGCGGCTACGGCTCTGGAAATGACCAGAAGAAGAGCAGCGACGCGGGCTACAACCGGCATTTGGTCAAGCCTTTCTCGCCGGACGAACTCAAAGCAGTACTCGAGGAAGCGGCTGTCGGATAACACCGACAACGCCGACAATGGATAGGCAGAAGAGAAGGCGGGGATCGCCCGGGAACGCTGGGAACGAATAGGGATGCGATTGGCACCCCGATCGGTAGGGTCGCCCAGCACCAATTTATGGATCGCTCACGCCGCAACACACCTAGAACTTCAAATTGGTGCTGGGCCACCCCCGTGCGGCAACCACGTCGATTGCACCGGTCGAACCCTCCGGGGTCTCAGTTGTCGACGATGACGGCGATGTCGGCGTTTTCGGCGTTAGCGTATTCCCCGATAGCTGAATCATCCATCGCACCGATTGTCAGGTTGCCTTTGCGTCCTGGCCGGTCAGCGGGAACCAAACAGAGAAAAACTTTGGCCCAGTGGAAGCTCCACTACAAACGTTGATCCTCTGCCAAGTCCTTCGCTGTGAGCCCGGATCGCGCCGCCGTGGAGCTCAACGATTGCTTTGGAAATTGCTAGACCCAGTCCTAATCCTTCGGATTGTTTCCCCTGCTCAAACGCCTCGAAGATTCGCGGTATCAGTTGTTGCGGCATTCCTCTACCGGAATCTGTACATTCGATCCGGAGCAAATCGCTTTCCGGATTGGCGGAACTTAGTGCTACCCGACCGTTCTCCTCCGTATACTTGATCGCGTTCTTTAGCAGATTCCAGAACACCTGTTGCAAACGATCTGAATCGGCATCGAGTTGATGACTCGCTGCCTGCAGATCGACGGATAAACTCAGTCGCTTCGTTTCCAGATCGGGGGTGCAAATTTCAATCGCCGTCCGCAGCACATCGTGTATGTTCGTGGCCCTCAAGTTAAGGTCGAGCTTACCTTTCTCCAATTTCGCAACATCAATCAGATCTTCAATCAGTCTGGCTTCGATCGTCGCATTTTTCCTTATAACAAATAAATGTTCACGGACTGATTCGGGGACGTTAGAATCTTCGAGCAACATGGAGGAAGAAAACAGAATTGGCATAAGCGGCGTTCGTAATTCATGGCTGAGAACTTGTAGAATCCTGTCTTTTGCCTTGCTAGCGGTCTCCGCTTTCTCCTTTGCAGCCTCGGCAATGATTCTCGCTGCCTGTTCCTGAGCCAGCTGCACCCGCTGCTCCTCCGCTTGCTTTTGGGTCGTGAGATCCCGCGTGATTTTTAAGAAACCATTCGGTTTACCTTTCTCATCTTTGATCGTCGTAAGCGTGACATCGGCCCAGAACCGCGATCCATCCTTCCGGACTCGCCATCCTTGTTCTTCAAACCGACCTTCCGCCTTAGCGATTGCCAATTCGGACTGAGGCCAATCGTTTTTGATCGCTTCAGGCGGAAAAAAAATCGAGAAATACTGTCCAATGACCTCCTGCGCTTTGTAACCTTTAATTCGCTGCGCCCCTTTATTCCAGCTGATTACAATGCCGTGACTATCTAGCAGAAACACCGCGTAGTCCGAAACAGCCTCAACAAGTTGATGGAAATAGAAGTCTGGTGTCTTGAGGGACCGATGAACCGTATCCTTCGAATGCAAGATGCTTCCGCGGTTGGTCATAGATCCGACGTCTCAAGGCGATCCGGAGTGGCTGACAATAAACCCTCACTCCATCAGACACGAGTCACAGATTAAATTCAGGCATCGGGACAATCCCCGCTCGGCAGCTCGGGGGATTCCCGGATAAGAGTTTGTACAAAGGCAAATGGAACTTTTACAACTAACGAACCGATCTTTGGCCCAAAATGCCATCCGTCGCCCAACGGAGGAACGATCTGGAATTGAACTACTTTCCAAAATGCCCGGCGAATACCACACCACAGATGCACATCCAGCGAGCCTCGAACAAGAAACCAGAACAATTATCGAAGAAGCGCGCATGATCTTGCCTGGTATCCAGGCGGTGTTCGGCTTTCAACTGATTGCGATATTTAACAACGGGTTTAATGAGCTGAAATCGGAAGAAAAGATTCTACACTTAGGAGCGCTCGTGATGGTCGCAGTCGCAATCGCCTTGATCATGACACCGGCCGCTTATCATCGAATCGCGGAACGCGGAATCGTATCACGACGGTTTGTTGTCATCGCTTCGCGATTGCTTGAAATGGCGATGCTGCCATTGATGCTTGGATTGAGTGCAGATCTATTCGTCGTGGCGCGGCTGGTCCTGAATGACGCAATGGTCAGCGCCGGAATCGCGGGCGCGTTTGTCATTCTTTTTGGCGGACTCTGGTATTTGTTTCCGTGGGTGGAACGGATGAAACGGCGATGACACTCCCATACGTCAAGCTGGAAGCGCACTGTAGGGCGGCAGGCCCTGCCGCTGACATCTGTGGGAACTACCTCCTTGCACGCTTGTGGCAGAAGGCCGGCGCGCTCTCGATTATTGGGGTCTACCCCCTGACTGCAGAATGATCACGCTTCTACGCTGGCACCTTTACCGCATACTTTCCGACCATCTCCATCAATTTCAACGCGTTGACCGGTGCTCGCGTGTTTACATCGTTGTTGAAATAAACAAACCCCTTTATCCCTTGACGAGCGCAACAGCGCAGGTGCTCAGCCCAGGGTTCGAGTTCTCGATCAGTGTAGTTATGTGCCGGCCCGCCTTTTAGCCCGTGAAAACGTATGTACACAAAGTCGCTGGTTACCTCCCAATGCATAGGCATTTTCCGAGAACTAACAGCTACCATTGCTACCTTATGTCGTTTCAGCAGGGCGCTTATCTCCGAATCGAACCATGAGGCGTGACGGAACTCGACTGCGTGCTCCAGACGCCGTGGCAGAGTCTTTAAAAAAGCGCGCAATCGCTCTGCATTCTTTGAGAAGTTAGGCGGTAACTGCCAGAGATACGGTCCGAGATGATTTCGTAACCGTCGCGAACGATCTAACAAAAGCTTGAATGATCTTGCGCCGGGTTTAAGCCGTTTGAGATGGGTGACTGCTCGACTTCCTTTCACCGCGTACAGGAAGCCTTCCGGAGCTTTCTTACACCAGCCGTCGAACGTCGACTCTTCTGGCAGCCGATAAAAAGTCGCGTTGATCTCAACGGTCGGAAATCTGGTTGCATAGTATTCCAAATGACGTTTAGCCGCGCAATCATGCGGATAGAAAGTCTCGGCCCAACTCTTGTAGATCCAACCGCTGGTCCCAATGTAGATTTTTGCAGGGCTCACATTGTTAGTTCGCTGCGCGGAGGAGAATGGGACCTATATGACATATACGATGTATGGGACCTATATCACTTATCCAACTACTCCGACGACGCGGTTTGGAGTACTCGCCTTGCGGCGGAGATACCGCTTTCGATTGCGGCGTGCACCGTCCCGCTCGCTCCGCTAGAATTCGTGGCTTCGCCGGCGAAGAAGATTGTGTCTTGGATTGGTTCGGCGAGCGCCTTAGCTGCAGCCAGGCCGCCAACTTTTGGATAGCTGTACGCGCCGCGGGAAAAAGGGTCGTTGGTCCAATTGTGGTAGTAAATGTTGTCGACCATTGCGCGTAATTCGGTTGCTTTCTTGTTAAACGCTTTGTGCAGAGCCGCGATCGCGCGGTCTAGAAGTTGTTCCTCTGATAGATCCACCAGCTTCAGTGCGCCCGGTCCGCCGGTCCAACCGGTAAGTAAATTTGGACTGCAGCGGCGCCTGCGTCCACCAGGTCGATAGCTCTTGATCCAGGCCAAGCACAAAACCAAAGCTGCCCAATGAATCCCAGAATCGTTCTTTGAATGAAATAATCAGCTTCGCGACATGCCCCATCTCCAAACCTGCCACTGCGAACTTTAGCGCCGGAAGTGGGGGCGTGAATTGAATGGCGCCCCGGGCTGATGGCTGTGCTCCCAGCACGCCGAGAGGTACAGTCACTATAACTCGAGCGACCGAAAAGCTGCGTCTGCCGAAAGGAGTCGTAGCAATGATTTCTACTTTATGTCGCTGCCAACGGATCTCATTAACTTCGGTCTGTAGGTGTACCGTCCGCAAATCTCTCGCCATCCAATCGATCAGTGATCCATAACCTTGTGGTAATCGGAACTGTCGTTTTCCGTCGGTCGCGTCGGTTGCCTGATCAGCTACAGCAATTGCGGCGGTGCCTATATTCTCAGAGCTCGACGCGTTGAACCCTTCGACGTAGGCCTTGGCGGCACGCTTTTCAAACTCGATCCTTCGATCTCTGCCAAAAAATCGGCGTATGGTATGTCACGGGTTGGATCGATCCGGCGATTTATCTTCTCAGTCGCTTTCCAAAAGTTGATATCAAAATAGAGCGTTCCCGCGTCCGAAACTATACGCACATCGGGAATTTCCAACGCATCCAGGTGAGCCTTCTTCAGTAACGACCAGATCGCTGGTGGCTTTCCGTGTATGAACTCTGCGCCCAGTTCAATCGGAGTTGGTATTGAACGGTGTGTAAAAATCCGACCGCCGAGGCGAGGGCGCGCCTCAAGAATTGCTACGTTCAATCGATCGGATTGAAGCTCCCGCCATGCGGCAAGACCAGCTGCTCCCGCACCAATGATCAAGACGTCCATATGCGCGTATCGGGAGAATCAGGTTTTCGGCAATATTCCGCGCCTTCGCGCCCGCTGCCGGTTTCTGAGAACTCACCGATCACATTAGACCGTCACCGTCCGATCGTCGCCTTTTTCGTCGGTAGATGCCATGGTGGTTGTCAGGCTGCCGGATAACAGCAACCTGACAAGCTATGCAAAAAGATACCAACGCGGCACTCGCCGCAGGCACTCAAGAGAGAGTTAAGAACCAAAAAGCGATCCAAGCAAAGCGAATC
>JBKPBY010000263.1:0-7831 GCA_046727075.1 bacterium | reverse complement strand
CTAGCAGCTTCTTCGTCGGTTTCACAAGGGGCCCAGACGGAAATTTTGAGCCGGATCCCATGCTCTAACAGGGCAGAGCCAACCCAGTTATGCTGTCGGCTGTCGCGCTTATTTTTAGCGTGGAGATCGACAGACAAGTCGGAGCCAGAGCGGCGCTTGCACCGGATAGCGTGAAAAATGAGAGTCGACGTTCTGCGATAAACCTTTGGAGCCGATCCTCGCATATCCTTCGGACCTCGGCCTTTTGCTTCAAAGTAAGTGGGTTAACATTTAATCGCACTAGATCACCCTCGCGCTCGACAATCCCGTGCTTCTTCAAAACGCGAATCGGCATCTGTTTAACGCGCTCCTCGTAATACTGAATTTGGCTTTCGTCTTGTAGCAGGGATCACTCCTCCATTTGTAAAAAATTGTACGCTTAGGCCAGAATTTACGAGGGGAATTGGTGTATACCCGGCTCGACTGGACTTAGGCTGAACAAGTCCTCGATCCCATCAAAAAATGGCCCGGAGGCCGCGCTACAGAAGCTCAGGCGCTGTCGTTACTTCAGACTCGCGGTTTAACGTACAATTTTTTACAAATGGAGGAGTGACCCCAATTACCATCGCGACGATTTTGCTTGGCGCAGGAGCGTATGTCGCTGCTGTTAATCATTGGCCGGTTGTAAGCCCGATCATGTATTGGGTGGCTTTGCAAGCCTATCAGCGCGTTCCGGCGCTGGAGCGCTACAATTTTGCGCAGGCCCCATATGTTGTGAGCGCTCTCATTGTCGCAGGCGTTTTCTTTTGCGTTGCGACTTCGTTTGCGCCGCTTCTGGCTCAAGCCTTTACTCGCGCCGGCATCAAAAACCTGGAAAAGCAAACTGCTCAACTGAAACAGCACCGGGCTAAGCTAAAGAAAAAGCGCCGGGACGATGACGAGTTCATCGTGGGTTAATCCTTATCGAAAAAAGATGCACATGAACATACGGGCTCTCGGAATAGCGATTAGTGCTTTGCTTCACAATTACAACAAGGGCTGAAGATAACCCAGGCACTCTGTGAGCTCGTGTCTCGAAACATACAAGAACCTGGTCTCGCTGACTCTTGGGTACGATCATTTGAGAAGAGATGAATTGAGTGCGATCGAGGCTGGCCACATCGGATCGGCCTGAATCTCTCGAGGCAGCGGCAGTGCTTTTCTAGCCGACGTTTTAGTTACCTAATACCGGAATACAAATAGTGGAAATCAGGTTGAAGCTTGGTGGAAAATAGGTAAACTATGTTATCATGAAAACGGCATCCGCGCCAAGGAAGAGATCGATAGCCCATGTGCGCAAAGGTCGAGCCTCCCTGGAAAGAACCGGGCGACCGCGACTTTTTGCTGACACCGATTACACGTTTAAGTTGTTCGATGAGAACAGCGGCCGGCTCGATATTCGCCGAGTAGCTGAACTCTACAATATTTCAGTGTCGGAGCTCGCCCGCTTGATCAAGGTTGAGGCTAAGACCGCCCACAAGACACCAGATTCTCCGACAATCCACAAAGGGCTAATGCCGTTCGAGGAAGTGGCTAGAACTCTCGGATTGATGCAAGGGGACGTAGCGGAATTTCGTCGCTGGCTCAATGCTTCCAATGCTGAGCTGGATTTTAAGACTCCTTGGCAAATGATTGAAGAGGGGCGAGTTGAAGAGCTTGCAGGAATAGTGCACGCAGCACTCTTGGGCCAACCGGACTAAAATGCTGACCGGCAAGGCTCTTCGCCATTCTCTGGAAGTTATTCCTCCGATCAGAATTGCAGGCGTATACTGGCGCGTCGTAACGGCTTCATCGCTCCTTGGGCTGGTGATCGGATCCGGAGGTCAACCGACAGTAACGCGTCTCAATCCTAAATTGCTTTTCGCGGGTGGACCTGGCCGCGTGGGTGGGCGCTATACACCTATAGGCGGACCTGACACACTTTATCTCGCCTCAAGCGAACGGGCTGCAAACGCAGAGTGGGAGGCAGGCCTCAGCGCGCTATTCCCGAACGTACATCTTCCTCCCAAAGTGGTTTTCTCGGCGAACATTGTTCTCGACCGCGTTCTCGACCTTTCGGCGGACCCGGTTCGGCAGGCTCTCGAAACGAACGTTGCCGAGCTCTCACGGCCGTGGAAAGCACGCAAGCGTACGGCCACACAAGAACTTGGATTTGCAGTATTCAACTCAGGCCGATTTTCGGCACTTCGCTATCGCAGCACAAAGGCGGCGCCAAGTTATTGCATGGCGATCTTTCCAGATCGCCTTGAATCGGCAGAAAACGTCTCCGTGCTAGACCCCGAGAATCTCTTCAAACGAGGCATTACTTCTTGACCTGCGTTGTGCGCCCAATACGACGGTCCAAAGCCAAATAAATAATCAGTGACCCATAACCCAGAAGCGCCAGGAACGACTCTTAAAAAAAGATTTGCCAGGCTCTTAGCCTAGGTATTCAACATCATTCTTATTCCGAACGCTCGCGGCCGATATCGTTGCCTTTGCCGGTCTTGTGGACTGAAACGAACTCACAGGAGTTCATAGAGAATTACCTGTTTACAATCAGGCGGAAACAAACTTCGGTCATAACGACGCAGGATTAAATGAATGTCGCCGAATATTGTGCAAACCTGCGCCGGTAGAAGAGTTCTACGAGCTCTAATTCGAAAGGCGGCTCATGAATACCTATATCCCGCTGATTCTCACCGCGATCGTGACGATTTCGACAGTTATCTATACTTTTTGCTCGATTCAGTTATGGCGAACCACTCGTGCGGCAGCCGAGATTTCGAGGCAAGCTGCCTTTGGGAATCTTTGGGCTGAACTGAATCGATACCTGGAGATGTTACGGGCGCAAGACGCTCCCGAAACAGCTTTTTTGCAGAAGCTATCGAATCTGCTGTTGGACTATATGATCACCAACCTGATGACTTACGCTTCAGCAGAAGACCAAAACTTTGAGGAATTTCGCCGCAAGACCTTGGCTCTGGTGGCGGAAAACCAGACCGAAGCTGCGAAAGTACCATGGGTCGCCCGCTTGGTGGAAGAGCGGAAGCGCCGGTAATTCCATATCAATGGTTACGACTGGCCGAACGACCTGCATGACCGCGAGATCATTCTCGCTCAACGTATAGTGCAAGCGGAGGTCCTCTTTTGTGCGCGGCAAGGCAATCAAGCAATGGCGACTCTTAAGACAAGAACATGGTCTAAACTCACCGCCTTCGTCTGTGTAATGGGTCTTCTGCTTTTTGCTCCCGCATTGACCCTTCGCTACTGGCAGGCATGGGTCTACTTATCGACCTTTGCGGGGGCATCCGTTCTCATCACCCTTTATCTGATGAGAAATGACCCGGGGCTTCTTGAGCGTCGCATGCGGAGTGGACCGAGGGCGGAAAGGCGTCCAACGCAGAAGTTCATTATGCTGGCTACGACGATCGGATTTATCGCCCTTCTTGTCGTACCCTCGCTTGACCATCGCTTCGGATGGTCTGCGGTGCCACTCGGCGGCGTGCTGCTCGGAGATGTGCTTGTCGTAGTAGGGTTCTATTTCATGTACCTTGTGTATCGAGAGAACACATTCGCATCAGCGCCCATCCAAGTCGTGGAAGGACAGAGGGTCATTTCTACCGGACCGTATGCCATCGTTCGCCACCCGATGTACGAGAGTGGAGCACTCTACCTACTCGGCACACCGCTGGCACTCGGCTCGTATGGGGGGCTGGTCGCGGTCGGGGCGACGCTGCCATTTTTGATCTGGCGGCTCTTTGATGAGGAGCGATTCCTTGTCAAAAATCTGCGCGGCTACACGGAATATCAAAAGAGGGTACGGCATCGGCTGGTGCCGTTCCTTTGGTAGGCCCGCCCCTTCCAGGAGGAAAACGGATGTTGTCGGCGGTTAAGGAAGATTGGCTTGTTGTCTGACCTGGAGCGAGATTGTCTCATGAGCAAGCTGTGACATGCAACAACTGTTGTACTGGCGAACAAACGATTGCTTCATTGCAGGGAAGCATGATGACAAATGTCACAGGAAGACTAGCAGATTCCACGCGCCGGCTCCGCGATGGACGACGGCTTCAGGTGCTAGAGATTGGCAAGAGGGATGGATTTCCGATCTTCCATTTCCACGGCAATGGCTCCTCACGTTTGGAAATATTCACGGTCCAGTCTCCATCCGACCTCCTTGGGATCCGGCTCATTTGCCCAGATCGACCTGGCATTGGAGGCTCTGATAGTAGGCCGCATTATCAACTGTTGGATTGGCCCGATGATGTGGTAGGCGTGGCGGATCAGCTCGGCCTCGAACGTTTTGCGGTCGAAGGCTTTTCCGGTGGGGCACCCTTTGCCCTGGTCTACGCTTACAAAATCCCGCACCGACTCACCACCAGTGGTCTGATCTCGCCTGCGGCCGCCCGTTCATCCGGCGCGCTGGCTCTTTTGCCTTGCGCTCCGAGGTATGGATGCTGACCCACCTTCCTTGGCTAGTCCGGGCCTTGGTTCGCTTTTACATGCGTCTTTCCGGATCAGATGAAGACAGTTTGGAGAAGAGACTGGTTCGGGCTGGGGCACGGTTAGGAGAGCGTCGAAGCGATCACGTTTGAGCACCTGTTGCTCTGGCAAGGAGAGCAGGACCGGATCATGCCTGCGGCTGCGGCTAACTTGCTTGCGCAAGCCTTGCCGCATTGTACCGCGACGTTCTAGCCTAATGAAGGCCATCTCTCCACGTTTGTGAACCATGCCCAAGATCTGGAAAGCGCTCCGCGCTGGGCAGACGCGGCGCATCGCGACGGCCTAAGCAAGCTGGCCCAGGGCATCGAGGTGTCCTGGAAGCTGTTGCCCGTTCGTCATAGGTATGAGACGAGAATGCTTAATGGAGAATCGCCATGCAAAAAATCACCCCGTTCCTTTGGTTCGATGGCCAAGCCGAAGAGGCAGCGAGGTTTTACACCTCCATCTTCAAGAAATCGAAGATTGAAAGCATCAGTCCCATGTCGGCAACGTTCCGACTCGATGGCGTGAAATTCATCGCGTTGAATGGCGGGCCGCAATTCAAATTCACTGAGGCCATTTCTTTTTTCGTAAGTTGCAAGACGCAGAAGGAAATTGACTACTTTTGGCAGAAACTTTCCGCCGGAGGAGAGAAGAGCCGCTGCGGCTGGCTCAAGGACAGGTTTGGTGTGTCGTGGCAGATCGTTCCTCCGATTTTGGGCGAACTGTTGAACGACGAAGACGACGAAAAATCGAATCGCGTCATGCAAGCCATGCTCAAGATGACAAAGCTCGACATCAAAAAATTGAAGCAGGCCGCGAAGCAAAAATAGACAACATGGAGGAGGCGTTCCCACCGACTGCCAAAGCCGAGACCTACTCTGCGAATGGTTTGGAAGGCTGGCAACATGATCGATCTCGGTGACATCACCAACTCGCGCGGCACAGAAATGTTTCTCGCGCTCTGGGTGCGACTGTGGGGGCGTGATTGGAACGTCGCATTTCAACATCCTCGTTGCGCGTGGAAAGATCCCAGCCCCCCACAAGCCTGGCCCAATATCGCGAGCTGCATACCATCTATTGTCAAAGTGCACAAGATGCTATACGCAAGGCGACTCCCTCCCTAGCACACTAAGATTGAGGATGCTGCAAGCATTATCTACCGGCAAATATCTACCAGAGGGGGCGATATTTCCTGCGTGATTCTCGAGCTGACCAGTGGAATGGAGTTGTCGACTTCTTCGACTTTAATCCCGACGTGTGTCTGGTGTACACCGGGCCGAAACCCAAACGCCCTGGCTGGTGGGGCTCGCCCGAAATGAATACGCCCAAACTCAATTGTCCAGGCTCGTCCGACTCATAAGCCCAGTTCATTAACGCAATTGCCGACACGCGACGCGCAGCATCCTAATTCTGCGCTCGATCTCGCCGCCTTGCAGGGTTGGCAATCGGCTTTGCTATGCCGAACTTTGCCCAGGAGCAAAAGACGGTCGATCCGAAAGTACGTCAGCAGATCGTTGCGTCCTTTACAAAATTTGATGAGGCATACAACAACAAGGATGCCGTCGCCGTGGCGCGCTCTACACAGAAGACGCGGTTCATGTATTTGGCTGGGATTTGGCGAGAAATGGTGTGGCTTCCGGTCAGGATGAGATCGAAAAGGGGTTTGCAAGCGACCTCGCATCAGGCCCAGGCGCGTCAACAAAAGTTCTTCAGATGTATCCTGTCGGCGATGACGTCTGCGCAATCGTGAGAGGGAGACTCAAGTCAGTGGTAATCGAAGAGATGCAGATTGCGTTGAGAACTAGGATTACAGAAGCAGCAGAACCGATGCATGTATACCCGCGAAAAATCGGCTGAAAAAAACTGAATAGCCGAATTCCGTGACTTTGGTGTGACTGACTGCTGGCTCGTTCTCCCGATATGCGTTGTTACATTGAACTAAGAAGCTGTACCGCTTCCGCTTATGCTATGAGCCGGCAGACGGATTCGAACCGACGACCTGCTGATTACAAATCATTGGCTTCAATACCACGCTGCCCAGAGCTTTTGACAACCTACCCGCGAGCGAGCAATCCGAACCCCGACAAATCGCTAAAACGACTGATCACGAGGAACGCCCGGCAACCGAGGAATGGACTCGACAGCCCGCCGTACCGTCTCGAGCTCCAGATGCGTGTAGTGCTTGTTCATGTCCTTGCTCGCATGGCCTGTCAACTTTTGGCGGATCTCGAGCGGAACATCGGCGTTGGCCATCGCCGAATTGAAGCTGTGTCGGAGCGAATGGAACGAAAGTCGCGAAACATTTCGCCCAAGCTTTCCGTCTTTCTTGCGAGCCACGGCGTCGTCGATCCCGGCGCGTTCCATCAGTCTCTTGAATGACATGCTAAGCCCCGATTTCCCGGCGCCTGGCTTATCGAAGAGCTTGGAGAAAAGCGGTCTTTTCGGACCATCGGATCTATGCAATTCCAAAAGATATTCGTACAAATTCTGATGGGTCGGTATTTGGACAAAAGCCCCGGTCTTTGTCTGCACGAAGGTGATTGTCTTCCGCGGGCCACCTTGGGTGACGATAGCAAAGGCTTGAAACTCGTTGGGGCCGGATAATTGCTGCAGTTCTTCCAGGGTCATTTGATGCCGTCCTTTTTGAACTGAGCCTTCAAGGCGATCTCCACGTAAACAGTCTCGCTAACTCCTTGTTTCAAGGAAGCTTCTCTGAGCACCCGAAACGTCTCCGGTGCACAGCGGAGGGTTTTGGTCTTCTTATTTTGTCGCCGAGGCAAGGTTTCGTTGTGTCCAAGGGCACATTGCCTCGCACCCGAGCGTTAGAACGCACGGTGATACTCATGGTGGAAAACGCAGGGATCGTTCCGACGGGCGATTAGAGGCTTCCTGCTGAGTTAATTTGCTTGATAACCCCTTTAATCAATCAAATCTAATCTCAGCCGCACCAGCCGCCGATCGATTCTCGCAGCCATGTTGCTCCCGGTCCTCGGCCGACTCCTGTCGGTGCAGCGGAATATAAGGTCGATTGCTCGCGCTCGAAGAATGCTCGAACACGCGGTGGCATTGTTTGAACGGCAATAGCGAAGCGCTCGGCTTCTTGCTGGGCACTGGCTTGTGGGACATTGGCGGGAGAAAAATTTACTATCGCAACTCCCTGGTTTGAGATCTTTTTGTCCGAACTATTAACGGCTCCGTTTCTGCGAGATCCGTAACTATCGACTTTTTGTCTGAACCCCTTTTTCTCTTGTAACCCGCAATCACTTCCCTGCATTCAACGGGGCTATCATACCGTTCCCCGATTTCCAATAGATCCAGTTCAAGATCGATCTGCGCGAGGCGATCCTTT
>JBKPBY010000262.1:0-5445 GCA_046727075.1 bacterium | reverse complement strand
TGGCAGCGCGTACGGGACTCGAACCCGTGCACCGGCCTTGAGAGGGCCGTGTCCTAACCGACTAGACGAACGCGCCAAGTAGGAGCCGCCAATCTATCGTGGCAACGCGCAAACTCAAGCAAAGGCAGCGCATGCAAGAACTTCCTATCCCCGGTCCATTTCGCATGTAAGTTCGTGTAGTGAGAGACCGATCCGGAAAGAAAGGAATCAATTTATGAGATTTGGGATTCATATTTTGGCAGCGATCTTGTGCCTTACATGCATCGCTTTTGCGGACAACTACAGCGAGTGGGTGGCGCAGGGATATCGCTGGGTCAACGTGAATGGACCCTATGCCTGCATTTCTGAACAACAGGTTCAGCAAATCACCGGCCGACATTCTGATCAGACCGAGTTGCAAATGCTCCAAAATGTCCAGGCGTATTATCTCATACCGGGGACTATCGCCCTGGTCATTAAGGAGGATCCAGCTACCGGCATGTCACAGATGCATCTGAGCGGCATCACTACGCCGCTCTGGACCTATACCAGGTTCCTTAGCAAACGTCCCGTTCGCGATGCCCTAGGCAATACGCAAACGCCCCAAACCTCTGGCTTTTTTCCGACTTCGGATACCGGATCTAATGCAAAGGCACCTGACAATTCGGGAGCCGCGCCAACGCCCGGTGGGAGTCCGATGACACCCTCCAGACCTGCAGGGAAACATTGAGCGGACTGACTTAAATCCATCGCCGCTTCGCGACACTCGACCACCATTTCTCAGGTCTGTCTTTTGTTTGTTGTCAGAGGCTAATGAATGGGAATGCCGGAACTACCGGATATCTTAAATTACATCGCGGCGCTGGAGTCACGCATTCTCGGTCAGCAACTGACTCGAGTTCGAATCGCCGGTACTTTTTTGCTTCGCAGTACTCAACCGCCGATTAAGGAGGTAGAGGGGCGTGTTGTTCGAGAACTGCGGCGAATCGGAAAACGAGTCGCCATCGGAGTCGAGAATGATCTCTGGCTCGTGCTTCATTTGATGATCGCCGGCCGGTTACACTGGCGAGCACCGCAGGCCTCGTTAGCAGGTCGCAACAACCTTGCAGCATTCGATTTTCCCAACGGTTCCCTCGTCCTGACTGAAGCCGGTACCAAACGGCGGGCATCGCTACACCTTCTCAGTGGCAAAGAAAGCTTAAACTATATGGACCCAGGAGGAATCGATGTCCTTACGAGCGATCTCGACTCTTTCCGAGCCGCACTCAGCACAGAAAACCGTACACTGAAAAGAGCTCTAACCGATCCCCGTTTAGTGAGCGGTATTGGCAACGCCTATTCCGATGAAATCCTGCACGCCGCGCAACTATCGCCAATCGCGTTAACTCACAAACTCAACCCGGAAGAATGGCAGCGCCTTTTCGAAGCGACGCACCAAACGCTCCAGTTCTGGATCGATCGGCTGCAAACTGAAACTGGTTCAGGTTTTCCAGAAAACGTCACCGCATTTCATCCTGCAATGGCTGTCCATGGCCGTTACGGGCAACCGTGTCCAAGATGCGGCGAGAAAGTTCTACGTATTCGGTATGCCGATAATGAAACGAATTATTGCGCCCGATGCCAGACAGGAGGAGCGGTTCTCGCGGACCGAAGTTTATCCCGGCTATTTGGGTCGGAGTGGCCGCGGACCCTGGAAGAGCTGGAGGCGCTCAGACGGCAGTAATGCGGTACAATCAGCGGAGACGTACCGCCGCGTATCGGAAATCGCAGTTAATCGATCTAGGTTTGCGATTTTCGGTTCGGAGAACGCTTGAGAGTTGTTTGTCAGTCGGCAAACAAAATGCTCGAAGCTCGGCCTAACAAAATCATCTTTGTGATCTTTGCGACCGCGCCCGTAACGCTTCCGCCACTGGCGGATGCGGGCGGGTCTTCTGCTTCATCCTCCCCTCTTTTTTTCGGGAGGAACATCGCTAGCGACCGCATCCCGAAAACTGTCGACGGTGGAAAGGTTAACGATCAGGTTATAGGCAAACCATGGGTCGAGACGCCGAACTGAATATTGCGGTGCTCGTTTTCCACCGCACTGGAACGTGATTCCGTCGCTGTGCGGGTTGGCTGAAACGATCTTTTGCACGGAGATCTTTTTGGTCTGTCCCTCAATTAAAATGAGAGCGTTCTTGGTTGTCACCATCAGGTCACCACGCCCGAGCTGATCGGCACAAACGTGATCGACTGGATGCCCTCGATAAACCCCGTCGCGAAGATAGATGCCCTTGGCGATTGGTACACTCAGGCCGGCATGATGATTCTCATAGCACCGTCGGGTTTTGCGTTCGTAAACGTCGACTCCACTGAAGACCCAAACACACGCTTCGTCTTTCCCCAGCGGGACTAAATCGTGACCCTGCCCGGTCATACCGCGCTCCGTTATGGGTAAGGTCACGACTTTGTGGTGACTGCGCGCTGAGCTGATCTGCCAATCCATTGGCCACGTCCTATGCGTTCAGTCAATGTGGCCCCGATCCCAGCAATTCATCCATCTGCACAGTTGACTCTGCAGTAGAACCAATGACGTTCCCTCTTGTGACAGCCATGAAGCTCTTGTCGGTTAACGTCGGGTTACCACGCGAAATTGAATGGCAGGGCAGGCTGGTGCGGACATCGATTTTCAAGTCGCCTGTTTCGGGTAAAGTCCGAGTGACACAGCTCAATCTGGACGGCGACAAGCAATCAGATCTTTCCGTTCATGGCGGAGTGCACAAGGCGGTCTACGCGTACCCATCAGAACATTACGAGTTCTGGCGAAAAGAAATTCCTGGTATGGACTTACCCTGGGGTGTCTTCGGCGAGAATTTTACGATCTCAGGCCTGTTTGAAGATATTCATATCGGCGACCGCATCGGAGTCGGCTCGGCCGAATTCATAGTCACTCAGCCGCGTATGCCTTGTTACAAGCTCGGAATCCGGTTCCGGCGTCCACAAATCATAAAAGAATTCCTGGAAAGCGGTCGCACCGGTTTTTATCTGGCCGTACTAACCGAAGGAACGGTTTCGGCGGGTGAGGCAATAGAAGTACTATCCCGAGACGAAAACGGTGTGACCGTGACACAAATTGTCGATCTATATAAATCGGATGCGTCCAATCAGGAGCTCCTGCGCAAGGCAAGCGAAATCCCCGCGCTACCCCCATCCTGGAAAGAACATTTCCGTAAACGCCTCTGGGATCCCGACAATTCCTGACCACAATTTTCCGAGGTCTCCAATTTCTTTTTCCACGAGACACGATCGCCGGTTCGCCCTTTCGCCGACTCGGTCATTTAACCTGTTCGCCCAGCTTGCGGAAAAATTCGTCGCTCATCTTTTTCCCAACTGCTTCTACCAACCGGGAACCAACCGCAGCGATTAGTCCACCAACTTGCCCTTCTGAATCGCAGACCAGCTCTGTCCCATTTTCTTTTGGCAAAATCCGGATATTGGCCTTGCCTTTCACCCATCCGGGTCCGCCCTTCCCTTCGGCATGAAGCGTAAACGATTCCGGCGGCTTTTTATCCTCAATCCGGATCTTGCCAACGTAACTACCCTTGAGACTGGCAATCCCGACTTTGAGATGCGCGTCGTAGCTGTCCTCACCCGTTTTCTCCAGCTTCTCGCATCCATCGATGCACTTCTGAAGAACAGCAGGATCGAGAAGCGCGGCGAAGACCTTCTCTGGCGGAGAGTCGAACGTGTATGTCGCCGCGAGCTTCATCCGCGGCTGGCTGCGAGCTCCAGCGCGCGCTTTGCCTGAACACGGGCAAGATGGGCGCGGAACTCTGCTGAAGCATGAATATCAGAAAGCGGATCGACTCCATCCGCTGCCTTTTCTGCTGCGCTCGCGATTGTTGCTGAAGAAAGGTCCGAGCCGCGAAGCGATGCTTCTACGGAAGCCGCGCGATAGGCAGCCGGCGCAACGCCCGTTACCCCAACAGCAACCTCTTTTCGTTGTTTGTCCACTATTGCCGCCACGCCTGCGATGGCAAAGCCGCTGGCTTTCTGCGCAAACTTGACATACGCAGCGCTCTTTGCTGTCGCTGGCACGCGAATCATCTTGAGAATTTCGTCTGGCCCAATCGCAGAGGTCAGCATTCCGACAAAAAAGTCTTTTGCAGCTATGGTGCGATTTGCGTTTCGTCCAACAACCTCAAACTCCGCGTCAAGCGCTAGCATCGCTGCCGGCCAATCTCCGGCCGGATCCGCATGAACACAGCTTCCACCGATGGTTCCTTTGTTGCGCACCTGCATATCGCCGATCTTTCCAGCAACTTCTGGAAGAAGCGGGCAAGATTGCTTCAGAAGATCGGATGACTCGATTTCGTAATGAGTGGTCAACGCTCCAATCGCGATCTTGCCGTCCTGCTGGTTGATTGAACGCAGGTCGCCGATCCCGTCGATATCGATCAAAATCTTCGGCTGTGCGAGCCGAAGTTTCATCGCCGGAATCAGACTATGGCCACCCGCCAGCAGCTTCGCATCTTCACCGTGCGCTGCCAGAAGGCCCAGCGCTTCGTCCAAGCTGCGGGGCCGCGCGTAATCGAACGCAACCGGAATCATGTTTAGTCTCCCTTCTTTTGAATCGCGCGCCAAACTTGTTCCGGCGTGAATGGTATGTCGAGATGACGGACGCCAAGCGGCGAAAGCGCGTCAATAACGGCATTAGCTATTGCGGGGGTCGCGCCAATAGTTCCTGCTTCTCCGACCCCTTTTACGCCAAGTGGATTCGAAGGTGAAGGTGTCACAGTACTGCCAAGGACATATTCCGGACTATCTTCTGCCCGCGGGATCGCGTAGTCCATAAACTCTCCCGTCAGAAGCTGTCCGTTCTCATCGTATACAGTCCTTTCCATTAAAGCCGCGCCGATCGATTGAGTTATCCCACCCTGTACCTGGCCTTCCACAAGGAGCGGATTCACCTGGTTGCCGCAATCGTCGACCGCGACGTATTTTCGGATCTTTACCTGACCTGTTTCGCGGTCTACTTCCGCCGCAACGATGTGTGTGCCGAATGGAAAGGTACAGTTGGGCGGCTCAAAGAAGCTGGAGGCCTCTAACCCAGGCTCGAACCCAGGGGGCAAATTCTTTGCGACATACGCCTCGCTCGCCAGCTGGCCCCAACCGAGGTAGTTCTTTTCCTGACCTTTGATGAAAAACTTGCCGCCTTTGAACTCGATCTGCTCGGGTTTTCCGTTAAGGAGCGCGGCGGCGAGCGTTTTGGCCTTTTCGATGATCTTGTCGATCGACATAACGATTGCCGAGCCGCCAAGCGCGGTTGCACGGCTGCCGTAAGTATCCCGTCCAAAATGAGCCGAAGCGGTGTCGCCCCGAAGAACTACGACGTCTTCAATCGGTACACCAAGCCGATCCGCCGCAATCTGGGCGAAACTCGTTTCTTGTCCCTGGCCGTGCGGGGTTGCGCCGGTGATCACTGTC
>JBKPBY010000261.1:0-9264 GCA_046727075.1 bacterium | reverse complement strand
AGGACCCGAGTAGTGGTGCGACATGGATAATCCTTCTCCTAAATTAGTTGCATCGGCGAACATATCCAGTGAATCCGCGAGTAAAGCGGTTGAGGTCGCCAGGATCCCGGCTACGAGTTCGAGACAGAACATCGTCGCATTGATCACCAAAAGTAGAACTAATGCATGGCGCTGAATCTCTACGTCGTCTTCACGACGACAATCACAAAGCATGGGATTTTGCCATTTACTATACCACCTGTGCACGGAGCCAAGAGCGAAAGCTTCAACCAAGGAAGGATCGAATCTCCCTAGATTTCGCGTTGACCAGCTCTGCCAAGACCTTCGCGTCGACCAGATTGATCGATTTCGGATTGAAGTGAAGATGAAGAAGCTCGCGGAATCAAGCTAGCTCACCGGTAGCGCTTCACTAACAATCCTGTCAGAATCATCGGTCCACAAGTAAACAAGCGCCGAGGCTTTCGCTGGAGGCCCCGTTCTCTATCCGAATCGGCCTGAGATGTAGTCTTCTGTTTGTTTTTGGCCCGGATCACTAAATATCTTATCAGTTCGATCGGTCTCAATCAGCCTGCCAAAATAGAAAAAGGCCGTTTTGCATTGTTTGCTCGGCTTGACCGACAGCTGTCAGGTGCTTAGTTGTTCGTTTGGAGAAATTATGCTTGACCAAAAGACGCGTGAACCGCTGACAGAGGACGAGCGGGCAAAGTTCGAACGATATGCTGGCGAGATATTCTCGCGGATGGGGCTAGATCTCAATTCTCCTGGGGGGCGCGACACGCCACGACGATGGGTGGGTGCGTTGTGGGACATGACGGAAGGATATGATGGCGATCCGAAGATGAGTACACTGTTTCCCGTCGAATGCCCGGTTTGCCCCGACGAAGAAAAGACGCACATTGTCGAGGGGCCGATTCGATTCACTGGATTATGCGAACACCATGTTTTGCCAATCCGTGGGAGTGTGTGGGTCGGGTATCTGGCCGCCGAGGACCTGATTGGAATCTCCAAACTCACACGGATTGCCCGAGTCTACTCGAAGCGCTTCACCAGCCAGGAACGCATGTGCCACGATATTGCGAATGAACTGACGAAGGATGTGAAACCGCGTGGTGTGGCCGTGTACATCGAAGCTGAGCATTTCTGTACTCAAGCACGCGGCGTCCGTGAACTGAGCTCGCGTACCGGAACCCTGGTGATGCGCGGTGCCTACAACGACAACCCGCTGCTCAGCCAGGAGTTTCGCCTTATGATTGATCGACGGGCCGGCTCTTCTGCGGTTGCATCTTGAAAGCGCCTGATGGGCCTCGTACGGACTCTCTTCGAGGGCGAGCAGGAGCACTCGCAAACGGCGCTTCCGGAAGGGCTGCGCGACTTGTACGGTGGCGATCTGCATTTTCCTGCGAGCTCTGCTCAGCGGCCTTACATCATTGGAAATTTTGTTTGCACGATCGACGGCGTCGTCAGCTTCAAGGTCAAGGGCCGTTCTGGCGGGAAAGCGATCAGCGGCGCCGATTCGGCAGACCGCTTCATCATGGGCCTGTTGCGGGCTTCTGTCGATGCCGTTATGGTCGGCGCTCGCACTATTCATGACGTAAGTCCAGAAGGTCTTTGGATTCCCGAATACGCGTACCCCGACGCTAAGCATTTGTATACGGATTACCGGCTAAACATGCTGCACAAACCGAAGTACCCGCTCGTTGTGGTCGTCAGTGGAAGTGGTACGCTGGAGCTGGGTAGAGCAGTTTTCCGAACGCCGGAAGTGCGGACTGTTGTCATTACGACTCCGGCCGGGAGAGACGCTCTTGTTAAGGCAGGCGTTTCAAGACTCCGCTCCGTCGCAATACATGCTCTGGACACCGTCGGCGAGAGCATCGATCCGCTGACTATGATCCAATTCCTGCGCTCGCAGTTCGGAGTGCAAATCCTACTGCACGAAGGTGGGCCGACTCTGTTTGGACAGTTTCTCGCAGCAGAAGCCGTAGATGAACTCTTTCTGACGCTGTCACCGCAAATCGCCGGCCGCGCAGCGAGCACAAATCGCCCCGGAATCGTGCAAGGCGTGGAATTTGCGCCAGATAGTGCGCCGTGGTATCAACTTCTCAGCTTGAGACAAAGAGCAGACCATCTGTATCTGCGCTACCAATGCAAGCGAGAAGGATAACCGAATGCCTCCTCCCGCCTCCGATCAAACCGCCCTGCTGACCAAGCGCGAGGAGATTGCCGAAGGCACTATGGCTTTTCACTTCGCCAAACCGGCTGATTTTCAGTTCCGGGCAGGTCAGTCGATCGATCTGACCTTGCTGAACCCGCCGGAGACCGATGCAGAAGGCAATTCGCGGGCATTTTCTATCGCCAGTGCGCCCTTCGATAATAATCTCATGATCGCCACGCGGATGAGAGACACAGCTTTTAAGCGCGTGCTGCGCAAAGCCTCCGCGGGCTTGCAAGTCAAGATTGACGGCCCGGGTGGCTCGTTCGTATTGCACCGCAAATCAGAGAAGCCGGCCGTGTTCCTGGCAGGCGGTATTGGGATCACGCCGTTCCTGAGTATCATCCGGCAGGCGGGGCACGACAGATCGCCGCACCACCTGTACTTGTTCTACGCCAACCGGCGCCCGGAAGATGCTGCGTTCCTGGACCTGCTATCGGAGGCGACCAAGGGGAATCCGAACTTTCATCTGATTGCGACCATCACCGAGATGGACAAGTCGCATCGCGAATGGAAAGGCGAAACCGGATACATCAATAAGGAGATGCTCACAAAGCACTTACCCTCGCTGCAGGGGCCGATCTATTACCTGGCAGGGCCACCCGCGATGGTTGCGGCAATGCGACGAACGCTGATCGAAGCGGGAGTGGACGAGGATGACATCCGCACTGAAGAATTTTCCGGTTACTAGAAGCTAGAGACAACTGAGCATCCGATCGAACCTTTAGACAGCAGTACCAAGGTCCTGAGCCGATGAACGAGATACACTCTTATGGCTAATTCAAGTGAAGCAATTGGTCAGACAACGACCCCGGGGAAGCGCCCGCATTCGAAGATCCTGGTTGACGGCGGCGATCCCCAAGAGACGACACGAATCCAGCAGCTGATCGGTTTTGTGGACGGGCAAACCACAAATCCGTCGTTGATCGCCAAGAACCCGGAAATCATCCACCTGGTTGAATCGGGACACAGGCTCACCGAACGGGAAGAAGCGGCGGAATACAGAAAGATCGTGCAAGCAATTTCGCCGTTGGTTGGAGATGCAGGCGTCTCCATCGAAGTGTTTGCTGATCTGGACACGACCGCTGACGAAATGCTGAACCAAGGCAGGGAGATGAACTCATGGATTCCCAATGCTTACATAAAATACCCGTGCACCGCTGAAGGATTAAAAGCGGCACAGCGTTCGGTCGCCGAAGGCATAAGGGTCAACATCACACTGTGCTTTTCGCAGCAACAGGCAGCCGCGATTTACGCGGCGACCAAAGGCCGGGCACCGGCTTACGTATCGCCATTTGTTGGACGGCTGGACGACATCGGGCAAAACGGAGTCGATCTAATCAGAAATATCAAACGCATGTTCAATCAGAGCGACCATCACGTCCTCGTATTAGCTGCCAGTATCCGCAACGTTCAGCAGCTGCTTTACGCGTTTCACGTCCATTCGGAGCTTGTAACCGTTCCTGCCAGGGTTTTGGAGCAATGGGCAAAAGAAGGAATGCCACTGCCGGGTGACGACTTTTCGTACAAGCCGGTCGGCGCGGAAATTCCCTATGAGGAGCTGAACCTGGAGCAGCCGTGGGAGCAATTCAACATTGAGCATGAGCTGACGAGAAAAGGTATCCAGAAATTTGTGTCCGATTACAAAGCCACTCTCCGCAAAACCTCGTGAAGCGTTTCATGCAACCCTGAATCGCAGCTTCTCATAAACGAAAAGGTGACGAGGGATGGTGTAGAGCCTCACCCGGATTTACTTAGCGAGTTTCCCTGCCTGGGGCCCGCCGCACAACACATAAATGATTTATGTTATTGCGTAAAAACAAGAAATCTAAACAGAAGATCACAGCGCGGCTGAGCCGCAACCACAACAGGAACTTCAGAGCGAGCACCGGCTGTTACTTCACGCAGAGGACGCGGAGAAACGCTGAGAAAACAATCCAAATCGGAGATTCTGCGTTACTCAGCGACCTCCGCGCGAAAAGATCTTCGCGAAATTGTTCGAAGCTGCAATCAGCGATCGGAAATCGTCGGGTTCGGTACTGCGCTTGGTTTCTGAGATTCGAGAGAAGAGATCGATTCGACGATCTCGGTTTTGGTGACAATGGCACTTGCGTAGTTGGGAAGATTGACGTCGAGGGCGGCGTGCATCGCTTCATCCGAATAATCCGCCGTTGCGTCTTTTACCACCGTGACCTCGTAGCCGAGCTCAGCGGCGTAGCGGACGGTCGCTTCGACACAGGTATGTGCGATGAGTCCGATGACGATGAGCTTATGGATGCCATGCTTTTTAAGCTGCAGATCCAGATCTGTGTTGGCAAAGCCACTGGAACCCCAATGCTCCATGGCGACAATGTCGCCTGGCTTGGGCTCGAACCCTGCACGGAGCTCGCCACCCCACGTGCCGTATTCGAAGCTCTTGTGCTCCCACGCTGCCTTTTGGATAGGCGTAATGTACTTCCAAGTCTCGTAGTCACCCGGACAGTATCGATGGTGTAGCGCATAGAAAACGCGAAGCCCTGCGTTTCGCGCCGCATTCATGATCCGCAACATATTAGGAACGCAGTTGTTAGCTTCCGCAACGCCCTTAATGCGGTCCCATATTTTGCCTCCCTCGGAAATGAAATCGTTATATGGATCGATCACTACAAGTGCAGTGATCTCCTTTTCATATGTTAGTTTTGTCTCTGGCATAAGTCAGTTTTTGCCATGCTCTCTCTAACGATCGTATTCCTCATGCCCAGGTTTTACACAACCAAAAAAGATGGCATGGTGCCGCTCGTACCAGTTCTGGAACCAAACGATAAATCGTTCACCGCGACTGACCGTTATGTCGAAACGTCCTCCGTTACCACCATTCACTCATGAAAGTGCCACGCTGAAGGTTCGCTTGGCTGAAGATGCCTGGAATTCGCGCGATCCTGAAAAAGTAGCTTTGGCCTACACGCCGGATTCCCGATGGAGAAACCGTTCAGAATTCTTTAATAGCAGGCAAGAAATCGTCGCCTTTCTTACGCGCAAATGGGCAAAGGAACTAGACTACCGGCTGATCAAAGAGCTATGGACCTTCGCTGGCAATCGCATCGCGGTACGGTTTGCTTACGAGTGGCACGATGATTCCGGAAACTGGTTCCGCTCGTATGGCAACGAAAATTGGGAATTCGACGAGGATGGTCTGATGCGCTTGCGCCTGGCTAGTATCAACGATCTTCCGATTCGAGAATCAGAGCGCAAATATCATTGGCCTCTGGGCCGCCGCCCGGATAACCATCCGGGCTTAAGCGATCTTGGCTTTTAGTTGCATTCCTCACTTCAACCTGCTGGGCAGTGCCCGGAGACCGGGGATGTCCGCTTATGCGCGATGCCAACGTCATCGGGGTGTCGGCCCAAAAGCAATCCACGCTGCCCATCCAATAAAACCCAGACCGCCAATGCTGCTGACCAATCGCCCGAACGGAGCGATCTTCTCCGCCAAGATCAGTATGCTGAGGCCGGCGACCCACAACAGATTC
Organism: bacterium; assembly: GCA_046727075.1. Taxonomy (GTDB): domain Bacteria; phylum Verrucomicrobiota; class Verrucomicrobiia; order Chthoniobacterales; family JAFAMB01; genus JBKPBY01. The sequence continues at coordinate 3,546 of JBKPBY010000261.1, read as the reverse complement.
ATTACCCCAAAGGCGAACAGGAGAAACATCAATGCCCAACAACAGCCGAGACAATAGGCACCATGCTTCAACCCCATCCTAAAGGCACCCCATGGGCCGTCCCGCCACTCGGTAGCAAAAAAACCCATCGGAGACCGGCAGTGAGCCAGACAGGCGTATTTTAGGCGGCTGAACTGAAAGAGACCTGCGATGAGGAGCAAGCCCGCGCCAAGCGCGTTGCTCGTGCTCTTCATCATCGGTGAAACCAACGCAGCGGTAAGTAGACCCCATTGCGCTAGCGTGGCAAGTACGCTAAAAGCGGTCCATGCCGTTAGATAACCCAGCAGAAACAGTCCGGTGGCTACGAGCTTGCCTTGCTGCTTGTGGCGACGTCGGTTAATCTCGGCAAAAAGCAGAATCATTGGGCTGGAAGCGGGGACCATCATCGCAATCATCATGATGGCCCACATCAGAAACAGGAGGACAAGATCCCAGGCGGTCCAATGCTCCATGGCTGGCATGATGACCATCTGCATGCCCACATCCATATGACGCATTCCCCAGTCCATGCAGATCAGATAGATCCATGACAGAATCGCGAGGCCCGCTAGACCAAACGCCACGATCGCGCGGTCGCGGTTAAGTACTGCTACCAGGATCGAGTCCACAGATGCCCCGGTTACGCGGACTGGTAAGCGAAGGGCGAAAAGAATCCGTTCTTGTTCGACACCTGCCACTTTAGGCCGTAATCGCTGAAGTTCATTTGTTTGGATTTGGCCACCACCGCGGGAAAGCCAGGAACCACGGTGAAGGGATGGCCAGCGATAGTAACGTCCCCACCATCCTGCCCAGGCAGCCCCTCGATCTCTGCCTCAGCGAAGTCGCCCAGACGCATGCTGCGCCGCTTTCCTTCAGAGCGATATTCGATCGGCGCTGCCTTAACCCCTAGGACCTCGCCGATCAGCGGCACAACACCCGCCATATGCCCGCCTGCCTGGCCAGAAAAAATTTGGGTCAAGGCATCCCGCTGATCCTGGTTTGCCCGTTCATCCACGTAAAGCGCCACTTTCCATTTGGTCTGTAGCATGTGACCAGGAGAATATACCGCGAGTGCGGTATTGAACCCGTCAAGATTGACTTCGTCGAACTGACCCTGGTCGATGTGCCAGGCAAGCAAGAGCGTGCACTCTCCGCTCGTAGGCGGGCTCAGAAACACACAAGGGCACGCAACATCACAACTACAAGCTTCAAAATAGGATCCGGCAACTTTCCATGAGGTAGGCATAATTGGGGCTCGCTTTTCGGTGCGGAAGAACTACTGCGGGAAGTGGTTACAGACTACCGGACTCGAGCTCGCGAAGCAAACTTATCTTAATTTAAAACGCCTTCGACGCGCCCTAGTGCAAGCTAGCGGCGCGTCATTGCTAGTCGGATGGCTATTGAGTAATGCCGTTTATAAAACTCAAGCCGTTTGGAGTGCCGAGGCCAGTAACGTTGTCCCAGCCTGGACCAGTTGTCAGTGAGGTGTCAGTACCAAAAGTGATCACGAACCAGCGCGTCGAAAAGGGACTGTTGTAGAGCGCGCTAAAGTAAGAGGTCGTGTTACCAAGAGGCGAAGCCAGCGCGTCGGCCGAGACGGGGTTGCCATCAATCGCGCCGGTCACGTTGTTGGGAGAACTCACAGCTGTGACGTCAGTTATCGCGCCCGCTGGAAGGCTGTAAACCAATTGGGCCGCTTGTCCCAACCCGTGGCCCGCCTTCTCTGACGCTATGGCCATTAATGCCGAAAACATCGGGCAGGCCAGGCTCGTACCCCCAATTGTTTCTACGACTTGTCCCAAAGTGGGATCAGTAATGATGATTTCAACCCCTGTGAATGGATCGGCGAGCCAGGAAATATCAGGCACTAACCGTGTATTTCCAGGGGCTTTCAAACTACTCTGGAACGCTGGTCTGGCGAAAACCCCGCTTGCGCCGCCGCCGGAGCCAAATTGGAAGCCCAAGAAGAAGTTGGGATTAAAGCTGGGGTCGCCAAGAACTTTTACTGGCGGAACAACTGGAGGGCTGCCGAGAGAAACCGTGTCCGCGATCCGAGTCAAGTTCGTGCCCCATCCGGTCTGAAAGGCCATAGTATTGTCGGGGTTTAACGCCAGGCTGGTTCCGCCAATCCCCGTAGCAAACGGTGAGCTGGCAGGGAAGCTGACTGTCGCAAAACCGAGAGTGGGACTGTTATCTCCGAAATCTCCACTCGAGAAGTTGACATCTATTCCCTGCGCCGCTGCCATTTCCAGGATCCGGTTATCAACAATGAATCGGCCCAGGTGATAGAGCGGTTCGGGGTTGCCCCAACTATTGGAAATGACGTTGCCGAGATGATGGATCACAGCGTAATTAATCGCCTCCTCAAGCGAAGTGTGGTCGGTGGCAAGGACAAGCGCAATGTTGGCGCCCGGCGCGATCGCATGAGACCATTCGACGTCCAGCGTAGTCTCCAAGTCCCAGGTTCGCTGCACACCATGCGGGTTGTGGGATATGCCCGGCGCCTTCACAATCTGAAAGTTTGCCGGGGTGAGGGCGGGCAGGCCGTAGATCTCCGAAAATTTATTAGCGTCTTGCGTGATGGTCGATGAGCCGTAGGCATCAACGATGACTATCGTTTGCCCGGCTCCGTTAAGACCCGCCGCATACACCGCGTTTAAGCCGTACGCAGTCTGCACTTCACTCGGTTGATATCCCTGTGGAGGCAGATGACCCATTCTGGTGTCGGTGATGTCGGCGCCATACCGATTACCGGTATAGATCGCAGTGTGGCCTCCGCCGGTAAAAGTGTCAGTTTCAGGAGGGCGGAATGGGTGCGCCTCAAAAAACAAGCCGCTTGGCAAAACCGTATTGCGCGGGCGGGATGGAAACGGACTGCCGTCGCCCTCAGTCGGCTGGGCCACGTGAGGCTGAAAACCGTAATCGTCCATTCCGGTGATCGCGGCAATGTGCGCGCCGCTAGCGTCGTTGACTGAGGGATCGGCCTTGTTTGAACGATACGTTTGTCCGGAAAAATTGTACTTGTGGATCTGGACGTGGAAAGCATTCTGGATGTTGGCCACGGTTCCTTGCACTTTCACGAACATGTTGTTCTCAGCTACGAAAACCGTCGAAAGTCCTTTAGCGTTTAAATAATTCTGAACGGATTTTAATTCCTGGGAAGTAGGTCCGAAACTGGTGTTGAACTGATCCTGCGAGATCCATTTGTGGTATTGTTTCGAGCCGCGCTGATGCTGCTGTGCCACCAGATTGTCCAGCTGGTTCTCGTTGTGGAGCTTCAGCCACACTGTCACAGAAATTACAGTATTCGGGTCCACCGATCCGAGATCAGTGGCTTTAGCAACGAACCCGGGTGTATTCCCAGAGATGGCAGAGGGGTTTCCAAGAACGACATTGACGGACGTCCCGATAGCGAGCAGCAGCCCAGTGGCGAACGCGATCGGTCGACCTGATCGAACAATGCTTCGACGATTAAATCGTGGGAGAGGTTTCATAGAAATGAGGGGGGTGACTAACGTGCTTACCGTC
>JBKPBY010000260.1:0-14484 GCA_046727075.1 bacterium | reverse complement strand
CGAATCAGTATTTCGACGTAGGAATCGCGGAGGAACACGCGGCTCTTTTTGCTTGCGGCCTCGCGACCCAAGGTTTTAAGCCGTTCCTCACCATTTACTCGACGTTCATGCAGCGCGCGTACGACATGATCATCCATGACATCGCCTTGCAGAACTTGAATATCGCGCTTTGCATGGATCGCGCCGGGTTATCTGGAGACGATGGTCCGACCCACCATGGATTGTTCGATATCGGTTACCTGCGGCATATCCCGGGCATTGTTCATATGCAGCCCAAGGACGAAGACGAATTCGTCGATATGCTCTGGACGATGGCCAATTACAATGCTGGCCCAATCGCCATCCGTTATCCGCGCGGCGCCGGAACTGGAGCGAAACCGAAAGCGCAGCCGAAACTTCTGGAGATTGGCAAAGCTGAAGTTGTTCAGCATGGGCGAACCGTGGCACTATTCGGGCTCGGAACGATGTTTTCTGTGGCGGAAGAGACGGCGAAGTTGCTGGAAGCAGAGGGTATCTCTGTTGCGCTGATTAATCCGCGTTGGATCAAACCGTTGGATACCGGTACGCTCGAGTTCTTTGCCCGCAGCGTCGACGTTATCTGCACATTCGAGGATCACGTTCTGCACAATGGCTTCGGCTGCGCCGTCATGGAGCACCTGACAGAGAACCGTATTCTGACACCGATCGTGCGTATCGGCTGGCCAGACCAGTTTATTGAGCATGGTACGATCCCGATTTTGCGGAAGAAACATGGTCTGACGGCGGAAGCGGCGGTTGAGAAGATCAAGCCCTTCATTAAGGTTTCGCGGACTGCGAAACCGAAGACGGCTGCATAGGGTAAGAACGCCGACAACGCCGACAACGCCGGCAACCGAAGATAAGACTGATGCTTCAGCGCCAGCGACATGAGCTGCCCTAAAATTGGTGCTCAGCCACCCCGCCGACGAAGCGGGTTGGTCGCATTATGAGGCCTTTCGCGCGCCTTTCGGCTGCGGCAATACCTATCCAGCTCTCAGCAATGACGGCGATGTCGGCGCTGACGGCGTTCCTTCCTGTCTAAACTGTAGACGGAACACGGTAGACGGTAGAGATTCCCACCGTGAACCCCGTTATTGTCGCAGAACATTTGTCCAAGACTTACCGCACGTACAAGAAGCGGGAGGGTTTAACGGGTGCATTACGCGGCCTGTTTTCGAGAGAATACGAGTCGATTCAGGCTGCCAAGGACGTTTCTTTTTCTATTGAAGAAGGCGAATTCGTGGGATTTCTGGGCCCGAATGGTGCCGGCAAGACGACCGTTCTCAAAATGCTGTCAGGATTGTTGGTGCCTACCGGCGGCATCGCACGAGTCCTCGGTTACATACCATGGGAAAGAAAGGCCCCTTTTAAACGCCAGTTCAGTCTTGTTCTGGGGCAGAAAAACGCGTTGTGGTGGGATCTCCCGGCGCGCGAGTCGTTGGAGTTAAATCGCGCAATTTATGAAATTGATCAGAAAGGCTTTCAACGCATCGTCGATGAGCTGGTCGACCTGCTTGATGTTCGCGACAAACTGAACGTGATGGTTCGCGAATTGAGCCTGGGCGAACGGATGAAGATGGAGTTGATCGCTGCACTGATCCACGGCCCTAAAGTTTTGTTCCTGGATGAGCCGACCATCGGCCTGGATGTTGTCAGCCAAAAAAAGGTCCGCGATTTTCTCCGTTACTACAGTAGCCAAAATCAGATCTCGACAATGTTGACCAGCCATTACATGCAGGACATCGAGGAGCTCTGTCCGCGCGTCATCATCATCGACCACGGCCAGGTTTTCTTCGACGGCAAACTGGAGAAAATCATCGAGAAATTCGCCGGCTACAAGCTGCTCCAATTCACTTTTTCTCAGATTCCTTCGTGTTCGTTCGAGATGGGCGAGGTTGTAGAAAAAAATGGAAACTCGGTGAAACTGAAGGTCGAGCGCGAAAAGGTGACCGAAGTCTGTCGAGACATTCTATCGAACTGCTCTGTACAAGATTTCAGCGTTGAAGAGGAGCCGATCGAAGAGATAATCCGGCAAGTATTTTACAATCGCGCCGGAGAGCAGACCGGAAGCGCTGAGGTTGCCGCAGTTGCAGAGAATTGATTTGGCGAGCTCGGCAAATGCGCTACCGCAGGTAAACTAAATACCCGTTTAACGCGTCAACGGCACGATCGAGTTGCGGATCTGGTGCTTGGTCGACCAGCTTCTGATCCTCCGCGGACAATAACGTATGACGTTGCCGCAACAGCACGGCACGTTCTTCGTCGGCATTCAGGGAAGATTCAATATCAGGCGCAATGCCCCTCTCCTGAATGACCTGTTTGCTCGGAGTATAATATTTGGCGGTGGTCAACCAGAGTGCAGAACCATCAGGCAAAGGCATCTGACTCTGGACCACGCCCTTCCCGAATGTGGTCTCTCCAACAACGACAGCACGTTTAAGATCTTTCAAGGCACCTGCGACAACTTCAGCACCGCTGGCGCTCAGGCCGTTGACAAGGATCGCGATCGGAAAGTCGAGGCGCTGCTTTGAGACGTGACCGGTATAATACTCGCGGCGCTGCGCTGGGTCGCGGCCCTCGGTGTAGGCAACCAATGTCCTAGACGGAAGCAAGACCCCGCATACATCAACCGCACTAGTCAACAAACCGCCCGGATTATTCCGGAGATCAATTATCAGCGCCTGCATGCCTTGCGCCTCCATTGAGTCGAGTTTCTCTGAAAGCTCGTGGGCGGTCGGTTCGGTAAATTCAGCGATGTGAAGATAGGCGATCTTACGAGGGTTGTCTTTACCAACGCTGATCATTCTCGAGTCCACGACGCTTGGAACTTTGATCAGCGCTCTACGCAGCTCCACCTCCCTGGTTCCCTTCGTTGAAGGCCGATAAATACTGACTTTCAACGTTTGATCAATTTGCCCCCTCAGCAGGCGATCCAGCTCTTCGCCGGACATATTTTCTGTCGGTTTTCCATCGATTGAGACGAGGTGATCGCCCGGCATTATCCCGGCCTGCGCACTTGGGCTGTTCTCCATCGTCGCGAGAATCACAATCGCCTGGTCCCGGCGCGAAACGGTAAATCCGAATCCACCAAATTCGCCTTTGGTCTCGTTTTCCCGGTCTTTGAGGTCATCCGGCTCAATAAACTGACTATGAGGATCTAAGTGCTGCAGCATGGCATGCAACGCGGAGTAGATCAGCTTTTGGTAGGAGGTGACGCTGCCGTCGACGTAATCGTTCCGAATCACCTGTAGCGCACGCGTGAACGCAGCGATGACACTATGGTTAATCCCCGAGTCGTCGCTAGCGTCCCCGGCACCCAACACTTTCAGCCCGATCCATACATCCAATGAAATGAACAGGACAAGAAACCAGAAAAGACTTCTTCGTTTCATCCGCTTAAGCACTGTAGCATGGACTTTGCATCTGATGCAAAATTCACCATGACCGAACGCATCTTCCAAGCTCTAGACAAATTCCGCATTGAAACCCCCAGTTGGGGTTATTCCGATACCGGTACCCGGTTCGGCAAATTCCTACAGGATGCCGCAGCGATCGACATTGCTGACAAACTCGCTGATGCCGGTCAAGTCCATTATTATACCGGTTGTTGTCCAAGCGTTGCACTACATGTTCTGTGGGATTTTGCTCCGGGCCAAGATCCGTCAGAAGTGGTCAACCTGGCGGTAAAAAACGGAGTTCGGATTGGAGCAATCAATCCAAACGTTTTTCAGGATCAGATCTACAAATACGGCTCCATTTGTAATCGCGACGCAGTCGCCAGAAAATTGGCGACCGACCACCTGATCGATAGTGTTGCGATCGCCAAGAAAGTTGGCAGCAAGCTTGTTTCGTTGTGGTTTGCTGACGGCTCCAATTATCCCGGGCAGGCGAATATCCGTTGGCGTAAGCAGGCTTTAGTCGACGCGTTGCGCAAGATACACGCATCACTCGATCCAGATCAGGTCATGCTGGTTGAGTACAAACCGTTTGAGCCCGCGTTTTATCACACTGACCTGGCCGATTGGGGAATGTCGTACATTACCGCCAAAGCGGCCGGGCCGCAGGCCAAGGTGCTTGTCGATACCGGACATCATTATCAGGGACAGAACATTGAACAGATCGTGGCATGGCTGCTGGATGACGGGATGTTGGGTGGTTTCCATTTCAATGATCGCAGATTTGCGGACGACGACTTGACCCTCGGATCGATCGATCCTTATCAGGTATTCCGGATCTTTCACGAGATTCTGTCCTACTGCTGGGAAAGAAAAACGGAGGTCGATGTAGCGTACATGATCGACCAATCACATATCGATAAGCCTAAGATTGAGGCGACTCTGCAGACAGTCGCGACCGCACAGGAAATGTATGCAAAGGCTGCGCTGGTTGATCACGCAAAGCTCGCAGGCCACCAGGAACGCAATGAGCAGGTTGACGCCGAGGAATGTCTTCGCAATGCCTTTTTCACCGACGTCCGCCCGGCAATCGTCGAATGGCGAAAACAGAAGAATCTGCCAGCCGACCCACTCCATGCATTTCGCGAAAGCGGCTATGAAGCAAGGGTCGCAAAGGAACGACGGGAAAGACGGAAGCAACTGGGGTTGAGCGGGACGAGCTCATACGCGTAGCGACCGTCGGGGTCGCACTGGAAGCTTGGGCCAGCCGCAATCCTCCGGATTGACCGTGGGTTGACCTTTCAGTTCGACATTGACACCCAGTGCACCAATTATCCCTTGACTAGGCAGGCAAAGACGGCCACTTTGCCGGTTCTTTACGGAAAAGGAGACGACCATGTCTAGAGAATGCAGCATTACAGGCGCGAAACCCGCCAAGGGCCATGTCATCCACAGACGAGGTATGGCAAAGAAAAAGGGCGGTGTTGGACGACACGTCACAGCGAATACTCCGCGTTTGTTCCTGCCTAACCTGAAGACGCGAAGAATCTGGGTCGCCGAGCTGAACCGTTACGTCACGGTAAAAATGAGCGCTCGTGCCCTGAAGACCATGGCCAAGAACGGTGCGTTCAGAACACTGAAGGCCGCTGGAGTTATCTAGGTTTCATTTGCTTCGACGAGGCTTGCTGGATTATTCCACAGCCACCCCTTGCAGCGGTTCCTTCAAAATCTCCTGCTGTCTGGCAATCAGCTCTTCTATTCCTGCCTTACCAAGGTTGATTAATTGGTTGAGTTCTTCGGCGGAGAAAGTCGACTCTTCGCCGGCTCCCTGTAACTCGACGAACGCGCCGGAGCTAGTCATCACCAGATTCATGTCGACTGCGGCTAGTTTATCCTCCTGATAGTTCAGATCGAGAAGCGCCGCTCCCCCTACTAAACCCACACTGACCGCAGCGACCAGACATCGGATCGGCCACTGATCGATGACTCCTTGTGCCCGTAGCTTAGCGCACGCGAGGTTTGCTGCGATCGAGGCACCGGTGATAGCGGCAGTTCTGGTTCCGCCGTCGGCCTGCAGAACATCGCAATCAATCCAGAGCGTCCGCGACCCGAGCGCCTCCAGATCCACGGCTGCTCTTAATGAACGCCCGATCAACCGCTGAATTTCAACGCTTCGCCCATCCAATTTTCCTTTCGAGACATCGCGCGGACGCCGGCCCAGCGTTGAATAAGGAAGCATTGAGTATTCGGCTGTGATCCATCCGCCGGTGACCCCCTGATCTTTCATCCACTTTGGCACAGACTCTTCGATCGTAGCAGCGCAAATCACTTGGGTATCGCCGGTCGAGACCAGAACCGACCCATGTGCGTTGGGCGCGATCTCGAGCGTCGCGCGAAATGGGCGCAATTGATGGTATGCACGTCCATCGATTCGCTGAACCACGGTTGGCTGAATCTCTTCCGACATTGGGCCAGATGAATTACAGCTTTCGCAGCTCTGCGGAAGAACCTAGGAAAAGCCGCATCGGCACCATATCGGATCGTTGGAATCCGTGTTTCTCGAAGAAAACAAGCGACTCTTCGCTAACCCGGTCCGTTAGCAGGGTGATCCTCAAGAAATCTTTCTGCTTGGCGTACTCAATTGCGTAATTGAGGAGCTGGCTGCCCATCCCTTGGCCTCTGAAGTCTGAATGGATAATCAGGTCTTCCAGAAGAATCACAAAGCCACCTTCAGCTGTGCTGATTGTGAACAGCAAGTTGATCATGCCGATGATGCGATCTGCGCTTCGAAGAACGAAAACGCGCCCGCGGTTTGGTTGCTCTAGAATTAACCGCAGCCCACGCATCTGATTATTATAGTTGGGTCGAAAATCCGACTCCTGAGCGAACAACTCCATAAGGAGCTGTGTTAGCTCCGGCAGATCCTGCATCGTGGCCGGCTCAATACGGGTTAGTTCGCTCATTCAAAGACACATCATTGCACAGGCTAAAAATCTCACCCAGTATTTTTTCCAAAAGTCGCAGGTTAGCGTCCCCGTATTCGTTTGTGACCCTTTAAGAGGATTCGTACGGGTAAAAGCGAGCGTGTGGCTTGCCGAGGCCTAGCCTACTTACCCAGGGGTGATCATCGGGGTCTGGTTGCCAAGTCGTTTATCAACTCTTCCAACTTGTCCGCCAGCTTGACGCGCAAGGACAACATCCGGCTCGCGAAACGGACCGCGTCGGCTAGATCGCCCAGACTTTGCACTCCCCGTCCAAGAAATACTCCGGGGATTCCTTCATCGTACCGATCGGAGATCATTCGCGCCGTAATAAACGGGATGTGAAGCTCCATACAGATGGCAGCGACTTCCTCGGACTCCATATTCACCGCCAAAGCCTCTGCGTTTGTGCGGCGAATTCGAGCTTTCGCTTCCGGATCGAGAACTTGCGCGACCTGGACAATACGACCTTTCGCAGTAGAAAGGTTTTCCTCAGCGGTCGGCGCTTTGTCGCAGGTGTCGTTTGCTAAAACGAAATCGCCTGGTTCAAGCAATGTTCGGATACCACCGGCAAAACCGGAATCAATAACATAATGCGGTTGCGTCTCTTCAATCGTTTGTCGAAATCCGAGTCGATCCTCAACGCCGATTCCAAGCCAATGGATTGTTACTTCCCGTGACCCGAGCCGACCGGTCACCCGATTGCCGTGCTTAGTCCGCCTGGACAGGCGGCGCTCGAAAATCGCCCCTTCCTGCCGGACGGCGAAGGTCACGACAATCATTCTTTCGACTCCCGGAATTTCAACTTCACAGCAACGAACGCCTTGGCATCCTCGTTTGGAACTTGGGGCGATGTAACCGGCTCCTTTGCCGGATCCTTGACGGCGTCAGAGAACTGATGGGTCAACTCTGGTGGAATTTCGGCCAACACGTCCACGCCAGCATCATCGCCGACGCCTTGCACCGCCGTCCCACCAAGTTTGCCGGCAAGCCTTTTGATCCGTTCCACTTCGGTATCGAGGTTCGGTTTATCAATCACCCGCTCCACCTCGGTATCCGTAACCTCCGGCATTCGGAGAGCTCGTTGGGCCGCACCCTCAAAAGTTGCGGTCAGCCTCGACGTGTCAGGTGCCGGTCTGCGCCCCGGGAAGAACAAGACTAGACAAACGACACCAACACCGAAGATCATGCCCAAAAGGAATATCCCTGCGATAGCGAGCTTTTTGCGGCGATCCGTTCGCATCCAACTGAAGATTTTAATTGCGCAATCAACGTCGATCGGCTCGTGATTTCAAATTGTGAATAAGGCAGACGAAATCCTGACCAGCGGCAAAGTCCTGGTCACCGGCGGCGCAGGTTTCATCGGAAGTGCTCTGATCTGGGCCCTCAACCGACTCGGCGTCGAAAACATTCTCGTTTCCGATCAGCTCGGACATGACGAAAAATGGAGGAACCTGGCGCCGCTGCGATTCGATGATTATCTGGCCTCAGATGAGTTGCTCGATCGGGTCGTGATCGACGGTCCCGATGTGGAAGAGGTGAAGCTCGTTTTTCACCTCGGGGCTTGTTCCACTACGACCGAAGAGGATGTCGGTTACCTGATGGAAAACAACTATCGCTACACGGTGACCCTTTGTGAGTGGGCGCTGCGCCGGAGAGCGCGCTTCGTTTATGCTTCCTCAGCCGCGACCTATGGGGACGGATCGCGAGGTATGCTCGATGACGCTGGACAGCTGGAGTCGTTACGACCGTTAAACCCTTACGGCTATTCAAAGCACCTGTTCGATCTGCATACGGCCCGCCGCGGCTGGCTCTCCAGGATTGTTGGATTGAAATATTTTAACGTGTACGGCCCGAACGAGTCCCACAAAGGCGACATGCGGAGCCTGGTCAACAAAGCTTTTGAGCAAGTGCTCGAGACAGGAAAAATCAAGCTTTTCAAAAGCTACCGGCCGGAATTCAAGGATGGCGAACAGAAGCGCGATTTTCTCTATGTAAAAGACGCGATCGAGATGACGATTCACCTCGCGACAACGCAGACAGCAAACGGGCTTTTTAATCTGGGATCCGGTCAAGCAAGGACCTGGATTGATCTTGCCAACGCTGTCTTTTCCGCTCTATCCCAGCCTCCGCAAATCGAATTCATTGAAATGCCGGCCGGGATGCAGAGTAAGTACCAGTATTTTACCCAGGCCAACATCGACCGACTTAAAAGCACCGGCTATTCTGGGCCCCGTTTCACGCTGGAGGAAGGCGTTAAGGATTATGTGCAGAACTATCTCGTGCCGGGCGGGACGTTAAGTCTGTGAGATTTTGATGGCGCTGGTGGGATTCGCCCAGCACCAGTTTAAGCTTCCGAGAGGCTATGCCACAGCGTTCACGGACTTCAAACTGGTGCCGGGCGAACCTGAACCCAACGTTTATTGTTTTGAATCCTTGAAATCCGACGTTCTCCATCGCAAATTTACGCTATGTCTCTCAGAGAGCGGGCCGCAAAAGCAGCGAAAATTGCTGAAGAACCGCATCTATACAAGGTCTGCGAGGGCTGTGACTCGATCGTCGCAAAACGGGCAGCTACCTGCCCAAGTTGTCATGGGTACCGTTTCAATGAGGACCCTGAGGTAGTCGTTCAGCAAGCCAAAATCCTGGGTTCCAGAGAACAGCGCAGCGTCGTCAGCGAGGATTTGCACTAGAGCTCGGCAGAAACTCCGATTCTAATGCCAGCGTCGCAGCTCCGATGATTCCGGCGTCGTTGCCCAATGTTGCCGGTACCACTTCGAGCTGCTCCCAAAAAGTCTTCTCGCAGCGGGTCTGAATCGTATGCCGGATGTAGTTAAACAGCCGTTTGCCAGCATTCGCCACGCCGCCCCCAATAACGATCCGGTCCGGGTTGATCAACCAAATTACATTGGTTAATCCAACGCCAATTTTTAGACCGATATCGGCCCAAACTCTCTCCGCAATCTCATCTCCGTTATCCGCCGCTTTCGTCAAATTTTCAGGATATGATTGCTCGTCGGAAATGGTAATGCCCGCTTCGGCATAAATCTCTTTCGCTCGTGCAGCGATTTTTCGGTGACCTACATACGCTTCGAGCGCTCCGTTGTTACCGTAGACAAATTCTACGCCGCGATAATCGATCGACATCTGGCCGATTTCACCAGCGACCCAAGTCGCACCGCGGTAGAGGCGCCGATTCAATATCAGAGCGCCTCCGACGGCTGTCCCAAGTGTCACGCAGAAAACATTAGGCGCGGTCTGGCCGGCCCCGTGCTTCCATTCAGCGTATGCCATAGCCTTCGCGTCATTTTCCAGGTTGGTAACCAACCCTGTTTTTTCACCGATGACGGCGCGAAGCGGTATATCGTGCCAGCCCTTCACGTTGGTAAGATTTACAACAACTCCGTCAATCGGATTGATGATTCCAGGTACGCCGAAGCCGACTGCCTGCACCTCTGGGTAGAGCGATCTCAGACGCAAGATCTCGTTCACAAAAGCTTCGATGAGTTTTCCGGTGTCTCCGTCCTGGCGAGTCTCGATCACATTTCCCTTCTGAAGGATTACTCCATCTTTAACGACACCAGTTTTAGTGCTGGTGGCGCCCATATCAAAACCGATTGCCGTAGCGGTGCTCATAGGGGATTCCTCAGCGCGATGATTCGCAGTCCCTCCAGAGTGAGATCCGGATCAACAATTTGCAACTCTGGAAGCTTGGCCGCGATCAAATCAGCGTAGCTCCCAGTGGCCACAATATGCACTTTGCCGTTCAACTCGCGGACCACCTCACTGAGAATCTGCCGGACCAAGCCTCGATAACCATGGACTGCGCCTGCCATCATCGCCAACCTTGTTGTTTTGCCAATAGGACTGGGAGGTTCGACGAGCTCTTCCAGTCGGATGCGAGGTAAAAGAGCGGTCCTTTGATGTAGATATTCAGTCATCGCAGCGAGCCCTGGACCAATCACGCCTCCCTGGTAACTTCCTTTTTCCGATACGATGTCAAAGGTAACTGCCGTGCCGAAATCAACTACGACCGCGGGAGATCCGTAATGCGCAGTCACAGCGACCGAATTCGCCAGACGATCAGCACCTATCTTACCCGGATCCGGGTAACTGATCCCGATACCCAAATTCAGCTTTGGGGAAACCTCCTTCATCTGATTTCCAAACAAGTGCCGAAAGACCACTGTTTTTTTCGGAACCACCGATCCAAGAAGAATACGATCAAATTTCCAGCGTTTGAGAGCGCGTTTAATAGATGAAAGCGAAACCGACTTGGTCGGAACCACTCGCCGATCAATCAGCATCTCCTCGTCTGCCAGCGCCAATTTGGTGGAAGTATTGTTGAGGTTGATCAAGAGAAATGATGGCATTGCGAGAGTGGTTCAGTAGGAAATACTAGATCTCAGTTCCTTTCGGATTCCCATGAAAATTCGCAACTTAGAGCTCTTTAAAGTCCCGCCCAGATGGCTTTTCCTGAAGATTACAAGCGAAGATGGGCTCAGCGGCTGGGGTGAACCGGTCGTCGAAGGGAGAGCGGACACCGTCGCTGCCGCAGTAACGGAACTGGCCAGCTATGTGCTGGAGCGGAACGGAGACGACATCGAAGATATCTGGCAGGTACTTTACCGCGGCAGCTTTTATCGGGGTGGCCCGATCTTGATGAGCGCGATAGCCGGCATCGATCAGGCGTTGTGGGACCTCAAGGGAAAACGGTACAACTTAGGCGTCCACCAGATGCTGGGCGGAAAGGTACGTGAACGGATCCAGGTATATTCATGGATCGGCGGAGACAAACCATCCGAAGTCGCAAGCGCCGCTAAAGAAAAAAAGTCGCAGGGCTACCAAGCGATCAAGATGAACGCTTCTGCCGGACTGCACTATGTCGATTCACCGGTAAAGGTGGATGAGATCATCGAACGGGTTGGATCGGTCCGAGATGCTGTAGGAAAGGATTTTGGGATCGCTGTCGATTTTCACGGAAGAGTCCATCGTGCAATGGCCAAGGTGCTTGCAGCAGAGCTCGATCCTTTCCGACTGATGTTTATTGAAGAACCGGTCTTGTCCGAGCATTCGGAGGCGTTAATAGAGATAGCCCGGCACACGGTTACACCAATCGCGTTGGGGGAACGCCTTTACAGCCGGTGGGATTTCAAGCGTTTTCTCCAGCTCGGCGTTGTCGACATTATTCAACCGGATCTGTCGCATGCCGGCGGCATCAGCGAAGTCCATAAGATTGCCAGCATGGCGGAAGCTTACGACGTCGCTGTCGCACCACATTGTCCCCTCGGGCCAATCAACCTCGCTGCCAGCCTTCAATTGGATGGCTGCGTTCCCAACGCGCTGATTCAGGAGCAAAGTCTGGGAATCCATTACAATGTTGGTGGTGAACTCGGCGATTACCTATCGGACCCAACGGTTTTCCGTTATATCGATGGATACGTCGACATACCAAGTGGCGCAGGCCTGGGCATAGAAATCAACGAGGAAGCGGTCCGCGAGGCCGCAAAAAAGGGTCATGATTGGAAAAATCCGCTCTGGCGGCTAGCGGACGGATCGGTTGCCGAATGGTAAGCCCTTGTGTGTGCCGATCGTTAACATAATATATTTCATGCTCCATCTTACCCATCGGCCCCGAAGGCTCCGTTCTACCCCAACCATTCGGCAGATGGTTCGGGAAACCCGGGTAAGTGTGGACCAGCTCATCTATCCGCTATTCATCTCTGAGAAGGTTGATGATCGCCTCGAAGTCCCGAGTATGCCGGGGATTTCGCAGCTGTCTGTTACCCGGGCCGTCGACGAGGCGCGGGCTGCAGCGGATCTTGGAATTCCGGCGCTCCTTTTATTCGGTATTCCTAAAGAGAAAGATGAAGTGGCCTCTCAAGCGTATGCGCCAAGCGGCGTTACTCAACGCGGGGTTGCAGCAATCAAAAAGGCGGTGCCAAATCTGACAGTGATTGCGGACGTCTGTCTTTGCGAATACATGTCCCACGGCCATTGCGGAGTAATCGCAAAAGTGAATGGCCGCTATCAGATAGAAAACGATGCGTCGGTAGAGCTGCTGGTCAGGACCGCAATCAGCCTGGCTGAAGCAGGAGCGGATATAGTCGCGCCCAGCGACATGATGGACGGGCGAGTTGGTGCGATCCGTTCCGGACTGGACAGCCACGCCTTAACCGATACCGCTGTGATGAGCTATGCGTCGAAGTTCAGTTCCGCGTTCTACGGGCCGTTTCGGGATGCTGCGGAAAGCGCACCACAATTTGGGGATCGGAGCTCGTATCAAATGGATCCTGCCAACGCCCTCGAAGCCTTGAGAGAGGTCGCAACCGATATCGAGGAAGGAGCCGAGCTGCTCATCGTCAAACCAGGCATCGCATACCTGGACATTCTCTGGCGCGTGAAAGAACGGTTTGAGCTGCCTACTGCCGTCTACAATGTGAGTGGCGAGTACGCGATGATGAAAGCGGCAGCGCAGCAAGGTTGGTTGGACGAGAAACGTACGGTTCTAGAGCTGATGACTGCGTTCCGAAGAGCCGGCGCGGATTTGATTATCACTTATTGGTCTAAGGATCTGGCAGGCTGGCTTCGTTGAAGGCGGCGCTTTGTAACTTGCACTGCGGCAGCATCATTTGGTATCAGCTCGAATGGCGATGCAATGCTGGGGGCCCGCCTGCGAAATTGCGCAACTTAATTACGTAAGTGAGGGTTTGTTTTTAATATGAAGCTGAAATCCCTTTTCCCCGCCATGTTGCTCGCGGCTAGCGTTGCTGCCGGTTTCGCCTCCCCGGGCGGAACCGCCGGCCAGGCCTCCTCCTCAAACATGCCAGCATCACAATCGGCGCCGGCATCGCAAGGAATGGTTCGTGCTGCCACTGGTGACGCGACGGAGACAAAAAAAGATGAAGCGGCATCCTCGGACACGGTAAAGAAAGCTCGGCTGACTCGGCTGAAGAACCAAGTCGGGTTGAAGGCAGATCAAGAGGCAAAAGCTAAGGCTATCATCGACAAATATGTCGACGATCGGGCAGCCGCGAAGGGCAACACCAAGAAACTGGATGCCCTTAAGAGTAAATTCGACAGCGACATCGACGCGATTCTGACTCCGGCTCAGCGCAAAAAGCTGGCAGCATCGAACGCCGCCACCGCCGCTAAAGGACAAGCCACAAAGGAAAATGCTGCTGCTGAAAAGGCCGCCGCATCTCCCAAGAAGCCGTAGTAGGAGTCGCAAAGCGACGACAGAACTCAGCCAGGGGTGATCCGGCGTTAGCCGGAGAACTCCTCGTAACGCCGATTTTATATAGATTATCCTGAACGGATGGTACAGGCGCGCGACCTCGGCGATTTCGGATCGTGGCACCCCCTTCTGCTGCCCTTACAGGGCCGCGTCGCCTCCGAAGCGCCAAGCTCATTTGTGCCTTAGCTCAGCTTCGGGCCGGATGTGAGACTCAAGTTCCTTGGCGGACGATCGACGCAGCGTCAACGCAAACGCAAAGGCAACCGCTATTAAAATCCCTCCAGCCACAAACGGCGTGTTCCCATATTGCTGAATTGGTTGCAGATGATCTTCCTGAAGCAGCATTCCAGCGATAATCGGTCCAAAAACCCGGCCTAAGCTTCCCGCCGACTGAAGCACACCAAGCACCCGACCCTGCAAAGCCGCGCTCGCGCCTTTGGAGGCCAGAGCATTGAGCGTAGGCTGCGACAGACTGTTACCGATTGCCAGCCCGGCAGCGAACAACAGGAAGAGCGGGACTGTGCTAGCCAATGGCATAACCACCATGCTTGCCGCCATCAGCGCGCAACCGGTGGCAGCCAGACTCGCGTCCCCAAAACGTTTTGCCAGACGACCAATACCACCTCCCTGAATAAGGGCGCCGATCAATCCAACCATCACAAAGATGTAGCTGATCTGGCTTTGATTCAGGCTGTACCGGCGGTCACAGACTTGTGGAAAGATCACCGTCACCATGCCGAATCCAGCTATGGCAATAAAGTACGTCACCACAAGCACACCAAGCCGCCAACTGCCGGCTTGTTGGAACGTTTCACGAAGATTGAGAGTCCTTTGTTGACGGTCGGCGTGGCGT
>JBKPBY010000259.1:0-7928 GCA_046727075.1 bacterium | reverse complement strand
AGCACCGGTGGTGCACAGCAGATCCACAGCAGTGATCGATCAATAAACACTCAGTTCGTCTGGTATCGGGAAGGCAAGAGCACCGCCATTGACGTTAACTGGTTCAATCCGAGGAGCTTTCTTTTCTTCCAGACAGGCCCCGGCCAGGATGTCTATGTTCAGTCGGCTGCGAAGATCCTTTGGGCTGCTGTTAGTAACCAATATTTCACAACCATTCTGGCACCGACCAATGATGCCGGCACGCAAGTCTGGGCAACCCGAGTCACTGCACCGCCTCACGGCACGGAGCCACCGGTAATCGGCATCCAAGGAGCGTTGGAAGTCCCAGGATTCGCCCTGGCGCCTGGAGAAACTAAAACGATCGATTTCTCGATCTACTCCGGACCGAAGGAATACGGCCGGCTTGCTCGCCTGCCAAATGAGAAAACGGACGTGATGAACTTCGGTTTCTTCAAATGGATCAGTGTCCTGCTGTTGACCTCGCTAAACACCCTTCACGCTTGGGTAGGGAGTTACGCGTTGGCCATCATCATCCTGACGCTCATCATTCGTTCTTTGCTCTGGCCAGTGCAGAACGCGGCGACAAAGTCGATGCGCAGGATGGCGAAGCTTTCGCCCCTCATCAACGATCTGCGAGAAAAGTATAAGGACGATCCGCAGCGCCTGAATCAGGAAACGATGAAGCTGTACAAAGAGTACGGCGTCAATCCTTTTGGTGGCTGCCTTCCGATGATGATCCAGATCCCGATTTTCTTCGGTTTCTATGGCATGCTTGATAAGGCAATCGAGCTTCGCAATAGCACCTTTTTGTGGGTACGCGATCTATCGCAGCCCGACACTGTTTTCCATCTATCCGGCTTCCCGATTAATATTTTGCCGCTTGTGATGGCTGCTACCTCAGTTTTGCAGATCAGTCTGACGCCGAAGACAGGCGATCCAACTCAACAACGGATTCTGCTTTTCACGCCAGTGATTTTCCTTGTGTTCTGTTACAACTACGCTTCGGCATTGGCACTGTATTGGACGGTTCAAAACCTGTTCTTCATCGGGCAGATGCTACTCACACGGAACCAAGCAGAACCACAGCTGGTAAAAGTTGCTAAACCGACTGCGGTTGCGAAAAAGAAAAGCTACCGATAAAGATAACTGTTGGACTATCCCGTAACTCGTACTCACACCCACACTCAACTTCATGGAAGCCAAGGAAATACTCGACACGATGCTGGGTTACCTCGGTTTCGTCACCGAAATACAGGAGATTGAGACAGAGGGCGGGCGCCAGCTTCAGGTGTTTACCGCCGAAAGCGAGTTCCTGATCGGGCACAACGGCGCCACACTTGAGGATTTGCAGTTCTTGCTAAATCGGATACTTCAGTCGCAAGACAGAAATGCCCCACGGGTGCAGGTCGATGTGGGCCATTGGCGCGCGATGCGCGACGACCAGTTGCGGCAACGGGTTCGTCAGATTGCTGATACCGTCCGTATTTCCGGTCGACCGGTTAAGCTGGAACCGATGAATTCTTACGATCGCCGGATCGTGCATAACCTTTTGAAAGATGATCCCTACGTCATGAGCTTCAGCCCAAATGACGATGCGCGAATCAAACGGATCACGATCCAACGGCGACCGAAGACCCAAAGTTCAACTCAACAACAATGAATAAAGTCGTCGTCTGGAACGAGAACGTTCACGAGCAAAGATCGCAAGAGATTCGAGCAGTCTATCCGAATGGAATCCACGCTCAGATCGCGAGCATCCTGCGTGCCGAGGTCCCGGTGGAAACCGCGACCTTACAGGACCCGGAGCATGGTCTTGGCGAAGAACGCTTAGCGCAGACCGACGTGCTACTCTGGTGGGGACATGTCGCACATAACGAAGTCAGCGACACTGTGGTCGATCGAGTCCAAAAGCGGGTGTTGGAAGGAATGGGGCTGATTGTCTTGCATTCCGGGCACTACTCTAAAATCTTCAAGCGCCTTTTGGGGACGACCTGTTCGCTTACTTGGCGCGAGGCCGCAGAAAAGGAACGCCTCTGGGTCTGCAATCCTGGTCACCCCATCGTTCAAGGCCTTGGTCCTTACCTCGAGATACCGCATGAAGAAATGTACGGGGAACCGTTTGCCATTCCGACCCCGGATGAAACCGTATTCATCTCCTGGTTTGAAGGTGGCGAGGTGTTTCGCTCCGGATGCACTTGGAAACGGGGGAACGGTAAGATCTTTTATTTCCGCCCAGGTCACGAAAGTTATCCAACCTATTATCAACCGGAAGTGCAGCTGGTTTTGCGGAACGCTGTGAGGTGGGCGATGCCGGAAGGCTCACGCTGGATCGATTCCTGTCCGAATATCAAAGTATCACCGGAAGGAATCACTCAATCAAAATGAGGCTGGACGCAGATTAGCGCCGGAACAGCCAGCTTATCAGCGTCAAGATGATGCTTACCACGATGCAGGTAACAATCGGAAAATAAAACGACGTGTTACCTTTCCGGATAGAGATGTCGCCTGGTAGTTTGCCGACCCAGCCAAAGAGACCTGGAGTTCGCCAAATCAAGAACCCGACCACGGCAAGAACGAGGCCTAAGATCAGGACGAATTTGCCGATTTCCTGCATAAGGGAAACCTATAGCGGTAGGGCCGACCATTCAACGCTAGCTGTAGGCGACAGAGCTTGTCCTGCCATAGCCTTTGGCGAAGGCTGACCCTGCCGCCGAGACCCATGGAACGCGAAAGAAATGCCCGCAAAGGCCTCCTCGACGTGGCGGCCGTACGAGGTCGCCCAGCACCAATTTGGTCTCAGCTAATGCCACGGCACAACCCCGCGATTCAAATTGCTGCCGGGCGACCCTACCAAATATAGACCTCTCAAGCCCACCAATGCCCCTTGCTTTCTACGTCCATCATCTCAGCCCATTCCTGATCCAGTTTAACGAACAGCTGGGAATCCGTTGGTACGGCCTCGCTTATATCTTCGGATTTATCGCGGCGTTGTACCTTATGAAGTGGCTCGCCAGAAAAGGATACGGCGCGCTCAAAGAGAATCAGGTTGGCGATTTTGTATTTTATGCCGCGATATTCGGGGTACTGATCGGAGGGCGCCTGGGATATGTGCTGTTCTACCGGCCGAATATGCTGACCGAAGATCCGCTCAGCATTTTCCGCGTCTGGGATGGTGGCATGGCAAGCCACGGCGGTATCCTCGGCTTGGTCATTTTTTCCTGGATTTACTCCCGGCGACATCATCTTTCGTGGACAGGCATCGGAGACAATTTAGTTACGGCTGCTCCGATTGGGTTATTCGCAGGACGCCTCGCCAATTTTATCAATGGCGAATTGTTTGGCAGAGCAGCGTCGGCCCCATGGGCCATGCAGTTTCCTGCGGAGTTACTGGACCATCCGGATGAGGCATCGCAGGCGATCCAAAATGCTGTTCAGATCGATCCGAGTCTGAACACGGTTCCAGCTATCATCGATGCTGCCCGGCACAGCGCGCCAGTGCGTGAGATGCTCGCTACCGTCCTGACGCCGCGCCATCCGAGCCAGTTGTATGAAGCACTGCTTGAAGGGGTTTTGCTATTTACTTGTTTGTTCCTGATTCGGTTAAAGGTCAGGCGCCCTGACGGGGTTACCACAGGCTGTTTTTTTATCCTCTATCCCGTCATGCGAATCATTGGGGAACTTTTCCGTGAACCAGATGCCCCGCTGACCGGGCCATTCACCCGGGGGCAATTCCTTTCGTTGTTCATGTTCTTGATCGGTGCTGGATTTTTATTAAGCGCCTGGAACAAAGCGCGTCAAAGCAAGTAGTGGTTTTGGCCCAGCGTCTAGTGGTTGGAACTTAGAAAACTAGCACTAGCATGACCACCAGCACTCATATGACAGGTGATCTGGTATTGGTAACCGGCGCTCGCGGTTTCATCGGGCGGCACGTAGCAACCGCCTTGCTTGATGCCGGCGCAAAGGTTCGCGGACTGACGCGATCTTTGAAGGCGCCGGTGCCTGGGATCGACCCGGGAATCGACTGGTTCAAGGGAGACCTATCGCAACCAGATACTCTCGCTATCCGCGAAGCCGTCGAATATTTCAGGCTCAAAGGAATGACGTGACGCACTACATTACCTCGGCGTAAGCACTACAAATTGCCCCGACGCAAACTTGACCAAAACGATCCTCGGATCGGACTGTTTCGGCGATTGATAAAGCTCGATTTTGCCGCTGTCATCTTTCCCTGCTTTGCGCACATCAAAATCAGGGAGCTGGGCTAACTCATTGGTCTGCAAAAAGTAGCCCTGCCCTTTCCAGCGAAGGACTTCGTGACCTGGATTCTGACGAGGGTCAAATCCGATGGTAATCGGGTCGCCGACAGCAGTTGGCTGGCTTATCCGCTCGAGGTTTGTCCGGTTCCGCCGATCGAGCCACACCGTGAACGACACGATCAGCATTCCTGTCAGGAAAATACCCATCAGCCAATAAGCCCATCGCGCAGCTGGTAACTGCTGTTCGGAATCCGAATCCATGTGAAGCAGATTATAGGACTGCAGGAGGCGAGAAAGTGCAAGAACAGCGTCTTGCAGCCGAGGGGAGGTACCAGTCCTAGGCACCCGCGTTTCCCATTTGTCTGATCAGTCTTGAATTCCCTGCCCGCATCCTCACCTGTGCCGGCAAAAGCTCAGGCAGTCGCTGTTGCGCGGGACTCTTTGTGAGATCGACATGTTCCCGTGCCAGTTCTTTAAGCTGCATCCAACGATCCCACGGCAGATCCGGCGCATGAACTATTTGCCGCAACAAACTTCTCCACTCCGTGACAGCGCGCTCGATATCTCCGGCACGCAAAAGTTCGTTTGTCAGTTTTTGCCGTGGGACCTGGTATTCAACTACATCGCGAATGACTTCCGAGGCGCCGGCACCGTACCCGGGCGGAACGCCCATTTCCAAATATCCAGGAAACTCGGCGCGGCGATACGTCTCCTGACAAACAATGCCGAGCCGGCCTCCGAATGGTGATTCATCCATCGAAAAACGGTGACCGGCTCGAAGATTGCCGATGTCATACAATAAGTCGCTAACCGGATAGGTTTCTTCTTCTAGAGAAGCCGCGATTGCCAGGCCTTCACCCTGATTGAAAAAGCTGAACAAAACGCCGCGTCGCGTTGGGAACCCTTTCTCGTCGATCAATCCAAGCTGAAGCCAGGCAAATGCCGGAGTGGGTGTCAGGTCCAATGATTCGCACTCCGCTCGATAATGGCATTCCCGGCAGACATCGGGATAAGCTCGCCGCGTTTCCGGATTACTCAGCCATCGTTGATCGGTTCCTAGATATCCTTGAACGCTGAAATGCCCAAACCGGAATCGCGCAACCATGATGTTTTTCCGTTCAACGATGTCGTGAAGCTGGCCGCCCATCTTAACCGTGATCAACGGCATAACCATTTCTCGAAACTCGCCTTGGCTAAACGCGCGCTTTACCGCAATGAGCGAATATTTTTCTTTGAGAAACTTCTTCAGCCACTTAACCGGACCCCATTTACCCGCGCTAACCACAGCAACCGGAACTTCCTTTCCATATTCGTAGCGTTTGCGATCGACCCGGATTTTGCACAATGATCCGAAACCAAGGTCCTTGAGCGTCTCCGCCACTGTAAGAGCCGGTCTCCAACGATTCTCGGATGAACGGACCCAGATTGCATCCAACGTTGTAGGCATAGGCGGCGGCTGAGTCTCCCACTCCCCATGCGAGTTCTGCATTTCGACTTTGTGCCTGCGCACAAATCGACCCCTCTCAACATCTACCCGGATGCCACATGGCCGGTCCGGCTCGCGATAGTAACCCTCAATTCCAATGACCGCCGCTCGCGTGGTAAAGAGCCGCCGCGATACTTCGATAGCTCTTTGAAACGGATCCTGTCCCAAAATAGCCGCCTTCTGCATCACGGCTAAAAGTGAAGGCCAATCAAGAGGCTCCGCGCGCTTGAGCCGAAGCGGATGCGCCTCGAATAACCGTGGTACTTCGTGTGTCACAAGAGCGTAACCGGTCTCGTCCAAACCTCGGCGCCCTGCCCGGCCAAACATTTGCAGCAGTTCATCCGGCCGGACGTGACGTTGAAAGTTGCCCGCCAGATAGTGCGTTCCAGTGACGAGAACCGATCGCATTGAGAAATTGATCCCGGCCGCCAGACCCATGGTCGCGACCACCACACGTAACTGTCCGCGTTTAGCCAACGGCTCAATCACTCCTGCGCGCACCGCGTAGCTAAGCCCGCTGTGATGATACGCAACGCGATGACGCAATAGCTTTGCCAGTGGTTCGCCCACAAGTAGTCCCTGTTCCTGACTAAGCACAAGCGGCTCGTCGGGTGGCAAACTGTTTACAAGTGATTGCGCCAGATCCTCTGCCGCTTTCCTGCGTGGAGCGAAAACCAATACCGGCCCAAGATCGGCCTGCAGCGCGCGAGAGAGCAACCGCGGCCAATAGCCGCGCACCGAAGAGCGTCCCGGCAAATCGGTAAGTATCACTTCATCCAATGGAACCGGTCGTTCTCTGTGTTCGACGAGCTCGGCCGAATGCCCGATTCGGCGAAGCCAGTCGACGACATCGTTCGGATTGCCAACGCTTCCACTCAAAAGGAGAAGTTGTGTTTCGGCAGGCGCCAGCGACAGGATCAGCTCGTAGTTCACACCGCGCACCGGATCAGCGAGCAATTGGTACTCGTCAATCACCAGTAAACGAGGGCCTTCACCACGCAGAAACCGATCCTTTTGGGTCTCCAAAGTCGCAACGACAACTCTCGCTTCCAGATTTTCCGCGATGTCACCGGTCGAAATGCCGACGTCCCAGCCACGTGTTCTCCACTCGGCAAGCTTATCATTGGCCAGAGCCCGCGTTGGAACAGTAAACACAGCTTGGCCGCGGATGGAGTCGTAGAGAAGCTCAAAAATGTATGTCTTCCCAGCCCCGGTTGGCGCATCAACAACAACATCTTTTCCTTCGCGCAAAAGTCTGACCGCCTCCTGCTGCCATCTGTCGGGAATGACTAGGCTAACCATGAAATGAAGCAAACTGGGCCGATCCATTGAGAAGAGCAAGCTGGAGGAGCGGTCGGGGCAAGTGCGAGAGAACCCCTTTCGTCGCCCCTCCCGTAGCCGAATGCGTCTTTTTTGCCATTCTGCATATAACCCTGCAAAATTGCCGCCAGCTCCTCTCGCAAGCACTCCTTCTCCTCGAGGCGCACATCTTTCCAACGCCTTGGCACGCATACTGCTACTTCTCTTAAGTCGCTTCATTCGGGGAGGGCCGAATGTTTATTCGTGCCGCCGCTACGAACGAATCAAAGGGAGGCCAGGGCGATTCATGAGGCGGGGCGCGGATTCTCGCGAGGAAGTGGGCTTGGAGGGAGTCCCGCTTCCTCGCTCCTTCTTTTAGGCTAGAGCAGTTCGCCGCAGATCAGATTCTGTTGAAGAACTTTAATGCATCCAATATTGAATAGTTTATGACGCCAGCAGAAGTCACCGCACTTATTAAAGAACAAGGAATCAAACTCATTGATTTCAAATTCACCGATCTTCTCGGGACGTGGCAGCATTTCACCACGACATTAAACGAATATAGCGAAGAGCTGTTCACGGACGGTCTAGGCTTCGATGGATCGAGTATCCGCGGTTGGCGGGTCATCCACGCCAGCGACATGCTCGTTATACCTGATCCCGAGACAGCTTGGGTGGATCCCTTTAATGCGGAGCCGACACTGAGCTTCATTTGCACAATCAAAGATCCAATTACCCGCGAGCCCTATGAGCGTGACCCGCGAGGCGTCGCGGAAAAGGCCGAAGCGTACCTGAAGAGCACCGGAATTGCCGATACTGCTTTCTTCGGACCCGAGGCAGAATTTTTCATTTTTGACGATGTACGCTACGACTACAGCGTAAACGGC
>JBKPBY010000258.1:0-12835 GCA_046727075.1 bacterium | reverse complement strand
CAATCTGCGAGAAGTGATCGCGGAACGTTTTCACACCTCGCGGGCATTCCTTGCACATCTCAATCCAGATAGAAACATCGATGCGTTGCAAGCTGGCGATACCGTCAGAGTTCCGAATGTAGAAGACCCGTTCCGAATTGATCAGCTGCCATTGATAAAGAACCCGCCGCGGGATGCGAGCTTGGCCAACCGGAAGATTCATATCAACGTCACCACTCGGATGCTTGAAGTGCTCGAGAACGATCATCTCATCGCATCGTTTCCAATCACTCCGGGCTCCAGCGAACATCCGGCGCCAATCGGTGACTGGCAGATCATCGGAATCACTACGTTCCCTTGGTTTCGGTGGGATCAAGGCGTGTTGAATCGAGGGGAACGCACCGATGAACACTACGATTTGCCACCAGGCCCCAGGAATCCCGTTGGAATCCTATGGATGCAGTTGAATCGGCCCGGAGACGGCATCCACGGTTGCCCAAACGCCGAAACTATCGGGCGCACCGGTAGCCATGGTTGTATCCGGCTAGCCAACTGGGATGCGGCGATAATCTGGAGAATGGTGACTGTCGGAACGCCAGTGACGATCGAGAGCGAGGAAACGAAGGTCGCGTTGGGCGATTGAGATTGAGAGCCGTTTCAGGATAAGAATAATTTCGACCCTACCAGGGGTTCGTCGGCCGCGACTCACGTGCGTCAAGTTAAGGCGGTGAAGGTCGTTCTAGAAGATCAACCCACGGTGAATCCGGAGGATTCGGTCGAAGCTTCCAGCTTCACCGTGGGTTGAGCTTCCCACTCGACGGTCCAGCGGGTGACTGCAACCCTATCAAGATCCTTAAGTCGATGCGAATGCGCCGCGACGGGATCACCCCTGGCTGAGTTTTGTCGTCGCGTTGCGACGATCTTTACTTCTTCTTCGGCTTTGCCGTTTCTTTCGCCTCCGGCGCTTTTTCTTCCACCGGAGCGATGTCCACGAACTCGAGATACGCCATTGGCGCGGAGTCGCTCGTGCGTGGACCGAGTTTCACAATGCGGCAGTAACCACCGTTCCGGCTCGCAGAACGCTGAGCAACTTCTCCAAACAGCTTCTTCACCGCATCTTTTTGGCGCAGGAAGGCAAACGCCGTTCGTCGCGCGTGCAAATCCCCACGTTTACCGAGAGTGATCATTTTCTCGGCAAACGGCCTCGCAGCTTTCGCTTTTGCCAGTGTTGTCTTGATCCGATTGTGCTCGATCAAGCTGCAAACCTGGTTTGCCAGCAAAAGGTTCCGGTGTTCCGCTTTCCGGCCCAATTTCAAGGTCTTCTTTGCGTGCCGCATAAATGTTCTAGAGCGATATCAGTCTGTCGTCGATCCGATCGAGACCGGCGGGACTCTCAACCAGACCCGGCTCGAATTTCATTCCGAGACTGAGGCCGAGTTGTTGCAGTTTTTCTTTAATCTCATTCAATGACTTCTTCCCGAAGTTCCGATATTTCAGCATCTCGGCTTCGGTCTTCATTGCCAGTTGGCCAACCGTGGTGATGTTTGCGTTGTTCAGACAGTTGGCGGCACGAACGGAGAGTTCGATCTCGTTCACGCTCATGTTCAGAAGTTTCTTCAGGCGGGTATTCTCCTGACTGACTTCCTCTGGAGTTTCATCGAACTCGACCTGATTGTCGTCGTAGTTCACGAACACATCGAGATGGTGCCGCAGGATTGCAGATGCCTGGAGTAAGGCGTCATCCGGCGTGATTCGTCCGTCGGTCCAGATCTCCAGGATGAGCTTGTCGTAGTCGGTGCGTTGCCCAACTCGCGTATTCTCAATCCCGTACTTTACGCGGGTTACAGGAGAGAAAATCGAGTCGATTGGAATCACGCCGATCGGCGTATCCGGGCGTTTGTTTTCGTCTCCGGTGAAGAAACCGCGACCAACCGCGACATCGAATTCCGCCTCGAACTTCTGCTTCTTATCAAGTGTACAGATGATCTGATCCGTATTGAGCACTTCGATCCCTTGAATCGTGTTGATGTCGCCGGCAGTAACGGGACCTTCACGATTTACGTTGACGAAGACGGTCCGTGGCTCGTGGTCAATCGCCTTAAATTTAATCTTCTTTAGATTGAGAATGATATCGGTGACATCCTCAACGACTCCCGGTAGAGAAGCGAATTCGTGTTGGGCACCGGTAATGCGGATCGCAGTTATTGCTGCTCCCTCCAATGAGGACAATAGAACTCGACGCAGTGAATTGCCGATAGTGTGACCGTATCCGGCTTCAAATGGCTCTGCGACGAATTTTGCGAAGGTTTCAGTGGCCGTCGCCTCATCTTTTGCGAGGCTCTTCGGCATTTCGAAACGTCCTAGACGAACGGGCATAGTTTCCTTATGGTTTGCCGGGTTTCCCCTGGCGTGTGCAGTAGCAGACCAGCAGGCCAGTACTCAGGGACCAACGGCAATTTTCGGCTCACGCGGAGCCGGGAATCAGCCATATAGATGCGGTTGTGTCAAGAGGCAGCCCAATCGGCCCTTTCCGGGCCGATGTTAACCGTCAACAGACGACCGTCTACCGCCCACCGCTCAGAATGCGGGCGCTGTAGGGTGGCAGGCCCTGCCGTCGGCATGGATTGCGGGCCCACTCCCTTGCACGCTGGCCGATGGGTTTCGGCGGCAGGACCTGCCACCCTACAGACCCCGAGTTGATTACGAACAGGGGTCAGATTAGCCTGACATGCTAACCATCCCTCTCATGAATTCCCTCGCTGACGTCTACGTTTACGACGCCGTTCGAACCCCGCGCGGGCGAGGCAAGGCCACCGGAAAGCTGCATACACAGACGCCCTTAAGCCTGGTAACCGGACTCCTGAAAGAGCTTAAGCAACGCCATCGCGGCATCGCCCAATCTACCGATGAAATAATTCTGGGTTGCTGTGAACAGTTCAATGATCAAGGCGGCAATTTAGCCAGGTCAGCCGCATTGAATTCAGGATTTGATGTCACCATCCCAGGGCTGATGGTTTCTCGCTTTTGCGGATCGGGACTGGACGCGATCAACGCTGCAACCGCCAAGATCATGGCGAATCAAGCAGATCTGGTCATTGCCGGGGGGATCGAGATGCTTTCTTTGGTTAAAATATTCGGCTCCGGAGGACCAATGGGCTCGGATATTTCGTTCAAAGATTCTGTGGTGCAAATCCCACAAGGTGTCTCAGCGGACCTGATTGCTACCTTGCAAGGGTATACACGTGAAGATGTGGATGATATCGGAGCCGCATCCCAGCAACGTGCGCACGCAGCATGGCAACAAGGCTGGTTCTCAAAGTCGGTTATACCGGTCCGAAGTGAAACCGGAACCTTGGTATTGGATAAAGACGAACTCGTCCGCGACAATGTTACCAGGGATAGCCTGGGCAAGCTTCAGCCTTCCTTCGAAAAAGCGGGCCTCAGTTACGATCCGTTCCTTCGGTACAAATACCCGCAAGTCTCAAAGATTCGGCACGTGCATCACCCAGGTAATTCGTCCGGCATCGCGGATGGCGCTGCCGTTGTGATCGTTGGTAACCGGAGAATTGGCCAGGAACTCGGATTCGAAGCGAGAGCGCAAATCATCGCGACAGCGAGCGCGGCAGATGATCCCTGCATCATGCTGACGGCGCCAGCGGCTGCGACCCGGAAAGCGCTGGATCGCGCTAAGCTTTCGGTAGCGGACATTAACCTGTTTGAAGTAAATGAAGCCTTTGCCTCCGTAGTGCTCTATTTCATGGAAAAAACCAAAGTCCCTTTTGAAAAGATCAACGTCGCAGGTGGCGCAATTGCAATGGGCCATCCAGTTGGGGCCACCGGAGCAATTTTGACCGGCACGATTGTTGATGAAATGATTCGCCGGGATGCAGAGTTTGGCCTCATCACGATGTGTACGGGGCTTGGTATGGGCGTTGCCACCGTCTTGAAACGGGTATGAGTAACGCTGCGCCCGCGCAAATCGCCTGTTCGCATTTTAGCGTAGCCGGGCAGCCTTTAACC
This sequence comes from bacterium, assembly GCA_046727075.1. Lineage (GTDB taxonomy): Bacteria > Verrucomicrobiota > Verrucomicrobiia > Chthoniobacterales > JAFAMB01 > JBKPBY01. The sequence goes on along the minus strand of JBKPBY010000258.1, from coordinate 8,836 downwards.
GAGCAGCTGGCACACGCCCTTGAGACTGCTATTGCCAAGGATGAAACCAAGGCCATTATCCTGGAGTTAGAACCTGACCCAGCGGATTTCGACGTTGATCAGTTTCTCGCACAGGAGCAGTTGTTTGAGCGCTTCCGCATACTGCTGCGAAAATTGGAGGTCAGCGGCAAACCGATCGTCGGTTTGATTCGGGGTCCGCTACAATGGCTCCAGTTAGAGATCGCGTTAGCTTGCCACACTCGTTTCGCGCCGAGCGGATCGATCCAGTTAGCATTCCCGGGCCTGATTTACGGGTTGATGCCGGTTTTAGGAGCAACACAGCGCTTGCCGCGAATCGCAGGCATTTCTGTCGCTACACGTATGCTACTGAAAGGAGATCGAATCACGGTCGCCGATGCGCCAAGTTGGATTTCGGTACCGGACACTGAATCTGCCGTCGCCGAATGGATCCAGCGCGACCCGCAACCGAAACAGCCTTGGGATACTGAGGCAGCGGAAACATCGCCAACCTATAGCCAGTCAGCGGTAAATCGGCATTTGCTCGAAAATGTCTACCTCAGCCTTCGGCACCGCTTCACGCCGGAGGAAATCGCGCCAACCGCTATTCTTCGCTGCTTTCAAGATGGATTGGAACGGTCTATTGATCCCGGGATACGATTGGAAGCGGAGCAATGGGCTGTCGTCAAAGGCTCGCGTTCGACAAAAAATAGGATTGAGACGCTCTATCGAACACGCATGCGCGCTTTGGCGGAGGGGATTGAAGTTAAGGGTCTCGATCAGGCAAAGGGGACCGACGGTTTAGCCAGGGTGCTTGAAACGATACCCGTAGTCACCAAAGGGGATCCGTTCAAAACTCACGTTACCGCAGCATACGTTCAAGAAGCCATTTTGATGCTCGGTGAAGGCACATCGCCTTGGCTCATCGATAATGTGGCCCTCAACTCTGGGATGATCATTGGCCCTCTTGCGATGGCCGATTTGAGCGGACTGGATCAACTACTAGAACAGACGCTCGACACCCCTGAGCTGGGTACAGAAGCTAGAGAAGCCATTCGGATCTTGAGCGAGTTCACAAATCGGTCGCGGCTTGGCAGAAAGACCAACGCAGGGATCTACGACTACGACGCAAAAGGGAACCAGTCTGACTGGGCAGAATTGTCACAGATCTTTATGCGATCTCCCAACCAGCCACCTGCAAAGGAAATCGAGCAGCGGTTGTTCGCCATTCAAGCGATTGAGGCGTTGCGTTGCGTCAAAGAAGGAATTGTAAAGGACTCCAGCATTGCAGATCTGGCCTCGGTCCTCGGCTGGAACTATCCGGCCGGAAAAGGTGGCGTCTTGGCTTATACCGAATACGTCGATGGATTTCCCGATATCTGCGCCGATCTGCGAAAGAAACTCGGCGAACGGTTCGCGCTACCCCTGATGCAGAACGGGACAATGATTGTCCGTGGACGTGCCGGTCAAAGGAAAACAACCTGAGGGAATCGTTATCCAGTTAGTCATTCACGTGCTCTTTGTTGGGCTTCTGCATTTTCGGCCAGCTGGGCAATGACCAAGGCCTCTTAGGGACGCACAGGTTTGGACCTGAACTTCGCCTGAGCGACGGCAGAATCATGGATGAATATTTTTCTTCGGAAAAATCATAACCCATTCATATAATGCGCGCCGAGAATGATCCAACGTGACTACCTGATTGTCGGTGGCGGCGTTGCCGCTGCCAGCGCTTGCGAGGCAATGCGTCAACACGACCCAAAAGGCTCCGCAACGCTTGTCAGCAGCGAAGCTTACCTCCCATATCAGCGCCCCCCACTCTCGAAGACGCCGTTCAAGGGTCATTTCGTCACGCCTGAGAAGCTCGCAGAAAAGCCGATCGAATGGTACAAGAAGAAGCACATCGACCTGCGTCTCGGAACGGTTCTGAGAGAATTCAACATTGAGCGCCGACTCGCTGTTCTCGAGAACGGCCAGACGATCGAATTCCGTAAGGCGTGCTTAGCAACAGGCGCTCGGGCAAGGAGACCGCAGGTGGCGGGAGCAAATCTCGGAAACGTTGTCTATCTCCGCAATTATCGCGATGCCTTAGCGATCCAGGAGATTCTACTGTCGGAAAAACATGTCGTAATCGTAGGATCGGGTTATTTGGGAGCTGAGGTTTCCTCGACTCTGCTCCATTCCGGCGCCAAGCTAAGTCTTTTAAGCCGAGACAAGTTCATCTGGCAGGACCTGCTCGATCCGGATACAGCTCAGTGGTTGACGCATCTCTACGAAGACGCGGGAATTCAACTGCTCCTGAACGAAAACCTGAATGGGTTCGAAGGAAAAACCGTGGTCAGAAATATCCAGACAAAGAGTGGGCTACGCTTTCCTGCGGGTCTGGCGATTGTGGCCATTGGTGTCGAACCCAATTTAAGTCTGGTCGTCAACACACCGCTAAGCAGCCCAAGCGGATGTCCGGTGAACGAATATCTGGAGACCGACGAAAAAGGAATCTACGCTGCGGGCGATATCGCTTTATATCCCGACCGGATCTATGGCGGCGCAAAGCGGATCACCAATGTTGAAATGGCCCGCGCTCAAGGATTAACGGCCGGCGCAAACATGACCGGCCGCAAAAGGCAAAAGTTCGAGGTCGTTCCAACCTGTTCGAGTTATGTGCTCGGGATGCATTTTAACTTTGTTGGAGACTTCAGCACGCCGCATCTGCTGGCCGAAATTGAAGGATCGCGTGAAAAGAAAAATTTCATCGCACGCTATCGGCGCGGGGAAATGCTGGTAGCCGCAGTCATCTGCAACCGCAAGCCGGAAGAGGTTCACAAGATCCAAGAAGAGGTAAAGACAAGCGTTCTAGCTCGCTTGAAAAAGTAACGCCGACATCGCCGTCATCGCCGACAACTGACCAAACTAGCGATCTCATGGAAGGCGGGGGTTCTATGGTTGCCGCCGCTCCTGGTCAACATCTCGTTGTGCGCCACGGGCCCTTCCGCTGTCGGCGCTGTCGGCGATGTCGGCGTTTAGAATACCTTGGGTATTCCCTCTTCCATGACAACGATCCTATCCTCGATCCCGTTCCGTTTTACCTCCGCTTTAAGCCTTTCGAGTGGTTCTTCTGGCGGCTCGAAACTGAGACGGAACGTGCCGTAGTGCATCGGCACCATAACTTTCGCTTTCAGTTCGAGGAAGGCGCGCACGGCCTGTTCAGGGTTCATGTGGACCTCGCGCTTACTTGGGGAGTCATACGCGCCAATCGGCAAAAGCGCGATCTCGATAGGTAGCCGTTCTCCTATCTCATTGAAGCCCGCAAAGTAGGCGCTGTCGCCACAATGGAAAATCGTTCGAGAACCCAGCTTCAAATGGAATCCGCCAAAACCGCGATATCGATCGTGCAGGACGCGCGCCCCCCAGTGATGGCATGGCGTTAGCGTCACACCGATACCGCCTACGCTCAAAGACTCCCATGGCGCCAGTTCATGCACTAGTTTGAACCCGAGGTTGTGAACAAGACTGCCCACGCCATGAGGTACAATGATCGGCTGCAGAGCAGCGATTTTTCGCAAGGTACGTCGATCCAGATGATCAAAATGGGCATGTGTTACCAGGACAAGGTCAATCTCCGGCAAGTGATGAAGCTGCATGCCGGGTCGCTTCATTCGCTTTATCAGCTTTAACCAGAGCGACCAGATCGGATCGACCAGAATATTCAGCCCTTTCCAACCAATCAAAAACGAGGAATGCCCAATCCACGTCAGGCAGACTTCGTTTGCGGTCATCTCCGGAAGCCGCGGTGCGGTCGAAACTCCTTTCCGTCGAGTGAACAATGACGGAAGGTACACTTTAGTGATAAAGTTACGGCGAAGCCAGCCTTTGCCAGGCTTCAAACTGACGCGGTATCCCTGGTTCGTTGGCTTGTTCGACACAACACAAACCCATTATAGAATTATCGGCTGATGGCAAATTTTTCCGGCAAAGCGGAGCTCCGGCAGCGGATGTTGGCCGAGTTAATTCTCCTTTCGCCAAAAGAGCGCGAAGCGAAATCGCTTCGCATTTGCGAGCAGCTTCAAGGAATTCTGGCCGACGCGGTTGTCTCTCTGTTCGCGCCGGCTCGGAATGAGCCGGATATCGATCTGCTCTGGCAATCTAGGTCATCTAGCAGTCGAAACTGGTTATACCCTCGATGCGAAGCATCAGACCTGGTTTTCTGCCACATCGAATCCATCGCAGAACTGGTTCCGGGCCAGTTTGGGATCCGCGAACCCAAAGGGCCAATCTTTCCTGATCCGCCCAGCATCGTGCTCGTTCCCGGACTCGCCTTTGATTTCCAAGGCAGGAGGTTAGGGCGCGGCGCCGGCTATTACGATCGCTTCCTCACGATGCTCCCGCCAACCACTCGGAAGATTGGGGTCTGCTTCTCGTTCCAGGTCCTCACAGACATCCCAATCGAACAGCACGACCAGAGAGTCGACACAATCGTTCACGCGTAAACGCGTGAACGATTGTGGTTATCCGTCTTCCGTTTTCCGTCGACCGTCGACCGTTTTTCACTGCGTTGGACGGTCGACAGTAGACGGGCAACGGCGGACGGCCGACGCCTGCTACTCCGGCACCTTCATTTCAAAACGTGGAATCCGAACGACAAAAGGATCCCCGTTCTCTGACACCCCTAGGAACGCACCGTCGGCTACACTGTTTGTACCGATGACGTGATAGCTGTTGTAGGAAAACTGTTCTCCTGGGCAAAGCCGGGGAAACTCACCGACTACGCCGTCTCCCTCAACCACAATTTGTTGTCCGGTAATGTCGGTAACAACCCATTTACGACCCCTGATTGTAACTGTCTCAGCCGATTGGTTGTCGATTGTAATGAAATAAACGAATGGATATGGCCGATCCGGTGGCGCCTCCAGTGTAGGGACATAAACTACCCGATCGATGACAACTCGAAGACCGTCCACTTCCCGAAAGCTGCACTTCACGTGGATAGTATGCACGAGTGCGAGTGTGAGCGCGAGCGTGAGTCCGCTCTTGCTCACACTCACACTTACACTCACACTCGATTATGCCCCCAGTCGCTATTACTATCGCCGGATCTGACAGCTCCGGCGGTGCCGGTATCCAAGCAGATCTAAAGACTTTCAGTCATTTCGGCGTCTACGGGCAGACAGTAGTAACCTGCGTCGTCGCAGAGGTACCTGGCAAAGTAGCCTCAATCCAACCGGTTGATCTGGATGTCATTCAGGATCAACTGACCCTCAGCCTGACGTATTTTCCTGTTAGCGCGGTCAAAACCGGCATGCTCTACTCGCGAGCCATCATTGATCTGGTATGCGATGTCCTCGAGTCCGTTCAACCTCGTCCGGCTCTAGTAATAGATCCTGTGATGGTCGCCAGCTCCGGCGATCGATTGTTGCAACCTGAGGCAATCAATCAATACGCCAGCCGCCTGTTTCCGATGGCCGCGGCTATTACTCCAAATTTGGATGAGGCCCGCGTCTTAAGTCGGGAAAAAATCGAATCGCTCGAACAAATGCACGTTGCCGCTAGAGCGCTCTCCGAGAAATATGGAGCGCCAGTCCTTTTGAAAGGCGGACACTTGGCTGGAGATCTCGCGACTGATGTTTTGGCAGACCAACGCGGCGTGCGAGAATTCTCTGCACCATTCGAAAAAGGAATTGTCACACATGGCACCGGATGTACCTATTCAGCGGCAATTGCAGCTGGGCTGGCTACCGGACATCCCCTGGATGAGGCAATCAAGACGGCAAAAAAATACGTCACTGAATGCATTCGCCGCTCATTTCGATGGGAAACGTCTAAGGGAGAGCTCTGGGCGCTAGGGCACTCTTGGCCAGGAGCCTGAAAGGCTTGCCCTCGTCCTCGTTCTCGTCCTCGATGATAGGCTCCACGCTATCGTTTAAAATGCAGACACACTTAATAAATATGTTATATCTTAACTGGCCATGTTCGATCACCGAAAAGCTCGACGTATATGCGCCCGAATTAGAATTTCTGACCTGGGTCACAGATTTCCAAATCGAGCTCACTCAGCCTTCGCTCATTTCTACGCGGGAATTGCGCGATCAACTGGATCGGGCAAGCCTTTCGGTGCCGCTAAACACGGCGGAAGCGAATGGAAGGCGCCGGGGGCGTCAACGAGCAAAAGCCTTGGATGATGCACGGGGCTCAGCCATCGAGTGCGCAGCCTGCTTAGATGCTTCTGTTGCCAAAAGAGTGGGCCACCGCAGATCGCGTCAGGCTCGGTAAAGAAGTGCTAGTCCGCATTGTGGCAATGCTATCGAAGCTGGTCGAACGATTTGACTCGATACATTAGTCCCCCGCTTGATCCTCATTCCGGCCTGTGCCACTCTTCCCTCTTTCAGCAAAGTTACATTTAAGCATGCACAGAAGCGTTTCCCTCCTGCTGGCTCTCGTTCTCCTAACCGGTTGTGGATCCCGTAGACACCATCGAGAAGGCCGAGCGGCACTAGCCGGGCCGCGTCAAACAACGATCCAATTTTTGGGGCGAGGTTGTTTCCGAGTAACCTCCTCGGTCGGCTTGACGGTACTGCTTGACCCTTTCAATCCGAGCAAGACCTCCTCGGCGTTGAAGACAGGAAGCGTTCCGGCTGATGTTGTGTTTGTCACACACGAAGACGATACGGCTAATTTCACCGATATGGCCTCAGGGTCACCGCAAATCTTTCGCAGCACCATGGCGGTCGGGGTCAATCGTGCCAGCGGGTTGGCCGTGCGAGGCGTCCGGACTAGCTCGGATAAGGTAGGCGATACTGCTCATCTTAATGTCGCCTTCGTGTGGTCGATGGACGGCATCCGGTTTTGCCACCTCGGCGCAATTGCCGACCCGGTAAATCTCTCGGAATCGATCATTATCGGGAATGTAGACGTTCTGTTTATGCCAGTCGGGGGAGGCTTTGATGAAGCGAAACAACGAATCACTCTCGAACGCCTCAGACCAAAAATTATTATCCCTATCTCATACTCGGGCGGTGTCGGTGGCGGATCCTTCCGGATGCCGACGGTTCGCGTGAGATCGACGTTTACGCTGACCAGAGAACAGCTTCCGACAACGCCGACAATTTATGTGCCCTAGGCGAAACCCGATACCCGTGATCCGTAAACCGTCATCCGCAAGTCCAGAGCGATCCGACAGAACGGATCACGGAATACGGATCACCGAACGATGAAAGTCTTAGTGCTTGGCAGTGGAGGTCGCGAGCATGCTCTCGCGTGGAAAATTCGGCAATCTGAGCGGGTGACTGAGCTATTCATCGCCCCGGGAAACGCCGGAACGGCCGGTTGCGGCAAGAACGTTCCGATCAAAATCACTGAGCTCCCGGAGCTGTCGCAATTCGCACAAAACGAAAAGATCGATCTAACGGTGGTCGGCCCGGATGACGCTTTGGCCGCAGGGGTTGTCGACCTGTTTCAGAATGCCGGCCTCCGGATCTTTGGGGTTACAAAAGCTTCAGCTCGCCTCGAATCTTCTAAGAGCTTTGCCAAAGAGTTTATGGCCCGTCACGGAATTCCAACGGCTCGATTCGAGGCATTCGATTCGTCGGCAGAAGCCAAGAAGGCGCTCGATCAGTTCGGTTTTCCTGTAGCCATAAAAGCTGACGGCCTCGCATTGGGAAAAGGGGTGATTATTGCGCGGAATCGGTCGGAAGCGGAATTAGCGATCGAAGATATGATCGACCGCCGCCGGTTCGGCGAGGCCGGCCGGCGGATTGTTCTGGAAGAATTTTTGTCCGGACGCGAGTGCTCGTTGCACGCATTTGTTGACGGAAATTCCTATCTTCTCTTCCCGACGGCACAAGATCACAAACAGCTCTATGACGGAAACCAGGGTCCAAATACGGGAGGCATGGGAACCTGTAGTCCGTCACGTTGGCTGAATGAAGAACAGCTTAAAGAGATCGAGCAAACAGTCATGATCCCATTCCTCGACGGTATCCAGAAGGACCAACTCGGTTTTCGTGGCCTGCTCTTCCCTGGCCTCATGTTAACAGCCAAAGGGCCGCGTGTTCTCGAATTCAATTGCCGATTTGGGGATCCGGAGGCTCAAGTCCTTTTGCCACGACTGAAAAGCGACCTTGTGGATCTGTTGGAAGCAACCATTGATGGTCGCCTTCGCGAAACCAGCGCCGAATGGGATTCTCATGCTACAGTCTGTGTTGTAATGGCTTCGGCCGGTTACCCAGGGAAATACGAAATCGGCAAGCGAATCGTGGGCCTGAAAGAAGTCGATGAACTGCGAGGGGTCACTGTTTTCCATGCCGGCACCCGTTTAAGCAAGAACCGCGTGGAAACAGCAGGCGGTCGAGTGCTGGGCGTAACCGCCACAGCAGAGAGTCTACCTGCCGCGAAACGGCGCGCGTACGACGCCGTTGAAAAAATCGAGTTCGACGGGCGCTACTATCGCAGAGACATTGGGACGTTATGAGTGCGAGTGTGTGTATGAGGGCGAGTAGAAGAATAAGTGTGAGATGTGCGGTGGCCACTGGCTTTCTCACACTCGCACTCGCACTCCATGGCGAGCCAGCCCCGTCACCTCCTCCGGAAACGTTCAATCATCTTGACCAGGCACAATTACAGGGTGTCATCGACTTTCTCCGTTCAAATTATGTCGATCCGCGCGCCTTAACGAACGAAGAGATCAACGGAGCGGCTGTCGCCGTACTGCTGGCAAAGCTAGGCCCGGGAATCAGAATCGACCGGAATTCCGACCGACCAGCGGCTATTCATCCGTTCAAGACGGATCTTATTCAAAACCAATTCGGCTATATTCGTCTGGGAAACCTGACCGATCTAGGTTCTCTCG
>JBKPBY010000257.1:0-13690 GCA_046727075.1 bacterium | reverse complement strand
GCAATTGTTGGTGCCACGGGGGCCGTCGGTGAGGAATTGATTCGGCTTCTACAGCAAAGGGAGTTTCCAGTTCGATCTTTGAAGCTGCTTGCTTCCCCGAAATCTGCGGGAAAGACGCTTAGATTCAAGGACGAAAGCATTGCAGTCGAAACGTTGTCCAATGATTCGTTTTCTGGTGCTGACATCGTTTTCTTCAGCGCAGGGGCCAGCACTGCCAAAGAGTTCGCCAAAAAAGCGACTTCGGCAGTGGTCATTGATAACTCATCGGCGTTTCGAATGGAGAAAGAGGTACCGCTGGTCGTCCCGGAGATAAACGGCGAGGATATCCGCAAACATCAAGGTATTATCGCCGTCCCTAACTGCACAACAATCGTCGCTCTAATGGCGCTCTACCCGCTTCATCAGGCTTTTCGGGTGAAGAGAGTGATCGCATCCAGTTATCAAGCTGTCTCCGGCGCAGGTGCGAAAGCTATTCGCGAACTGGACCGGCAGGTGAAGGACCATGTCGCTGGCAATTCGTTGAAGCCGCAAGTCTTTCCTCATCCGATCGCGTTCAATGTGTTTCCGCACGTCGATGTTTTCCTGGAAAACGGCTACACGAAAGAAGAGGCGAAGTTTTTAAACGAAAGCAGGAAGATCATGCATCATCCGACTCTGCGTGCCTCGATCACCTGTGTCCGTGTGCCGGTTTATCGCGCACACTCTGTGGCGATTCATGCGGAGTTTGAGCAACCGGTCTCAGTTGATCGGGCCCGCGATGTGCTCGCAAAGTTTCGAGGCTTGGAACTTGTCGATGTTCCCTCCACCAATCATTACCCGATGCCGATCGAATGTGCTGGAAAAGAGAACTGTCAGGTCGGGCGAATTCGTGTGGATACAGCCCTGGACAATGGATTGGCACTTTGGGTCTGTGGCGATCAACTTCTCAAAGGCGCGGCACTCAACGCGATTCAGATAGCGGAAGCGTTGGGGAAGGGCGCCGGGTAGGGGAGGGTAGAAAACGCCGGGAACGCCGTGATCGTCGGGAACGGATTGCAGGCCAAGGCGCCAACGGACGGAAATGGCCTGACCTTTCGAAACCAGTTCTTCCTAAGCCCCTTAAGCCCCTTTGCGTCTTGGCGCGAGATCCCTTCCGTCGGCGCCTTGGCGTACAATCCGTTCCCTGGCTTACGTGCACATTCATGCATATAGCTGCATAAAACCGAAAATTCTTGCATACTCAAGCTCAATCGTGCATATTCAGGCAAATGCCAGATGATGACCTAGAGATCTTTCCGGTTGAGCGGCGGCAGCAGATTTTGGAATTGTTGAGGCGTGATGGGAAGGTTGTGGCTCGTGACCTGGCCAAAGAGCTGGACGTTTCGATCGACACAGTGCGGCGCGACCTGAATCATTTAGTGCAAGAAGGTTTTGTGCAGCGGGTGCATGGAGGAGCGATGTTAGCATCGCCGCCGGTTGAACCGATTCTGGTGCGCCAGGGGCGAAATCTGGAGGAGAAACAGGCAGCCGCTAAAAAAGCGGCTGGGCTTATTCGGGCCGGGCAGATCGTTTTCATCGACATCGGAACGACACTTGACGAGATGGCACGGGTAGTGGACCGAAGCCTCCGGTTCACCGTGGTGACACGTAATCTGCGCCTAGCATTGATTTTAGCGGAGCGAACTGAAGCGGACGTTGTTTTACTTGGGGGACAGATCAATCGTATGGACCTTGCGTCAGCCGGCGCGCCGATGTTGCGGGAGATTGCTAATATCCGAGCGGATCTCTGCTTTCTAGGCCTTTGCGGTGTTCATCTGGAGGTTGGGCTTACCACGCGTAGGCTGGAAGAAGTCGAGTTATTCAGGGCGATGTCCCAATCGAGTGGTGCAGTGATAGGGGTAGGGACGAAAGAGAAAATCGGGACAGCCGGACCTTTTGTGATCGGACCGGTGACACTTCTGGATTATTTGGCAGTTGCGCCTGAGCTATCGGAAGCGGAAGCGGCGGGATTCCGCCGTCAAGGAATCGAAATACTCTGAACTGCAGAAGAGATTTCTGAAAAGGAGCTTATGCATATTTTTACGTATAAGACGTGCTCACATTGGATGGATTCTGCTCGGCCCAGAGTGAAATTCATTGTAATATATGTCGTCCTCTCTTAAAAGCCGCCTGGCTATAAGTCTCACCTTCTTCGCAAACGGATGTCTCGGCTCAACGTGGCTTGTTCATATCCCTGGCCTTAAAACCCGACTCGGACTGACCGATGGAAAGCTTGGGGTGGCGCTCTGGGCGGTGGCGGCCGGTCTTTTCTTAGGGATGGTGGTATCCGGGACAGTGATTGCCCGGTTTGGCACTCGAGCGGGCACCTTGGTTGCAACCGTCTGCACGGCGATCGCCGTAACGCTTCCTGTCGCCGCCCCCAGCTATTTCTGGCTTTTTCCAGCTCTGCTCGTTTACGGAATGTTCAATGGCTTAATGGATGCGTGCATGAACGGCCAGGCTGCACATCTGCAGATCCGTCTGGGCCGTCCAATCATGTCCTCTATACACGCGTGCTGGAGTATCGGCAGTTTTTTTGGGGCAGCAGTTGGAGGGGCACTTATTGCGGCAAGAGTCGCTCCACCGATCCATACAGCGGTAATTGGATCGCTTTTCGTAATTGCGATCTTCTGGATTCGTCTCCAGTTGCTTGAAGATCAAGAATGGTCGGCTGACACGTTTCACATCGCGTTGCCGAAGGGACCACTGCTGCCACTCGCCATTATTTGCTTTATCGCGATGATGAGCGAAGGCGCGGTGGCCGATTGGTCCGGAGTACATCTCAAAGAAAGCTTTGGCAAGAGCACGGCAATCGCGACACTAGGCAATAATATCTTCTTTTTCATGATGTTTCTTTCGCGGCTCTTGGGTGAGTGGGTCATCCAGCGACTAGGAGCAACGCGAACGGCGGTTGTGGGGCTCGTTTTGGCTACCGGCGGATTTGCGATTGCGTCGTGGGCGAATCATTTCGTTCTTGCTCTGCTCGGTTTTGGTCTCGCAGGATTTGGCGTTGCAAACACCGTGCCGCTGATCTTCGCCAGTGCGGCGGCACAAGGAAGGGGATTACTTGGTCACTCGATCGCTGCGGTAGCGACAGTAGGGTACCTGGGATTTTTCGCTGGGCCGCCGATGATCGGCGCGCTCGCGGACATTTTCGGATTACCCATGGGGCTGCTGGCAGTGGGCGGCATGCTGGCAATTGCAGCGGGGTTGAGCGCAAAAATGCTGGTGACGAATAGAGAAGCCACCAGGCACCTAGATCCTGTACACCAGTCGAACAGGCGGGGCTGAGGCGCCGGGCACCGCTATACACAAAAACACCCTCGAAAGCGCAAACGCCTTCGAAGAAATCAATCGTAAACGTGACCGTCGGCGTCCCTGAGTCGGACGGTTTAAAATTCGCTACGGTCGAGAACACTGATACCGGGTATGGATTGTCTTCTACTTTAGGCCGATGCAGACCGGCGGGAGCAAAATTTGACCCTGCGACAGTAATGTCGACCCCTGAAAAATCAGAACCGGTCGTGTAGACTCCATTCGGCCCTGATGTGACCGTCTGCAGGTTGCCGATTGGATCCTTTGGACGTTCCTTAATGCAATTAGCTTGCAGGAAGGTCCGGGCAATTTCAGAGTGCGCCATGTTTGTGCCGTTCAGAGTTGCCGCTCTGGTTCTCTGCCTCCTGATAAGCATTGCGCACGGAGAGAACCAGAACCCGAAAAAACTCAACGTTCTGGCAACATTCGCGCCAATTCAATGCTTTGCTGCTAACGTCTGCGGTGACGCTGCTGAGGTTTCAGTGTTATTGCCGCCAAATAGTGGGCCGCATAACTATGCATTTTCCCCGAGCGATATTCGCAAAATCGGCATCGCCGATGTGGTCATCGAGAATGGTCTCGGCCTTGAGACCTGGCTTGAGAAGGGTGTGAAAACGGCGGGGAAAAAAGACCTGCTAATCGTTGATACCAGCAAAGGGATTTCGCCGATTACGCAAGCCGATTCTGGGCAAACCGGCTCGCCCAATCCTCACATCTGGCTCTCTCCGGTGTGTGCGATGAAACAGGTTGAAAATATCCGCGACGCTCTTTCGAGTCGGGACCCAACCAATGGTGTAGCATATCGAAGAAATGCGGACCGGTATTTGGAAGACTTAAAAAAGCTGGACTCTGAGATTAGAAAAGAAACGGCATTCCTGCGGAACAAGAACTTTGTTACGCTTCACGATGTGTTCCCTTATTTTGCCAGGGAATATGGTCTGCGGATTGCAGGGACTTTCGAAATTTCACCCGATCAATCGCCATTGCCAAAAAGACTTGAACAGCTTCGGACATTGCTGGCTTCGCACAAAGTGGCCGCCTTGTTCGCTGAATCATCGTACAACTCGAAGCCGCTCGAAGTAGTTGCGCGCGAGTTCAGTCTGCCGGTCGTGCAAATGGATTCGATGGAAACTGGGGAGGGAGACCCCTCCTTTTATGAGCGCGCGATGCGCTCAAACATGAGCGAACTTATGGCAGCGTTGAATGGAAAAAAGTGACCGATCATTCCTGAGCGTAACCGGCTTGAACGTGAGCTACGGGGATCATCACGTTCTTGAGGATGTTTCGTTTGAAGTAGCTCGGAACGAGTTCATCGGAATCATCGGACCGAACGGCGCCGGTAAGTCGACACTTTTGAAAACTATTGCCGGCTTGGCGCCAGTGTACTCAGGAGTGGTTAAGACGGAGGCGCGCAGGGTCGGGTATGTCCCCCAACAACTGCGGATTGATAACGCGATTCCGCTTCGAGTGGACGAATTCTTGAGCTTGAAGCTTCCGCGGGCGAAAGCTCAATCGAGCGCTTTCAGACGGAAGCTGGAAGAGATTGGGGCGACGCATCTGATTCGCAGGCAGATCGGGAAGCTTTCCGGCGGTGAATTCCAGCGAATACTCATCGCTTATGCGCTATTGGACGATCCTGATCTGCTGCTGCTTGATGAACCGCAGACTGGCCTGGACATGAAAGGGGGCCTCTCTTTTGATGGTTTGTTGCACCACCTTCGCGACCATGTACGCCTGACGATCTTGATGGTCTCACATGATCTCCATTTGATCGAGCATATGAGCAGCCGGGTCTTATGCATTAATCGCACACTTTGCTGTCAAGGATTACCGGCCGAAGTGTTAAAGCCTGAACACCTCTCGCATGTCTATGGTCACTTACCCGGGCTGGTTACAGGTGAGGGGCGGGAGGCTTTTGTGCCGCTTCGAAACGTGCACTAGCGATGCTAGAGCTTCTGCAGAATCCGCAACTTCAAAGGGCACTTTGGATCGTGTTAATCGCGGGGCCGGTTTTAGGGCTGCTCGGCGCTATTATCACGTTGCGCGGGCTGGCTTTTTTCAGCGACGCGATTTCGCACTCAGCGATGACGGGCGTTGGGCTCGGGTTAATGCTACGTCTTGCCAACGAGGTTTATGGACCTTCGATGCAGGCGGTGCTGGTAGTCTTTTGTTGTGTGATTGCGCTGATCATGGCGTGGTTACTGGAGCGAACCTCACTGCGAGCGGATACAGTGATCGCGTTTTCTTATTCCGGCGCTACGGCACTCGGTGTGATTCTGATCAGCCGATTGAAAGGATACCAGAGTCTGGAGGGAGTTTTGTTTGGGGAGATTCTGTTCGCGTCGGATTGGGATGTCTGGCTGGTGATCGGACTGGGGTTGATCGTGTCCATATTTCTGGCGCTGAATCTGCGTGGGTTACTGCTTTGCACGATCGAAGAGAACCTGGCGCGACTCGCGGGAATCAATGTGCGGCGTCTGAACTATTCGTTTGTTGTGCTGGTCGCGCTCGTTGTTGCCCTGCTTCTGCAGCAGCTCGGAGCGCTCCTGATTGGGGGACTGATCGTAATTCCGGCCGCAGCGTCGCGCATGGTCGCAAGGAGTTTCCGCCAGATGTTATGCTTGAGTGCGGTGTTTGCGTTGTTAGGGGGAATGGTCGGAATCTTGGCTTCAGCTCAATATGATTTGCCGACAGGACCTTCAATTGTTTTGGCGAACACGTTGTTTTTGTTTTTGGCGATGATTGCGGGGCGGTTCGTTTTGAAACGCGCGTGAGAACCCAGGGCCAGCATCTATCGCCGCTCCACGGCCAGGTAGGCTGAGATCGAGCGCCAACACGGGCGAGGAACGGAAAACTGAAAACCGAAAACTGACGTGTCCGACATAGTCCGGCCTTGGCAGACGAAGTCGGAAAAACGAAAACCGCATCCCAACGGCGTGCCCTACATCGCCATACCACCATCCACTGCGAGGACTTGGCCGGTGATGTATCCTGCTTCCGGGCTTGCGAGAAAGGCGACAGCGGCGGCGACCTCGTCACTTTCTCCGAAACGGCTCAGCGGAATGTTATTCAGTAACGTCGTTTTGACATTTTCCGGCAGCTGATCGGTCATGTCAGTCGTGATGAACCCGGGCGCTACAGCGTTTACTGTAACGTTCCGCCCGGCTACCTCGCGTGCTAGAGCTTTGGTGAAGCCGATCAAACCTGCTTTACTGGCAGCATAGTTCACCTGCCCCGCTTGACCCACCAGGCCGCTGATCGAGCTGATATTAATGATGCGCCCGTAAGACTTGCGCATCATCGACCGCTGAAGGTTTTGCACAAAATGGAAAGCTCCTTTCAGGTTAGTATCCAATACCGCGTCCCAATCTTCTTCTGACATACGCATGCTCAAACGATCACGCGTGATACCGGCGTTGTTGACCAGGATGCTAACCTTCTCGAAGTCTTTGATGATTCTGGCGCACAATTCTGCCACAGCGTTGCCGTCGGCAACATCGACCGCGTAGGGGATCGCACGTTCAGGATTGGCAGCGTTGATTTCGTTAGCCGTCGCTTTCGAATTTGCTTCCGTGCGGCTGACGACAGCCACGCGAGCGCCTTCTCGAGCGAGCCGAATAGCGATGGATTTCCCGATACCTCTTCCTGCTCCGGTGACAACGGCGACCTGGTCCGCGAATCGATTCATAGAGCTCCAACCAATGAGAGCGCGCTCGGCCGGTCAAGGGGAAATTCAGCCGTTCACGTAGTGGCTTCTTGTTTCAGCTCGTTCAGCTTATTGCGAAGCGTCCGGATGCTGATACCAAGCAGCTCCGCCGCGTGGGTTCGGTTACCGTTCGCTTTTTGCAGCGCGTGCAGGATGTAAGCCCGCTCGATCTCTTCCAACGGAACAATCTCTTGTGGAAAAAATGCTGTCGCTGCTTCGACAGATGGCTCTTTTGAATGGTTGCGACCCTTCTCAGGCGAACCGGCAAGAAACATGGCGCCTAATATGTGAGCGGTGACCTCTTCTCCCGGTTCAGTAAGAATGACGGCACGCTCCATCACGTTTTGCAGTTCGCGAACATTACCGGGCCAGTCGTACCGGTTCATGATTTCCAGCACCACCGGTGTGAGGATCGGAGGCTCGGCACCGTTGCGTCTGGCCGTTCGAGCTAGAAACTCGTCGGCCAGGAGCGAAATATCTTCCTTTCGATCGCGCAACGGCGGCACCACGATCGGGAAAACGTTCAACCGATAAAACAAATCTTGTCTGAACTCATTCTGCTCCACCGCCTTCTCGAGATTGCGATTCGTCGTCGCCAGAACACGCACATTCACGCGCATCGTACGATTACCACCGACACGTTCAAATTCTCGTTCCTGAAGCACACGTAGCAGTTTGGCCTGAAGTCTTGGCGGGATCTCCCCGATTTCATCGAGTAGGATTGTGCCGTTGTTCGCCAGCTCGAAACGGCCCTCCCTCTTTTCCGTGGCCCCGGTGAATGAACCCCGTTCATGGCCGAAAAACTCGCTCTCCATCAATGCTTCCGAGATCGCTGCGCAGTTCACCTTGATGAACGGCGATTTGGAGCGGGTGCTCGCACGGAAAATTTCCGTGGCGACTAGCTCTTTTCCCGTTCCATTTTCGCCGCTGATTAGCACGGTCGCTTCGGTTGTCGCGACCTTTTGTACCATCTTGCGAAGGCTACGGATCGCCTGGCTTTCACCAAGGAAAGGAAATGCTTCAGCGGTCTGATCGATGAGGATCTGACTGACTTTGACCGCCTGAGTGAAGCTCTCTGCTTTCTTCAGAATGACATCGATCTGGCTGGAGGAGAATGGCTTGATTATATAATCAAATGCCCCCAGGCGAATGCAATTCACCGCCGACTCTATTGTCCCATATCCGGTCATGACCACGATCAGAGGCTTTTCCGGTGTTGTGGCCAGACGGGCCAGGAGGTCGGTACCGTCGCCATCCGGAAGGCGAACGTCGACAAACATCAGATCAAATGAGTCTTTTGCGATGTAACGTTCCGCCTCGGCAATGGTCGAGCAGAGGGCGACAGTTAAGCGTTTGCTTCGAAACTGTAGCTCTAAAGACTTGCGGATGATTGGCTCGTCGTCGATGACGATTACCTTCTCGATGGACATGCTAAGTGGGAAAACTCAACGTTCTCCAGGCTTTCCGCGCCGAGACCCGAAGTCGTTTCCAAAAATGATATGAGCGAAATGCTATTACCGCAACGTTTTTCGGAAAGGGCTGTATTTTCGAGCCTTTTCTTTCACTCGATAAGCTCAGATCGGTCACACATTTTGCAGACATTCACTAAAGCTTGTGCACAACCGGTCGATTTTTAACGGGAAGCAGGGATTTCATGGATAACCGGGAGGAGACACGGCAGGAGGACGTGAACAGAAAAGACACGTCCGAGGGCCCCGAATCCCAGCGCTTGAATCCGCTCGACCCGACAAGAGAGGACTCCATGGAGCACGGAGCTATAATCGAAAGCTATAATCTGGTGACAGACCCTGAATATCCAGGGCCCGAGATCATTACCGAAATTGCGCGTAAGCTGCTCGACTCTTTTCAGCAGAGGTAGTGTCTAGGGTGACAGGCCCTTGAGGAACCAAAAAGACCCGTTAGATTACGGGCAAAACATCGATATGGCGTTCTCAGGAGCGAAGGGTGAACGTGAATCAACCAGCGACACGAGCGGTTCAGCGTATCTCGATTTTCTCTTGGGTCGCTTGATCCACGATTTCGGCAATTCCGTTTCGGGCATCCTGTCGTTAACTGACTATCATCTTCGAGCCGGAGTAACTGACCCAGCCTTGGAAGATAGTCTACGGCTTGTCTATGAGAGCGCAGAAGGTTCGCGCCGCCTGTTGATCCTGGTAGCCGACCTTTTGGAGCCGGTTGAGCAACAGGAAGCGATTGTGGTCGCCGCTGAGTTGATCGGGGAAACCGGGAAAAAGATTGCAACGCTCCTACCTCGGACGGTTACATTTGAAAGCTCGATCCGATCGGCCGCGCAGGACGCCATATCGGTCAGACCAGGTGCTTTTGCGAAAGGAATCCTCACTCTGGTTTCGCTTGATCTAGCTGGGATGAGGGTGCCGACAGGCAAGATCCAGCTTGGCAGCCAGACTATCGACGGCAAAGTCCACATCGTTTATCGATCGCTGATCAGTCCCCGCGGAGTTAGCCACCATAAGTGGGGCGGCAAAATCACAGACGAAACCATTCAGGTCTTGGGCAAGATGAGCGAGACGGTCGCGATCTCGAGCAACGTAGAGGGCGAGAGCTTCACTGTGGCTCTGGTTTTTCCGGCAGTGTCGTAGGCAGGCTTTCTGCTCTATGCAACCAGCTTTTCGAGCTGCGGAACACTCAGTTCGTCCAGGCGATGCACCACGAAGTCCGCATCTTTCAGAGCCTCAAATGGATTCGTCGATGCGACGGCAACGACTTTCATCCCGCCTCTATGCGCGGCTTCGATTCCCACAAGCGCATCCTCGAAGACCACGCACTGGGCTGGGGGCCGGTCGATTCGGGAGGCCGCGACCAGGAAAACTTCCGGATCCGGTTTCCCATGCGATACATCTTCGGCCGAAACGATGGAAACAAAAAAGCCTTTGAGGCCGAGAACTTGTAAAGTGACTTCAATATTCAGGCGATGCGTTGACGACCCGATAACGCATGGAATGCCGTTCTCACGGAGTTGTTCGAGCCATTCCCGTGCTCCCGGCAGAGTAGATATTCCTCGCTCAAGGATGATCTCGCGATAAAGCGCTTCTTTACGCAACGAAAGTTCTTGGACAAGCTCGGGCTGATCCCCCCATTGCAGGACCTTCGGAATAACAACTTCGTTCTTCATTCCGAAACCACGTTTGAAATGTCCTTCTGGGAGTGGTAACCCGCGCTCTTTTGCCAGCCGTTCCCAGCTCGCCTCGTGATACGCTGAGGAGTCAATCAATACTCCGTCCCAGTCGAAAATGGCGCCGACGTTCATAAATGGCTCAAGGCGGGAAGCCCATACATCTTCTGCAGCTGAGGCGCATTCTCCTCAACTTGTTTGGCATCGAGATAGATCTCGCGAGGATCTTGATCAAACTCGAGTTTGTGGAAGCCGTCGACAGGCTGTTTCACAGCCTCAGCCACGTCGTCGAGACTCTTAATTTCTCTGCCGTTGAGGCGCGTGAGCACTGTGTAGCTCAGTTGCTCGTAACCCACTGTGTCCTGAGTTGCGAGAACTTGACTGACAAAAACGATTTTGCGGTTGTCGTGGAATAGCTCCGACTGATACCGATCCGCATAAACCAGGCGTTGAGGGGCCGTGTGTCCCCAGTTTGTGCCCCACTCACGGAGGAAAGGACGCGATAACTCCTGAAGAATAACCCCACCCAGTATATAATAGCGTGGCTGTTGCCCGGTGGAATAGGGATCAACCACGTAGTCCTCCGGCGATTGCCGGAAAAGCTCCATATTCAGTCGCTTCCGTTCACCGTCCCGAATTACCGTTACTGTGATCGTTTGGCCAGAATAGGCCTCCGTTGTTGTGAGGTGCGTGATTGAAAGCTTCCCATAAAATGGATGTACATAGTTTCCATCTGGATCTACCTGCTTGTCGCCAATGACCACAAGTACGTCCCCTGGGCGGATACCTGCTTTCTCCGCAGGACCTCCGCGTTCAGTTTCGTTTACGTAGACTCCGCCATCCGAATCCTGCAGCTTCAGGTACCGACGCAATTGCGGGTCGCGGGTAGGGGAAATTGCCATTCCCGCGCGAGGGAACCCGCGATACGGTTCATGCTGCGCTTCCTTCAGAAAATGTTCGATGACCGGTCCGGAAATGGCATCAACGCTTTGGGACCGGCTGTCGTATCGCATCAAGAAGGCCGCCAGCTTATTCTCTTTGGTAATCGGCAGAGTAAAGCTGTTCTCGCGAAATTGAAGCGGGCAGCTGAGGCGCAACATTAGATAGCCGGAATCTTCGAGTGCGTATCTGCCAACTTCCACGCTTGTGACGAGCGCTTGGGTTGAGACAGGGGTACTATTGGATTCCAGCTGCAGTACGGAGAGTTTGTCTCCAGTCCTTGCATTGGGATCAACTTCCAACGGCGCCATACCCTGCAAGAACTTCGGATCAGCTGGACTCAGGAGAGCTAGATTCGCTTCGTAATCGATGACCTGAACTGCAGCGGACATTTTGGCGCCGCCATCGGGCCTCTCCAATTCGACGTAGTCGCTGTTGGTCACGAGCTCAGCGGTAACGAGCACCTTGTTGCCATCGATCAGCACTCCCAGGCCGCGGCGACCGCCGGGTGCTTGCTTGTTCCATGGCCTGAAAAAGTCATAGGATTGGTTGGTGGAATTGACGCGGATAACCGAGCCTTTCTGCTGGGCGGAAACCGGTTCCTGTTGAGGAGTCGGATCGGGTGCGGCTGTGGCGGGGTGGATTGCGCTGCAGAACCCTAGCGAGCATAAACCTAAGAACAGGGCGCGGCGAAGCCACATTGCGATCGGCATCGAGTACGAGGACGAGAACGGGGACGATGAAGGCAGGCGAACGGCCCAGTGCGGAAGAGCGGCTATCATCAATACCAAGAACGCTGGAAGGCTTCTCACGGAGTGATCCCTCCTTCCAGGTACTGTTCTGTGTGAACATTATAGTTCGCGAGGATCCGGCTTCGTGCCTGTTCTACTGCAGAACGTTCAAGGACCGCTGGACGGCTACTCCCGATGAATCGTATTACGTAATAGTCAGGCTTCTGTTTAAAAGCGTTCGCGACGTCGCTTAACGTACGAACCTTTTGATCATTGATTGACTCAACGATTTCAAAACGGAGGTTCGATAAATATGCATTGATAGAATCAGGGAGAATATTCGAGAGAACAATGATCTCGGGGTGCTCCTTGTAAATCTCGTCGCTGACGAAAGAGTTATAATAATAACGAAGTCGCAGATCATCGACCTGGTATGCATCCATGAAGTTCTTGGATAACGGCTGGAAAACGAGACCTGCAAAAAGCACAAAGCGCGGCGGCGTGTCGTACCGATTCGCTTGGAGCAGGTAAGGCCAAGCCCCTTTCAGGTCGATATCAACCGTCTCTTTCTGCTTATTTCGTAGAATACCGAGGCGAACTTTGTCGCCTTTGAATTTGCGTTCTACAATTTCAGGCATGTCCACCCGCTCGCCGTCGAGCTGGACGAATCCATCGCTGGTGATCGGATGATCATCGATGCTGAGTAACACATCTCCTTTTTGAAGTTTTCCAGCGCACGATCCTCCGGCTGCTACTGAGCTGACCAAAACACCTTCATTGGGGTCGCTTACGCCGAGCGCGCGGCTGGCCGCCGGATTCAGTAGTCTTGTGTAGCTGATTGAGAGATCGACATAACCATCGTAACTCCCGCTGGAAATATCTTGCAGAAAGCGCCGTATGACCGGCGTCGGAATCATGTAGCCGACGTTTTGAGCGACGTCCCCGCTATAGCCTTGGAAAGCGACCCCAATCACTTTTCCGTTCTGCATTACCGGACCGCCGGAATTCCCCGGATTGATAGCAGCGTCGATCTGGACCGCGAGATGCTGATCGACGGCGGAATGGGAATAGGTCTGAAAATCGATCCGGGATACGATTCCGCGCGTAACCGACATTCGTTCTCCACCGATCGGATAACCGTAGACGGTTACCGGAGACTCGATTGCCGGTATACCGCCGAAGCCGAGCGGATGAGTATTTTTGAAAAAGCTACGATCCAAAACTCGGAGAACGGCAAGATCGCAATCGTGGCCAATAAATTGAACAATCGCTTGATAGCGTTGAGGATCATTCTCGCGATCAATCGAGATATATCGCGCGTTGCTGACCACGTGCGCGTTGGTCAAAATCCGGTCATCGTCTATCGCGAAGCCGGCACCGACGCCCCCGCTGGTTGCGCCTGGATTCCAGGGGGCCTTGTAGTCCGGCTCTTGCGACGTCGTAGAAATGCGGACCAAGCTCCGCCGAATATCAACCGTCGTCTGTGCGAACGCGTCAGTTGCGATCAACAATAAGACAACAACAAAACAACGAATGATCGGCATGAGCCGTGAAACTGTCCCAGAAGCTTGCCGCTGTAAAGGGGGATTAGCGGATGACGTTTGGCGTTTGGCGAGTGACGTTCGGCGTTCGGCGTTCGGCGTTTGGCGTTCGGCGCAATCGCATCCTCCACGTCCTCGATACCGACGACATTCGGGATCCTTTCCTTTTGGAGCTCACCACACGCGCGAACCCGGCAACTGCCCGCCAAACGCCGAACGCCGAACGCCGAACGCCGAACGCCGAACGCCGAACGCCGAACGCCGAACGCCGAACGCCGAACGCCAA
>JBKPBY010000256.1:0-31849 GCA_046727075.1 bacterium | reverse complement strand
GAACGCCAAATTCAGCAATGACCTTTGGCAGCAGAACATGCTCGGCCTCCTGAATCCGCGCATGCAATCGTTCTGGAGTGTCATCCGGAAAAATCGGAACGCTAGATTGGGCCAGGATCGTGCCAGTATCCATTCCGCTGTCGACCACGTGCACAGTGCATCCGGTGACTTTCTCACCCGCCTCTAATGCTTGTTTCCAAGCGGCCAGGCCAGGGTATTTCGGCAAGAGCGACGGATGGATGTTGATGATTCGGTTCGGGAAAGCAGTGAGTAACGGCTCCTTTACCATCCGCATGAACCCGGCTAAAACGACAACTTCGACGTCCGCCTCACGGAGAAGTCTTACCAGATCCTGCTCGACCTCCGATTCTAGTTTCGTTCGGAAACGTCCTGGATGCAGATAAAGAGCGGGTATCTGGAAATCGCGGGCCAGGCTAAGAATTCCGGCATCTTCCACGTCTGAAATCACGATCCGAACCTCAGCTTGGAGCCGGCCACTGGTAATCTGTTCCATAATCGCCCGGAAATTTGTGCCTTTGCCAGATCCCAACACCCCAAGTCGAAGCAGACCTTTCATTTCGGATCTCCTTTTATCGCCCCAATCAGGTTCGTTGTCGATTTCCCCTCAACCAGCGGGAGGATCTCGATTCGCGTTCCGAGAGCGTCGAGTAAGCGAGTTTCCCCTGGATCGAGCGATTCACGGGTGTAATCGCCGCCCTTTGTGTAAATATCCGGTCGCAGATCTTCCAACAATTCTGTTACGCGCTTCTCTTCGAATACAATGACGTGGTCGACCGCTTCCAGCGCTGCCAGAACCTCCGCACGGTCGGCTTGCATATTAATCGGCCGATTCCCGCCTTTCAGTTCGCGCACCGAATTATCGCTATTTAATCCTACCACCAGGAGATCGCCCAAATGTCGCGCGGCAGCCAAATACCGGACATGGCCGACGTGTAGGAGATCGAAGCAGCCATTAGTGAAGACCAGCTTCTTGGTAGCGTATTCCTGGCGCAAATTCTTGGCCGCAGATCTTGGCAGGATCTTGTTTAGCATCTTTGATCCTACCGTATCGCATAGGTTGTCTTTTGCAGCAAAGCGACAGTGTTAACGGTTACCTTGTCGCCGCGGCCCTGGCGCAAGATGTCGCTTCGCGACGACGCCGTGCGCCTGTAGCCTGGCGTTGAAGCCGTGTCACCGCCTAACTTCTGTTGCCGCCCTGCAACACACGAGTTAATTCTTTTTCCATGTTTGATCCGCGTTTTAACGACCTTGCAGAAGTCTTAGTCGGGTATTCTACCAAGCTCAAAAAGGGAGAGCGTGTTCTGATTGATGCTTTCGATGTTCCTGAGGAAATGGTTATCGCGCTGATCCGTAGCGCGCGTGCTCGGGGCGCATATCCGTTCGTCAATCTCCAATCGAACGTTATCCTCCGAGAACTCCAGCGAGGCGCTGAGGAGCCGCAATATCAAACGATGTGTAAGTACGAACTCGCCCGTATGGAGCGGATGGACGCCTACATCGCCGTCCGCGGGAGCCATAACATCACAGAATTTTCAGATGTTGAATCCACCAGGATGCAGCTGGCCTCGAAACTGTTAAAACCGGTCCTCGATCATCGCGTGAACAAAACAAAGTGGGTCGTTCTACGCTGGCCGCACCCGGCGATGGCGCAATCGGCAGGCATGAGCACGGAAGCGTTCGAGAATTTCTTCTTTACCGTTTGCGCGATGGATTATTCGAAGCTGGAATCGGGGATGGCTGCACTTAAGTCATTGATGGAAGAAACTGATGCAGTGCACGTAACCGGACCAGGAACTGACCTTCAGTTCAGTATCAAGGGGATTCCAGCGATAGTCTGCGGAGGCAATCATAACATTCCAGATGGCGAGGTTTTTACCTGCCCGGTTCGCGATTCGGTGGAGGGACATGTCCAATTTAACGCACCCTCGATTTATCAAGGCACAGCATTCGATTCGGTTCGCCTGGCGTTTAGCAAAGGCAAAGTGGTGGAAGCTACTGCTAATAACACGCAACGAATCAACCAGATTCTCGACTCAGACGAAGGTGCCCGGTATATCGGCGAGTTCTCGATCGCATTCAATCCGCACGTCCTTCAACCAATGCGTGATATCTTATTCGATGAGAAAATCGCCGGCTCGTTTCACTTCACGCCTGGTCAGGCCTACGAGACCGCCGACAACGGAAATCGAAGCCAGGTACATTGGGATCTGGTTTGCATCCAACGGCCGGATTACGGCGGGGGCGAAATCTATTTTGACGGCCGGCTCATCCGCAAAGATGGACGGTTCGTAATTAAAGAGTTAATCGGATTGAATCCGGAAAATCTGGTGTAATAGACGGTCAGTCGGCTTCACTCCAGTTCCTCAATCAACTCATGCTTTCCTAGTGCCGGGTGTTTGGCGACCAACTCCTTTTTTAGTCTTCCCGCTAAACGATGCACAGAGTCATGAAGCTCTGAAAGCGGCGTCTTTATTTCCCCGGGCGCGTAACTCGCCGTGAGATGAACTTCCTCACCCTTTCTCAGAAACTCCAGTCTCGCTTCGGACTCGGTGAATTCAAAACTGGCTTGGCGCTCTCCTCTGGCCAACTTTGCCACGATATCGTGGAGGGCCAAAACAAAATCCACCAAAGGCACCCATCCCCACTCAGTGCTGAAATCTGCTGCCGGCCCATGCAACACAATATCGCCAGGCGCCGCGCTGTAACGAAACGTCGTTTCGTCTTCATCCAACAATGCAGCATCCGGCTTCCAATCATCAGATAACTTATAGTCGAGGTGCATAATCTTCCGGGGTTGTTAAAAAGGAAACGCAGTAACCACCTTGTTGCGTGGACTAACGACGACTCGAAGCCGGGTCGTCGGTCCGCCGTCGATTCGTGTCCCAATCGGACGCCCGAAATCGTATTCATAAATTTGGCCCGGCCGGCCGTTAGTATTTTGTCGGGCACGGCCGTTTGCGACTGCCTGCTGAATCATTTCGCGTAAAGCGTCCACGGTGATTCCCGGGGCATATTTTCCTGCTCCCGGCGCAGGGCTGTCTGGCCAATGACGCTCTTGGATATGCCGGATGGCGCGCGGTGTTAGATCAACCTGTTGTCGGTGATCGAGAACTGTTTGACCTGACAGAAGGCCGCCCGATAAACAGAGAGCGATGACCAGCATCCAATATCGAAAAAGCATATGCCAATTTTGCGATTTACACTTGGCACGTTTCAGTGCCTCATGGCAGCACTAAGGTAAACTGTAGACGCCAGACAGTAGACGGCAAACCTAATTGGCACAGCGTATGGAAGAGCCAGAGGTTCCCACAGAGCATCTCCACGAAGAAATGCATAATCAGGCCGAACATAGCGGCCAAGGGTGGATTCTGGGCGTTGCACTGAGCTCCGCCCTGTTAGCCGGATTCGCTGCAGTCGCATCTTTAAAAGCCGGCGAATACGCAAACGAGGCAATGATCGCTCAAATTCAGTCCGCCAACCACTGGGCATACTTCCAATCTAAGGGGATCAAAGAGGCGCAACTACAAACGAAGGCAGAGCTGCTCGGTGCTCTCGGTAAAACAGCCGACCAAGAGGATACAAACAAGCTCGCGGAGTATTCGAAGGACAAGGAAGAGATTCAAAGAAAGGCCGAAGAGCTCCAGACCGAAGCAAAGGAGGATCTGAGGATCCATGAAATCCTTGCTCGAAGCGTGACTTTGTTCCAAATCGCTATCGCAGTAGGTGCAATCTCCGTTCTAATCAAGCGCCGCACATTCTGGCTTGTAAGCTTAGCCTTCGGTTTAATTGGCCTCATCTTCGCTGCACAAGCGTTTAAGGCCATATTTTAGCGCCTCTAACCGATATCTTCGAGAAAGGCCTCTTCAGTTCCTGGCGATGTCGGTCCGGCCAAGGCCGGATCAGCGACCAGTCCGCCGTGGCCTTGGCGAAGGCGGATGACGGCGTTTCTACAACACCCTTCCGATTGGGTACCCTGGTCCAACCTCAGTCCTCCGACGCGCCGCTTCTATCAGCAGCGCATAGGTCTCTGATGGACGATCATCCAAATGATCTTCCACCAAACGGCTTGTGTCCTTGGCATAGTCGATCGAGTAAAGCCCAAATCTTGGCGTGAAGGATCCCCACTCGTAATTGTCGAACAGCGACCAGTGCAAATAGCCAATCAAAGGGACATCTGATTGAATGATGTTTATTACCTCCCGAACATGTAAATGGAGGAATTGGCTGCGAGTCATTCGGTCACGTCGGTGCGTCGTCTTGTTATCCGTTCGCCGGCGAAGCGCCATCCCATTTTCTGCGATTAACACCGGTCGCGCGTTATAGTCTTTGCTGTAGTACTCGCAAAAGAAATGCATCCCTTTAGGTAAGACTCGCCAATCCCACCACTTACTTGTCACGGTGTTCATCAGCCAGGCCCGCAACGATTTGTTTTTGAATTCGTGATCCCACCAGACAGGATGTCGAAACATGTGCGCAGCAAACGGGTCGTAGTAATCCAGACCCAGGTAGTCGAATGCAACCTCGCGTTCCGAACGATAAAGCTCTTCAATCAAAGAACCGAAACATTCAGGCAAGAATGTTTTGTATCCCAGCCAGTTACTGAACCGCTTCAAACCGTCTCCAAAGAAAAAGGGTATATTCCTCTTCAGCGGAATCTGCGCCCGCTCAAAAGCCTGCTCGAACTCGTGAATCTTGGTATAGACATAGTCCCGCAACTCATTAAGCTGGACATCGCGTTCACGAACGGAGACTAAATCCAGCAGAATCTTATCGGACCAATAGAGGTCGCTGCAATAATTGTTGAACGTCACCATCGGTTCAGGCCAACCATGTTTTGCCGCCAGCTGATGGATCAGATTGTACGATCTCACATGGGCGATCAGTATGTGGCGATAAACTTCTAACAGCGTCCGTAACCCGTGCGTTTTCTTGTGCCGCCCGGGAAACTGGGTTCCGAAATAGGTGTTTAGCACCAGCATGTTCGGCTCGTTAATGGTAATGAAGTAGCGCACCGGCGCTAGCCCATGTCGATCGGTCAGCCCGCGATTCACATGTGTGATCGCTTCTCGAACGTATCGGCAGAAATGGTCAGCCATCCCAACGTCTAGCCAAGGATCTCTGCCAAGCCAGGAGGGATGCACAAAGTGATGCAGCGTGACAATCGGCTCGAGACCGTTCCGCCGGCACTCAGCAATAATCTCCGTATAATGATCCAGGGCTCGGCGATCGAACGATGGAGGTGGTCCTTCAGCATCAGTAAAAACGGGTTGAACACGGCTCCACTCAATTCCCAACCGGAATGTGTTCACGCCTATCTCGCGACACCGAGCAAAATCCTCGGAATAGCAATTCCAGAAATCGGCGGCGACACCGCTAGGGACCACCTCCTTCCGGCGTTCAACAACAGCCCAATTGGTCTGGGGTTGCCCAGGGCCGTTGTATCCACCTTCGGATTGATAAGCCGAGGTCGCGACACCCCACAAAAAATCAGTCATAGCGAACTTTTTCGCGTTCCCTTGCGGCAGCTAATACCATTGCTTCCGCGTGATGATCTGTGACTTCGAGTGGCGGCAAATTATCGGCCACAAGGGTCTCCACGATGATCCGCGCCGCATCCGGCTTGCTTAAGGCGAGAGCCTTGTGTTTCATGATCCGCAATCGGTCCGGATTGCTGAGCAAGCAGTCGATCTTAAACGGTACCGTCGTCATCTCGTTGCATTTCACCGCTACGCCGTCCTCAAGAAGATGATCGCTGTTTCTCTCTTCCTGGCCTGGAATTGGACTCACGATTACCATCGGTAAACCCGCAGCAAGGGCTTCCGCTGTGGTCATCCCGCCAGGTTTGCCTATATACAGGTCGGAAATCCTCATGAAATCTGCCATTCGATCAGTGTATCCGATCACTTTAAAATTCTCGTTTTCCTGGCCAATCGCTTGAACAACGCGCCGGCGCATCTCCCCGCTCCTCCCGCAGGCTACGATCGTTTGCGCCCGGTTTCGAAGATTCTTCAATCGGCGAACTACGAACTCCGCTGGTCCAACGCCTAAAGCGCCGGCAGACAAGAGTAACGTTGGCGACGTAGGATGGAGGCGGTACCTGCGCCGCAGCGCAACGACATCGACCGGAACGGAAAATTCAGGGTCAATTGGGATACCAGAGACCGTGATTCTCTCTTTGGGAAGACCCAATTCCTCGAGGTGGACACGCGTTTCCTCAATTGCGACAAAGTATCGATGAAACATTCGCGACAACCACATCGCGTGAAAATCCAGGTCAGTTACGACAATCGATAAATGCGCATCCAGCAGCTTCTTAGCGATCAAATGCGATATAATGCCTGCCGGCATGAAATGGGTGCAGACAGTGATATGCGGATCGAATTGCCGGATGAATTTTACTAGTGGACCGGTGTTGAGGCGATCGAGCATCAACCGCATGCCATCGGTTTTCCACGGTTCATCGCTCTGCTTGTACCACCATCCCAGGAACTCGGGGGCGTCTTGGACCAATCGTGTGTACAGCTTGGAATAGAAATCGCGGAACAGCTTATTAGTGAAATGTAACGCGTCGCTATGCACGACTTCGCCAACGTCCGGGTTCGCCTCGAACGCCTTGGTCAGTGCATCGCCCGCCTTCAGGTGACCCGTGCCAGCGCTCGTAGAGATGATCAGGACACGCTTCATTCTTTATGGCAAGAGAATGGACCGAAGACGGCTAGGACTCAAGCGGCCTTCAGCCTGCGGTTATCGGTTAACGGTTTTCCACTTCGTCCGGCCAGGCCGGACTACGCCGGACACGTCAGCTTGCGGTTTGCCAAGCCATCAAGGGGTGCACAGGCAGGAGGCGCCGATAAGGCGGCCCTACCGACATCGTGCTTCGATCTCACAATCGGTAGGCCTGACAGCTTCTTCAGCTCAGCCTCGTGCGTTTACCACTCCACAACAGCTCAGCAATCCCGCCTTGGCGGGACCCGCCATTCCAGAGCAGGCACGACCAAATCGTTAGGATTTCGGCTCCTGCGCCGGTTCATTTCGCTCGTACGCCTGGCGGCTCTTACGAATGATGCTGAGGTTTCTTACGTAAACGAACGTCCCGAAAAGTTGACCGGCAAGTCCAACCGGATCGCGCCGAAAAGCGAAATATAGCCCAAGCAATACTCCGCCTAGTATGCTCAGGTACCAGAAGGAGAGCGGTACAACGCTTCGCTTTTTTTTCTCGGAAACGATCCATTGAACCAAGAATCGCGCGCCGAAAACGAACTGCCCGACAAAACCGAGGATAACGAGATAACTCCAGTCAAGACCAAGGAACCGATGTCGTTCCCCGAGCCAAGTCACAGCAATCCAGGTAAGAAAATTCATGATTTCGGAATAGTGTGGAAGTGAAGCATTGCGTTACGAGAAAGTACAGGCTCATGCGGTCCCGAGTTCCGGGTTCCGGGTTTAAAGCGGCGCTGCAGCCCCAACAAGTCTTCTCGGAACCCGAAACCCGGAACGCATCTTGAATCCTCCATTATCCTGCTACCTTAGGGGTAACTATGAACAAAGTACGGGTCTGGACAGGCAGCCCTTACCCTTTGGGTGCAACCTGGATGAATGATGGCGTGAATTTCGCCTTGTATTCAGAGAACGCCACCGGAGTCGATCTCTGTTTGTTCGATCACCCTGACGCAGAACGCGAAATCATTCGGGTCCGGATGACAGAGAAAACTAACCATGTCTGGCACCTGTTCTTACCCGAGATACGCCCGGCACAGCTTTACGGCTATCGCGTTTATGGCGCGTACGAGCCGCAGAACGGGTATCGGTTCAACGCATCCAAGATGTTGATCGATCCTTACGCAAAAGCGATTGCCGGCAAGATAAAGTGGGGACCGGAAATGTTTGGCTATCCTCTGGGCGGACCGGACGGCGACCTTAAACGCGATTTTCAGGATAGCGCAACGTCAACGCCAAAATGTGTGGTGGTAGATACGGCCTTTGACTGGAGCAGAGAGAAACGGCCCAACATTCCGCTACATGAGGCAGTCATTTATGAGGTGCACGTAAAAGGGTTCAGCAAGCTCTGGGAGAAGGTTCCAGAGCCTTTGCGCGGTACGTATGCCGGTTTGGCCTCACCGGAGGCAATCAAGTATTTCAAGAAGCTCGGGGTCACCAGCATTGAGCTTCTTCCTGTGCATGAACATGTCGATGACAGTATTCTTGAGGACAGAGGCCTGACCAATTACTGGGGATACAACTCGATCGGTTTTTTCGCGCCCGAAAGCAGTTACTCGAGCAAAGGAGTTACCGGAGCACAAGTTGTGGAGTTCAAGGAAATGGTTCGCGATCTGCATCGGGCCGGCCTGGAAGTGATCCTGGACGTCGTTTACAACCACACCGCCGAAGGCAACCATTTAGGTCCAACGCTCGCGTTCAAAGGAATTGATAACACGGCCTACTACCGGCTAGTGCCAAACGAACGCCGCTTCTACATGGACTATACCGGCTGCGGAAACACACCGAACACCCCCAATGCATACGTCCTGCAGTTGATTATGGATAGCTTGCGCTACTGGGTTACGGAAATGCATATCGACGGGTTTCGATTCGATCTCGCATCCACCCTCGGTCGCGAAGATCATCTGGTCGCACGCGACAGCGGCTTTTTTGATATCGTCCTCCAGGATCCGGTTATCTCGAAAGTCAAGCTGATCGCAGAACCTTGGGATGTAGGCGAAGGCGGTTATATGGTTGGCGGATTCCCGATGCCATGGTCGGAATGGAATGGGAAATACCGTGACTGCGTCCGCCGCTACTGGAAAGGCGACTCTGACACGCTGGCGGAGCTTGCATACAGGATTACGGGGAGCCCCGAGCTCTACGAGCATCAGGGGAAACGCCCCTACGCGAGCATCAACTTCGTTACTGCACATGATGGATTCACTTTGAACGATCTCGTCAGCTACAACGAGAAACACAACGAAGCGAACGGAGAAGAAAACCGCGACGGCGACAACAGTAACAATTCATGGAACTGCGGGGTGGAAGGCGAAACAAAGGATCCCGCGATTAACGCGCTGCGGCGACGACAACGTCGCAATTTTATGGCGACACTCCTGCTTTCGCTCGGTGTGCCAATGATCAATGCCGGCGACGAATTCGGTCGCACTCAAAAAGGAAACAACAATACCTATTGCCAGGACAACGAGCTTAATTGGTTCGATTGGAATTGGAATAAGGAAGGCAAAGCACTCTTCGACTTCACACGGCGATTGATCGAGTTCCGCAAGGAGCACCCGGTATTCAGACGGCCAAAATACTTTCTCGGGCGACGCATTCGCGGTTCCGATGTGAAAGATATCATGTGGTTTGACCCAGCCGGGGCGGAGATGAACGAAGAAGCCTGGAAAGCAGGCTTTGCAAAATCCATCAGTATGCTTGTAAGCGGCTCGACTATCGACGTACGCGATGTGCAGGGAGAACCGGTCCGCGACGATACATTTCTTTTGCTGTGTAACGCGCAGCATGAACCTCTGACATTTATTCTGCCGGGACGCGAAGAGATTCGATGGGAACTAATCTTAGATACCAAAGAGGAGTCCGGATTCGTTACGACGAAGACCGAAACCGCGGCGGGAGACGAAGTTGAATTGATCGACCGAAGCCTTGTTTTGCTGCGGCTTTCGGCCGGCGAAGAGGCGCTAGCTCGGGAGCCATCGTGGACGACCAAAGAAGGGAAGATCCCGTCGAAGGTACCAACTGCATCCAGCGAAGCCTGAACCGCTGGATATCCATCATTGGAAATATCGATCAACATGAAGAACCGATCATTTTCGCAAGGCGCAGAGATTACCCCCGATGGCGTCTCTTTTCGAACTTGGGTAACAGGCAAAAAGAACCTGTCCATTGCAATTCTTGATTCTCAAGGCAAACCAAGCCGCGAACTGCCGCTGGAAGGAGATACTTTGGGCTATGCCGGGGTCATGGATGCCGAAGCGAGTGCCAACACTCTTTATAAGTATCGGATCAATGGCGAGTTGCTGCCTGACCCTGTGTCGCGCTTTCAACCTGAGGGCGTACATGGACCATCGCAAGTGATCGATCCCAGCCAGTTCGAGTGGACCGACCAGTCGTGGAGACCGCCGGCCATTTCAGACTTGGTCATTTACGAACTACATGTCGGGACATTCACCCAGGAAGGGTCGTTTCGAGCGATTATCTCGCGGTTGGAACATCTCCTGAAGCTGGGTGTGACCGCAATTGAGCTCATGCCAATCGCGGACTTTCCCGGCGATCGTAACTGGGGTTACGATGGTGTCTCTTTGTATGCACCATCTCGGGCATATGGTACTCCCGACGATCTTCGGGCATTGGTCGATGCGGCACATAAAGCGGGTCTGGCAGTAATTCTAGATGTTGTTTACAATCACCTCGGGCCAGACGGGAATTATCTCGGAGCGTACTCGGATCGATACTTCAATCCGTCTCACCACACGCCGTGGGGCGACGCCTTCAACCTGGATTCACCGGACTCGAGACCGGTTAGAGATCTCTTCAGCCAGAATCCGGTTTATTGGATAAAAGAATTCCACATTGATGGATTCCGACTCGATGCAACGCAGGCTATTCCAGACGATTCTCCGAAGCATCTGATCCAGGAAATCGCTGAACAAGTTCAGGCTTTGGGAAGATTGGTAATCTGTGAGGATCCGCGCAATGACAGGAAAATCGTCCTGCCAAGAAACGAAGGCGGTTATGGATGCGACGCAGTGTGGGCGGACGATTTTCATCATGTGGTGCGAGTTCAGATGACTCGCGAAGATGAAGGATACATGGGCTACTTCAAAGGGACCATGGAAGAATTGCTCAAAACGCTACGCGTCGGGTGGCTTTTCACCGGTGAACTGCAGAAGGATGGCATCCCTCGGGGGACGCCGGGCGATGACATCGCTCCCCAACGCTTCGTCCACTGCATTTCGAATCACGACCAAGTTGGGAACCGGGCGCGAGGCGACCGCTTACAGCAGATAGTCTCGCCTGCAAGCTACCGAGCCGCTTCTGCGCTCTTGTTGCTCGACCCTTACACGCCGATGCTTTTTATGGGCCAGGAATGGGGCGCTGCAAGTCCCTTTCTGTATTTCACCGATCATCACGCTGAGCTTGGAAAAGGTGTTACCGAAGGTCGCAGAAAAGAGTTTGCCGACTTTTCCGAGTTCCGTGATCCAGCGAAAAGAAATGAAATTCCGGATCCGCAAGCGATCGAAAGTTTCCAAAGATCGAAACTGAATTGGCAAGAGCTGGGCAACGGCGTAGCTGCAAATCTTCTACGTTTATACAACGATTTCTTAAGATTTCGGAAGAGTCGATTGCGGCAGCGCGACAGACAGCATTGGACAGCAAACCAGGTTTCAGACTGGACAATTGCCTTGAGGTTCAGCAATGGGAACGAGGAGATACTGATTCTGTCGCAGCTGGTGCCGTCGGAAACGGTTGTAGATGCAAAAGCAATGGCGCCGGCCGCTGATGGGAATTGGCAATTCGTGATGTCGTCGAATGAATCCGCTTATGGCGGCGACAATCCCGGATATTTCGATTCGCATAGCCGACGCTTTCTGCTGAACCAACCGGAGGTGATTGTTTTTTCGCGCTCGTTGTAGGCCTGGAGCGCGGCGCTCCGCCGCCGCCGTCGTGGAGCTAGCGAGCGATCGGATAAGGAAACGATGGCGGTGACGGAGCACCGCCCCTCCAAGCTACAGCAAAGCCCCTTGATAGATTGATTGAATCGAAGAATGCTTGAATACTAAAGCCTGGAATTTACCAAAATGGCATCGCACCCTCGTATACCGATCGCGACCTACCGGCTCCAATTCAATCGTGAATTTACGTTTCGGCAGGCAACCGACATCGTGCCTTATTTGCAGAAACTCGGGATCAGCGACATCTACAGTTCGCCGTTTTTTCGCGCCCGGCCAGGGAGCAGCCACGGCTACGACGTCACTAACCATAACGAACTGAATCCGTCGATCGGCTCTCGAGAAGAATTCGATGCGATGGTCGCCGCGCTGCGCGAGCGCGGAATGGGACAAATCGCAGACTTTGTTCCAAACCACATGGGGATCACCGATCCAACCAATGAATGGTGGATGGATGTCCTCGAGAATGGTCCAAGCTCCGCTTACGCACCTTTTTTTGACATCGATTGGGACCCAGTCCAAGAGCAACTTCGCAACAAAGTCTTACTGCCGATCCTTGGCGACCAATACGGGCGTGTTCTGGAAAGCGGAGAGTTTCACCTCGGCATGGAAGAGGGTGCGTTTTACGTCACCTATTTCGACTGGGTGTTGCCGCTGAATCCTCGGACATACCACATCATTTTGCGCGCCGCTCTACAAAAGCTGAGCAGATATTCCGACGAAGAGATGTACATGGACCTCGAGAGTATCCTGACCGCTCTTGAGTACCTTCCGCAGCGGACGGAGACGGGTGAGGAAAAAGTAAGAGAACGCTCACGAGAGAAGGAAGCAATCAAGCGAAGAATAGCCAGACTTTGTGTCGATTTCCCCCAGGTCAAGGACGCGATCGAACGGGCGATGAAACAGCTTGAGGGCAAGATCGGAGATCCGCGTTCGTTTGATCGTATGGACGAGCTGCTCTCCGCTCAACCCTACCGGCTCAGCTATTGGAGAGTTGCGGCAGAGGAAATCAATTATCGGCGTTTTTTTGATGTTAACGAGCTTGCCGCAATCCGTGTCGAGAACCTGGTCGTGTTCGACACAATTCATCGACTCTTGTTGGAGTTGGTAAAACAAGAAAGCGTTACCGGTATTCGAATTGACCACGTAGATGGTTTGCGCGATCCGAGACAATATTTGACCACACTTCAAGAGCGATGCGCGGCCATTTACGGCAGCGATAGCGGAGAGAGAGCGACTTATCTCATCGTCGAAAAGATTCTATCGGAAGACGAGAAACTGCGGTCTGACTGGCCGAGCTATGGCACTACTGGATACGAATTCGCATCCGACCTCATACAGCTCCTGGTAGATCCCGCAAACGAAGGCGCTTTTTCAAAAATCTATCGAGAGTTCATCGATCGATACGTGCATCTGGAGTCTCTGATTTACGAAAAGAAGAAATTAGTGATGGATGTGGCGCTGGCCAGCGACATCGAGTGCTTAGGCCTCGCGTTGAGCGAGCTCGCCGAACGTGATCGATTGCACCGCGATTTCACCTTGGACTCGCTCAGGACAGTTGTGCGGGAAGTGATCGCCTGTTTCCCGGTTTATCGGACATATGTAAGCGAAGAATCAGGCGCCTCCGAGAGCGATCGTCAGGTCGTGTTAAGGGCGGTCCGGGCAGCTAAGCGGCGAAACGCTGCGATGGATGTTTCTATCTTTGATTTCTTGCGCGACGTGCTTTTGCTCGAAAGGTTCAGCAACTTCAACGAAGAAGCACGCCGCCTTCACCTGGAGTTCGTGCTCAAATTCCAGCAATGCACCGGCCCGATCATGGCAAAAGGGCTGGAAGACACCGCCTTTTACATTTTCAACCGATTAGTGGCGCTAAACGAAGTTGGAAGTAATCCAAGACAGTTCGGCATGAGCGCCGAACGTTTTCACGAGAAGAATCGAGCGCGTCTAACTGAAACGCCGCATTCTCTCCTCGCATCAACGACCCACGACACGAAGCGGAGCGAGGACGCACGCGCCCGTATCGCGGTGCTGAGTGAGATTCCGGATCAATGGTGTGACTGGATCGACGAATGGCGGGAGACTAATAACGATTGCAAAACAGAGATCGACGGCGAACAAGCTCCAAGCGCCAACGAGGAATATCTCTTCTATCAAACGGTATTAGGAACGTACCCTTTCTCGCTCGACGCAATTGACGGCGCATACATTGAACGCATGCAGCGGTACATGCTGAAAGCTATCAAAGAAGCTAAAGTTAACAGCAGTTGGATTCAGCCAAACGAGAGCTGGGAAAACGCAGCAACTCAATTTGTGGCCAAGACCTTGGACGCGAAACACGCGTTTCTACCGAAACTAGACTCGGCAGCGACCAAGGTTGCGTGGCATGGAGCACTGAATTCGCTTAGCCAGCTTGTTCTGAAGCTCACGGTGCCAGGGGTCCCAGACTTTTATCAGGGAACCGAGCTGTGGGACTTTAGCCTGGTTGATCCTGACAATCGTCGCCCAGTCGATTACGGACAGCGGCAACAACTCCTTTCCGAAATTGAAGCTGTTTCAGCCGACAAGCTTTTCTCATCTTGGCAGGACGGGCGCATCAAGATGTTTATCACCGCCCGCCTGCTGCAGCTGCGTCATCAAATGCCGGCGCTCTTCCGGGAAGGAAACTATTCGTCGATTTATGCCACAGGCGAATTGGCGGACTGTTGTGTCGCGTTCTCGCGTGAGCTCAATTCGAAGAAGGTCCTTGTGGTGGTACCGCGTTATACAACGCGACTCGGCCAGGCCAACAGTGATTTCGACTGGAAAAATGCGGAGCTGGTCATTCACGAGACAATCCCGGCGATGCATGAGCTTTTCACAGGAATGACCCTCAAAGCCGGAATTGATGCGTTACCGCTCAAGGAGTTGAAGCGATTCCCTGTGGCTGTGTTTTATTCGAAATAGACCTTGGCCTCGCGACGTGGCATCCGCGCGAGGTCGCGAAGCGACGACAGAGCTTAGCCAGGGGTGATCCCGCAATCGCGTCGCAATCGCGGGAGAACCCCTGGAATACTTGATTTTATCCCGCTTGTCCTGAAGGAATGACAGAGGCGCTGATTGTCCGGAGAGCAGCCCACGCCCCTCTGCGGCCCTTCAGGGCCAGCGCTTTTGGATTCGGTTGCCAGGCCATCACTGCTTTTTGTCTTCTGGCTCCCGGCGTTCCCCTCCTGTATCCTCAAATATGCCTCACGATAAAAGGCAACTGTTCCGGCGTTTTCCTTGGCTGGGCAAAGTGGAACAGGAAACTGAAGCATATCCAAGAGATGCCCCATATTTGATCGGCGTGTCTGGAGGACTCGATTCGCGCGCGCTTCTCGAGATCCTTTTATTGTTCGGCTTCGACCGGCTCGTAGTTTGCCACTTGAATCACAATCTCCGCGGTGCTGAAAGCGCCAAGGATGCTCGTTTCGTTAGGCGCCTCGCTCGACAGCGTCACCTCGACTGCTTTTCGGAGCAGCTGTCTGAGCTGCCTGCCAAAGGTTCTCTCGAGAACTCAGCTCGTGAAGCACGACTTCAATTTTTCCAAAAAGCGGCACAAAAGTTTTCCGCCTCAATTGTCTTTCTCGGGCACCACGCAGATGACCAGATCGAAACGTTCCTGTTCAACTTGTTCCGAGGAACCGGTTCTGTTGAGAACGCAGCGATCAAGCCTGAATCCGAGGTTCGCGAACGCCAGCTCACTCTGGTCCGTCCCCTGCTTCATGTCTGGAAAAAAGACCTGTTAGAATTTGTTTCGGCGCTGCACCTGGAATTCCGGGAAGATTCCACCAATCAAAGTTTGCAAATGACTCGCAATCGAATCCGGCACGATTTGATTCCGATGATCGAGTCAACTCTCGAACGGCCTATCAAACGGTCGCTGCTACGAACGATCGATGTTGCGGTGATTGAGGGAGAATTCATGCGCTCTCAGCTGCCCGCTTTCGCTAACCAGAATGAATTGCCGGTCAAGGAGCTGCTCCTGCTCCCGGTCGCGCTGCAGCGGCTGACTATCCTACATTGGCTTCGAAAGAAACAGGTAAAAGACAGCGGCTTTGACGAAGTTGAATCCGTTCGCCGGACGCTAACGAACATGAAGCTGGCAAAGATCAATCTGCCGGGAGGCGTGTTCTGCCGGCGAAGAGCTGGTCTCTTATTCCTTCAGCGCTGATCCCGAGGTTGGAAGCCACCGAGGGCTGGACCAATCGGCGCAGGCGCAATTCAGGCACCGTTTCCTTGAGAAAACGCGATTGCAAATTGTTTGAGCTCCTGCTGCCGCTCAAGCGACACCTCTTCTGAAGGAATCCCTTCGACTGCTCCTTCCAGCGCGAGCAAACTATGCATACAGTCACGAAGCCCGGCGCGCACTAATCGTTGCCAGGCGTCGATAGCTCCCAGCTCCAACAACTCATCAGCCGTCGTTATTCCTACTTTTCGAAGTTCGAGGCAAAGTTCCGGCCCAATGTTGGGCAAAGACTCAACAGGAGCAGACATGGAGGGATACGAATGGTACTACACAAAAAAGCATAGGCTGAAACGCCGCTTGGTTCAAGAAGTCCTGCCCCGCAGGAAACTCCTACGCGTGCGTGGGCATTACCATAGCTCAAACGATGGGTCTTGTAAGAAGACCTTAGCGGTTGCCATCCACCGGCGAACGCCAGAAACTACAGCCTCCATGAACACCGAAGCTAAAGACTTTCTTCATCGATTGCTCGATACTCCCAGCCCGACCGGATTTGAGATTGAAGGGCAGAAGGTTTGGTCCAATTACGTTAAGAAATTCGCCGATGCGGTCGAAAACGACGCTTATGGGAATACCTGGGCAACACTCAAAGGTCGTAGCGACTTTTCAATCATGCTCGAGGCGCACTCGGACGAAATCGGATTCATGGTTCAGAACATGTCCGATGATGGTTTCCTCTATTTAAATCGGATCGGTGCAAGTGACCCTACAATCGCGCGCGGTAAACGTCTCAGGATCCTCGGCGACAAAGGTCCGGTGCTCGGCGTGATCGGCAACACCGCAATTCATTTGCGAGAAAAAGATAGCGAAAAAGCGCCAGAGGTTCATGAACTCTTTGTAGACATCGGAGCAACAAGCAGAGCGGATGTAGAAAAACGAGGAGTCCGAATTGGGCACCCGGTAGTCTACACCGACACCGCAGAAGAGGTTGTCCCGGGAAAAATCGTCGGCCGTGCAATCGATAACCGCATCGGAGGATTTATTTTGTCTCAGGTTCTGGCCAATCTGTTCGTGCTGGACCAGCGTCCAAGCGGAACATTTCTTGCCGTAAACGCTGTGCAGGAAGAAATAGGTGGTCCAGGGGCCAAAATGATCTCGTATCGTCTGGAACCGAATGTCGCGATCGTCATTGACGTCACGCACGCGACCGATTCACCAGGCATTGATCGAAACAAACATGGGGCAGTCAAGTTAGGAGCCGGCCCGAGTCTGACTCACGGCACTGCAAATCACCCGCTGATCGTGCAACGCCTCATCGAACTCGCGAAAAAGTTGGATGTTCCGGTTCAGCATGAAGCGTCATCCAAGTCGACCGGTACCGATACGGATCGTGTCTATTGGACGAAACAAGGAGTGCCGAGTGCGCTCATTTCTATCCCGATGCGTTACATGCATTCAACGGTGGAGATGGTTGATTTGGCGGACGTAGAGAAGACGATTCTCTTACTGACAAACTTTGTGCAGACGGTCGGCAGTGAGAACGAGTTTACAGCCAAGGTTTTGTAATGCCAACAACGCCAACAGTGCCAACAATGCCAACAATGTTCCCTCCTGCGATTCCCCTTTTTCAGTGATGGCATTGTCGGCGTTGTTGGCATTCGAAAATGCCTAGTTGGATTGCCGATATCGTTGCGGACGAAGGCGGCCGGATCCCCTTCGATCGATTCATGGAGCTTGCGCTTTATGATCCAGATAACGGCTACTACACCCGGAATATCTCGGAGATCGGCGCATCCGGCGATTTTTCAACCGGATTGACGATCGGCAAAACGCTCGCACGCAGCATCGCAAGTTGGGTAAAGGCAGAAGCTAACCTCTTGCGACTGCCAGCCACCAACATCATCGAACTTGGCGGCGGTTCCGGAACACTCGCAACCCAGATTCTGCAGCAATTTCCGCCATGGCAAAAGGTGCGGTATCAGATTCTCGAAATCTCACCGCGACTTCGCGCCTTGCAGCAGAGGCGAATTCGATCAAAAAAGGTCGAGTGGCAAACATCCATTGAAACCGCTTTGGCGACGCTCAATTGGGAAGCAATCTTGGTCGCAAACGAATTTGTTGATGCATTCCCGTGCAAACGCTACGAACTGACAGCATCAGGCTGGAAAGAAATATTCCTGCGATTCGATGGAGCCTCTTGGAAAGAGGAATTGGCAACCTCTCCACTCGTTGATTGCCCGGCAATCTCTCAGCCTGATTGGCAACCAGGGCAGCGCATCGAACTGCACGCTTCTTACAGGAAATGGCTCGCTGACCTAGCCGCTCATCTGCGAAAAGGCTCGGTCTTGACGATAGATTACGGTGGTACCCCAACGGAAATCTACAGCCATAGACGACACGGAACAGTTCGGTCCTATTTTCAACATGAGCGTCGGGAAAACCTGGAAGTGTACAGACAAGCAGGACGTCAGGATATCACCGCGGATGTGAATTTCGTCGATCTGCAGGACTGGGGGCGCGAAGTAGGGTTTGAGAGTGTCAGCTATATGACTCAAGCAAAATTCATTCAGACATGGGCACCTTTTCAGAGCCGGCGCGAAGAAGAATCCGTTGATAGCTTTCTTGTCGATGAATCCGGCATGGGCGGAATCTGCAAGGTGCTACATCAGAGGAAGCCGGGGTAATCCAAACCCCGAAGACAGGGACGCCGCAGCAGCCTGAGTAGACATTCCGTTCTTAATCTATCGGTAGCCGGCCTACGCATGCGATTGCTAGTTTGGAGGCGTGTCAGGAAGCGCTGCTGCATTCGACGGACCAGCAGAGGCAGGACTTGATCTGGCCAAACGCATGGATCGGCTGAACCTGAACGCCAAGGAGATTCGTTTGCCGGTTTGCACGTCGACAACCTGAGCTTGATCTTGATAACCTGGTGCTCGAACGATCACCGGATGCCGCCCGGGCGGCAATATTCCTAGAATAGGCGCTTTTCCGAAGCTGAAGCCTTCGATCAGTACCTCGGAATTTCGTCGATTACTTGAAACTAGGACCCAACCGTAGTTGTGCTTGAACTCGACCGTCGTCGTCCCAGTTGGATTGGGAGTAACTTGTTTTGACACCGGTTCGAGAGCGCCAATACGCGACACAAGTTCGACAGGATTAGGTGATAGCGAAACTGTCAGCGGCGTTTTACCAACTTCGGTTTCACCCAAGAAAATCGTCGCGCCAGATGGATCACTGCGGAGTTCGACGTTGATTCCCTGAAAAGTATGATCGACCGTGGCCGTGGCTCCTGGTTGCACACTAACCGATTCCACGTAGTCGGGCCAACCAGAATGCTTCAAACGGACCTGGTACTGGCCTACGGGCAAGTTATTTATAACGGCCGGCGCGTTTCCTCGCTTTAGTTCTTGATTCGCACCGCTGATTTCAAACAGGGAACCTGGGGGCATGGATCTTATCGCAATTTGGCCGACAATGGGCGCTACCGGCTTCGAAGCCGCCTCGGCCGGCTGTGTTGTAGGAGCTACAACAACCTCGTGCTTAGGAACTGTCGCAACCTCCGGACTCGAACGCACGACCACCTCTTGTTCCGGACCTTGGAAGATCGGCGGCGCTTTGCGCAACATCACATCGGCAATCACACCGGCGCCGACAGCGATCGCTACTAAAAGTGCGGCCCCTCCCATCCTCAGCAG
This sequence comes from bacterium, assembly GCA_046727075.1. GTDB lineage: Bacteria > Verrucomicrobiota > Verrucomicrobiia > Chthoniobacterales > JAFAMB01 > JBKPBY01. The sequence goes on along the minus strand of JBKPBY010000256.1, from coordinate 12,257 downwards.
TAACGCCGATGCTCGCGCAGGTCCGCCCTTTCTCGCAGCCCATACCGATCTCGAGCGCTTTGTAAGCTTCCTACGCGTCTCTCGAGCCGGTTCCGCGGTAGCGAGCGTAGTTGGGGGTTCACCGGAGTCAGCTACCGCTTTCTCCATCGCCGCCAAAAACTCACTCGTGGTTCGGAACCGATCGGGATCGGTAAACCCTGCTGCAAGCGCCCCATTTGCTTGCTCGCTCAAGCCTGGAAGCGGACTTAGGCTCGCACTCGAACCTAACGTCACCAGTGTCTTTCCTCCCAATAATTCATAAGTAAGCAACGCCAGCTGCCGGACATGCGGAACCTTGTCCGGCTCAGCGGAAACACCCGTCGATTCAGTCAAGGGCCCGGCCTTGACCAGGCTCAGAGGATCGATCTTGACCGTAAAAGGCGGCCAAGTGAACACCAGCATTTGGAGCAGCTCGGCAGGCTCCTCGGAACTCTTGGAAAATTCGATAAAAATTCTTCTCGGAGAGATCCGATCGCTCAGCATCCGGGGGCCTGAAATGAAGTCCAACGCGCTGGACACCGGCTTGGCGATCTGAAGCGCTTCTTCCCAGGCAAGTCCACCCCGCGCCTGCAGGAGCTCTTGTAATGAGACGCCGTCAGCTAATTCGCTCGTTACAAATGGCGACTCATCGTTTGGCTCAAATTCAAATAGTTGGAGCAGATTAGGATGACGGAGTTCCCGCAGCCGATTTACTTCCAGGCGAATGAAGTCGAATTCTCGTGCGTCTGACAAGATTGCCGACGGCAACGGCCGAACTGCTACAATGCGTCCTTCTTCGAGATCTTTGGCACTGAACAAGGTTTGATCGAAAGGAGCTGTGCCAAGAATCTTGTAGCGGTTCTGAATTACCTGCCCGACGGTTAAACCGACAACATTGTCCCCACCATTCTTTGCGCCATTCTCCGATGCAGGGGAAGACGATGCGGCGCTCGTACCACCCTTCGTCTCTAAGCTCTCCTTCTCAGCCATAAGCGAGGAAGCCTGACGCAGCGGAAGCTGGATCGGGCTTCCGTGCTAGTCATTCCATTTCTTCTTCAAAACATCTTTCGCCGCATCTTTTTGATCGTCCAGCTCGTCCATTTGCCGCTCCGTTTGGTCCTTCTTCGCCTTCCATTGATCCTTGGCGGCACCGTTCGAGTGGTCTGCCTGATAATCGTAGTAATCTTTTGCTCGTTCCAGCGCTTTCTTGCGCGCATCCCATTCCGCATCAAAGCGCTTGAATGCTGCATCCTTAGCATGTTCGTAATCGTCTTTGGTGACCGCCGGCTGCGTTTGCTGACGATCCAATGGTCCGACCGGTTCCGCCCGGCGCATTTGCGGTGGCGGTTTGGGCGGAGAAATCTGTTCGTTTCTGCCACTATCCAGGTTTTTGGACTGTCGCGTAATACGAGCAGTACGCGGTGTATTGGCGGGACGCGCCACCGAAGGCGGATTCGCTTGCCCCCCAGCACTGGTAAAGTTGAAATCCATCGCGATCCTTCGACCGGTCTGGACGTCGGCAACCTTTGTCTGACTCGGGAAACCCGGAGCTCGAACGATTATATCGTGCCGGCCCGGGGGCAGGATTCCATCGATCGGAGGTTTCCCAAAGTTAACTCCTTCGATGACCACTTCGGCATCTGTCCGGTCGCTTGAGATCGCTACCGAACCATAGTCATGTTTGAACTCGACGACTGTTGTACCGTTCGGATCCGGGACGACTTCTCTCGAAACAGGGGCCAGGGCGCCGATATACGACACCAGCTCGACCGGCTCGGGCGGAAGCGAGATCGTAAGGGGCGTTTTGCCGAGCTCGGTGTGCCCCATAGAAATCGTGGCACCCGATGGATCGCTTCGAAGAGTAACATTGATTCCCTGGAAATTATGCTCCACGGTCGCGACCACACTCGACTGGACGTTTACAGTCTCGACGTAATCAGGCCAGCCAGCCCGCTTGATACGAACCTTGTATTGACCAACCGGCAAGTTCTCAACGGTCATCGGCGTGTTCCCAGAAGTCACTTGCTGATTCGAATCCACAATCTCGACCGCCAGCCCAGCCGGAACTGATTTCATCGCGATCTGGCCCACTTCATGAACAAGGCCAACAACGCCAACATTAGTAAGAGTTCCTTCGCTGACAGTAACCTCGACCGGCCGAGGCTGGTAACCAGGATAGTTAAGCTCGAGAATTTGTCTCCCTTTGGGCAAGGAGTAGGACGCGAGCGGCGTCTTGCCGATTTCTTGTCCGTTCCATTTTATAATAGCTCCTTCCGGCTTACTGGAGATAGAAATAGTCCCCTGCTGGCCGGCTTGAGAAACCGATTCCGGCCTTCGAAGAACCAAGTTGGTAACCAAAACCGCTACAAAGGCGACGGCTACAAAGAACGCGACCGCGGCGATCAAGATCTTCAAAAGCCATGGCGACGCTCGAGGCAAACTATCTGCAGTAGGCGTCTTCTGCGTAGACGGAAATTCTGTCCCCTGTTCGGATGCGCCAAGGTTGACAGCCGAAGTAGCGACGGCACCGACTGGATCGCGGTGTTCCATAGTTGCTGTCTCGAGAGCAGTCAGAAATTCTGTCGCCGTTTGAAAGGCAGCGGGTTCGGTCGCTCCCAAGCGCAGCGCCGCATTGGCCGCAGCATTCAGCGCCGGCAGCGGATTAAGCCTTGAGCCGGGCAGCCCGGTCGAAGTCACCGGTTTCACGCCTCCTAACAATTCATAAGTCAGCAAGGCCAGCTGTTGAACATGAGGCAGCTCCAGCTCGACCGGATCAGCGACCGTTTGTGTCGGCTCAGCCAGATTCTCGATTTTACCAAGGCTGAGCGCGTCCGCTTTAACGATAAAAGGTGGCCAGGCTGACACCGGCGTTCGGAGCAGTCCGGTTGGCTCTTCGGAGGCCTGCGGGACTTCGATGAAAATTTTGTGCAAAGAGATGCGACCGGTCAACATGTGACGCTCGGAGACGAAGTCCAGGACCTTGGCAAAGGGACGAGCTATACGGACGGTTTCTTCCCAGGACAGCCCCCCTCGTGCGCGAAGAAGTTCCTGCAGGGAAAAGCCTTTCGCCCATTCGCAAATGACAAACAGCATCCGATCGCTCGATTCGAACCCGAGTACTTCGAGCAAGTTGGGATGATGAACAGTCCTGAGCCTGCCGACTTCCTGCCGGACGAAATCCAGTCGCCGCGTATCTGAAAGAACGACCAACGGCAAGGGGCGAATACCGACAATCCGATTCGATTGCAGATCCTTTGCCTTGAATAATCCCTGGTCAAACGGAGAATGACCAAGGATCTGATATCGATTCCGGACTAGTTGACCAGTCGCAAATCCGCTGCTGCTTGTGCTACGGACAGTGGTACCCGCCCGCGTCGAACCAGAATAGACAATTGTAGGGGCGGCGCCTTGGAGATCAGTGAGAATCTCGTCCAGCTCTTTCTTCAGGTCGGCAGAAGACTGGAATCGCTCTTCAGGCTTCTTCGCCAGCATCTTGACCAGTAGCGCAGCGACTCGATGAGGGAACAGAACCAGTACGTCGGGCGAAAGCGGCTGGCCCAGATGCTGGTGTATGACGCTTGCAATCGAACCCTGGAACGGCGGGTGTCCGACCAACATAAACCAAAGCGTCGCACCCATTGAGTAGATGTCAGACCGGATATCGATAACCTTTTCCTCTAACTGCTCCGGACTGGCGAAATGCGGCGTGCCAACAAATCCGCCAGAAGAAACGGTCAGCGATTGGTCTTCTGCAGATATCAACGACTTCGCGAGACCGAAATCGATGACCTTTACCAAGAGGTGATCTTCGTCATCCTCATGGACCAACATAATATTGGATGGCTTGATATCCCGGTGAACCAGCTTCTGGCGGTCCGCTGCAACCAAGGCGCGAGTCACTTGCCGGGTTATTCGAAGGGCGAGATCTAGAGAAAATGGCCCCTCCCGGCGAAGGCGCGCTTCGACTGTTTCGCCTTCGACATACTCCATCGCATAAAAAAACTTCCCCTCGGCATTGCCGAGGTGAAACACAGTTGCGACATTCGGATGGCGCAGGCTGGCTGCAGCTCGTGCCTCACGCAGAAAACGGTGCCGGGCAGTTTCGCTGTGAAGGTATTGCGAACTGATTACTTTGAGCGCAACATCGGCTCGCAGATTGCTGTCGAATGCCTTGTAAGTGACGCCCATTGCCCCGCGACCCAGCTCCCAAAGGGCGCCGTCAGATCGCCGCATGATGACGAAATGCTCGAACCTTTCAGTTTCGGCCATAAACGCGGGACCCTCGTTTGGCGGGTACTGAACCCAGCATACGCAGATGCAGACCTTTGATCATTTCCAATGAGGTCTAGTTCCCAGCTACTGGCCGGCTCGTAGCCCTTCCCAACTCTGCCTCAGCACTTCGCGTGCGTTCCGGCGTTGACCGTCAAACTGGTCAATCTGGCCTTTTACTTGCTCCATTTCCGCCTTTAATTTTTCCCGAGCCGTCCGGTGGAGTGACCGATTTGATAGCTCAACCAATCTCTCCGCCGCTTTAAATCGTCCCTTTTGGCGTTCCATTGAACGTCAAACTGTCGAAATGCCTCCTTTTTTGCCATAACTCTCTCGGGTGACGAAAACGGGCGATTGGGCAGGCCGCGGTTCCTAGCGAAGCTGGTTCGGAACCGGTAGAAGCACGCCCGGCTGACGCGGCAACGACCGGTTCTGTCCGGTCCGCTCTTTATAGGTGACGCCCATGGCGCCCCGGCCCAACCCCCAAAGTGAACCATCTCGCCTGAGCGAAATCGTAAAGTGTTCGAGCTTATCGACTTCTTCCATTAGCTCTGGTTCAACATTCCGATCCTAGGCCTCCAGGAAATGCTGCCTTCTTCACTCGGGTTTGTCGATATAAAGTCGGTTCGGATCCGTCGCCGCGGGATCCCTGAAAATACGAGGGGGATTATTGGAGAGCGCCCTGTACCCTTTTAAGACAAATTCAGGATAGAATCCATTCGAAGCGGGTTCGTACACCGTCTGTCCGGAAAAATAACCATCGAGGCGATACTCGTAGTTATTATCGAAACCGCTCGCGTTCGCTTCGCGATCAGGCGCCAGCTTTCGTTGCTCGTTTAACATGACCAATCTCGCGGTGCTCCAAGGTTGCCGCGGTTGGCGAACATACCCCCAGAAAAAATAGCTCCGGCGATAAAAGCGTCGCCCGACATAGTAGTTACCGGGGGGCTCATTGGCGATAGATTGGTTCAGGACTGCGCGCGCTCTGGTGAATTCATCTGGTGTTGTAGCGCATCCCGCGAAAAACATTCCCACACAAACGCACACAATGGACCGAAGAATTGCTTTCGAGGACGAGTTCGAGATCGAGGACGATTGAACGCCTTTAGAGAGATGAAACAACTTCAAACACCTCATAACAACTGGCGCACATAACGTTCTACCGCCTTCATAAAGCCCTCTTCGTCCTGAATGTCAGGTACCTTGACTCCAGAAAAGACTGCCCATTGTTCTGTATGACTGACCGTTTCCCCTGGTGGCACGGCCTGAAAGGGAGCTAGCGTTTCGAGTTCGAGAAAATCCCAGTTGGTGAAGAGTTGAAGATTTGTTCCGCGGTCTGTGTAAACCGTGTTCTTGATGAACGGAACGGTCTTGAGGAACAAATTGTCGCCTAACACGTAACCAGCCCATTTCTCGGTGTGGGCAAAGCCGAGCTTGATCGGCTGCCGGTTTGTCTGACGAAGCTGGGTTACCCGGCGACCCAAACGGAGTCGTTCGTCCGATAAATCGGCAAATGGCCAGACGATGATGGTTTGGTTCGGCAGAAAAGCTTCCGGATGAGTTCTCAACTTCGGTCGCGGGATAATTGCGTATCCACCCTCCGCCATCACCGACAAAGCCCACGGGGCTAGCTCGACCGGTTTACTTCCTTCATTGGTCACCAAATGTTCCACTGTGACCTTAGGACCTGATTTTGGAAGCGTAAGGACAATCTCGCGATGAATTTGCGCCGGCTTTTTCATCCGGTGCTTAACCCGGATCGTAGAGTCTCCTTCAATAGCGTGTTCTATTTCCGAATTGTCGATGACATAGGTCAGACTTTGGCCTTTCGCCTTTCGATCGTAGTCTTCGGGAGCCGTCCAAAGACGATGGCCACCACGAATCTTCCAATCTTTCTCGCCGCTCTTTCCCGTTTCTTCGGGAAAAACTTTGAAAACGTTCCGGCCCTCAAGTGTCCGGTAGGAGATGATACGTGGACCAACCTCGAGTGTAGCGATAAGCTCCACGGAGTTGTTGAAAAGCCTGAGGTTCCTTGTCCATCCAGCGAAGGGAAAATGTTCAACTGCCATGAGTTTCTCTTTTGATACGAGCAACGATTTCGGGGTGGGCTTGAAGCTCTGATACCAGAACTTCGATTGCGCGCAAGGTCTGCGGAGAAATATGGTGCTCCATCCCTTCGACATCGTGGTAGATGGTCTCCTCATTGATCCCAAGCATTCGCAGAAAGTCGGACAAAAGATGATGCCGGCGCGTAATGTTCCGGGCGAGTGTCTCACCCGCCGTCGTAAGAACCAGGCCCCTGTACTTTTCGTATTTCAAAAGACCTTCCGAATCCAGACGCTGAACCATGTTCGTAACGCTAGCCTGTGAAATCTTCAGGCCTTGGGCGATATCGGCCACACGCGCATAACCCTTGGTATTTATCAGATCGAGGATCTGTTCCAGGTAATCCTCAACGGCTGAGGAGCGGGCTGCAGGCGCCTGCTTGGTCATATACGATGAGTATAAACAATGCCAACAACGGCGACAATGGAAATGCCAACGATGGGAATGCCAACAGCGCCGACAATGCCATCAATGCCAACAACGTTTCAGCCCTCCATGCAGCCTTTTCGTTGTTGGCAGTGTCGGCATTTACTTGGCATAGCCAAGTACCAAGCCGTTTACCTGTTGATTAAACCCTATTGCGCTGACAACGGCTCGACTCGCCTCGATCGTCCGAGCCTCGCGATTCACAGACGCTAGCTTCCAACCCGCTTGAAGCGTTCCCGGAAGCTTCTGATGCCGAAGCGCCAGAACAGCGCACACCGTCTGAAAGAGAGTGCTTGCCCCCAGACTCTCACCAGTTGCCGGCTTAGGACAGTACACTGGCGTCTCTGGAAAAGCCGTGGAGAAGACTCTTTGCTCAGCCTCATCCGCAAAGGTTCCGTTCGCGCTGGCAACAATGAAATCCACCGGCTCGCTGCCTGCTATCTCCGGAAACAGCTGCAATGCAACCTCACCGGCATCGTGAATCGAGAAGAACGATTGCCCCGGATGCGAGTTGGCAATCTTTATGGTTCCGTTTCTCCCCAACACAACTGCTGCGGAACCCTCGCCGAAAACGGTTCCCGATTTCTTCCCGTAAACCTCGAATCGCCTCTCGCGTTCCGCCATCTTCCAACTAGCGAATGCTTCTGCCAAAAGCCAATCGGTCTCTTCCGTGCCGACCACCAGACAATGCTCAAGCTCAGGCTGCATCTCCAGCAGCTGGCATCCGAAATGGATCGCGCTTAAGCCAATCGACGAATCTCCAACTAATGTATAGCTCTGACCGTCCACGCCCAATAACGCGGAAACGTGGCTTGCCGCTGCGTTAAAAACAGTTTCGGGAAATAGAAGAGGGCTGGCCGAATTCGCACCTCCACGGGCAATTTCGTCGTAGAACCGCCTCGTATAGTCCACCCCGCCGGAACAGATCGCGAAAACCACGGCAATTCCTCCTCCAAGCTCCTTGCTTTGTTTCAAGCTTGCGTCGGCGAGGGCATCGAGGCTGGCAGCCGTGCCCAATAAAGAAATGGTTCCGGAGCGCCGTAACCGAGGGTAGCGCGCCGCCTCGGACAAGAACTTGCGCGGCACCGGACAATAATAATAAGCGCGATCGGCCATCGCCTGCGGCATAACAGCTCTGGCCGCTTCCGCGCCATGGCAGAGAGCAGCCCAACTCTGTTCAGCATTCGGGCCGACTGGACTTATCGCACCAACACCCTCGACAAAAACACTCATGCCGCGCGGAAAACTAGAGTCGCGTTGGTGCCTCCAAACCCAAACGAGTTTGAAAGAGCACACCGAATGTTGGCCGGCCGCGCCTCATTTCCCACAACCTCGAATTTCCAGCTTGGATCAGACTCCGTGAAATTGATGTTCGGAGGAAGAAACTGCTCCCGCAAAGCAAGCACGGAGAAGACCGCCTCAATCGCGCCCGCTGCGCCGAGCGCGTGCCCCATCATTGATTTGGTTGAACTTACCAGCACCTGCCCGAGCAACTCCGAAATCGCAATTCCTTCCGTCGCATCGTTGAAAATCGTCGCGGTCCCGTGACCGTTCACATAATCAACTTCTTCGGGCTCTGCACTGGCCGACGCGAGCGCACGCTCCATGGCCAGACGCGGCCCGATACCGGAGGGATGCGGCTGCGTCAGATGATACGTATCGGTTGAGATCCCATATCCCGCTACTTCTGCGATTGCTGTGGCGCCACGGCTTACGGCCGAGCCTTCGGATTCCAAGATGAGAATTGCGGCCCCTTCCCCAAGCACCAATCCGGTACGACTCACATCAAAAGGACGTATTTTTTCCGGAGTAGCAGCCTGCAACGAATCGAACCCAACAAACACCAGCTCGCACAACGGATCGTACCCGCCGCAGGCGATGCACTCGTGTAAACCGCGACTAACCAAATCGAATGCGTGCCCGATCGCGTTCGAACCAGACGAACAGGCATTGGTAATGATCTGGGATGGAGCTCGGATGCCGCACGCCTGTTGCGCATCCAGGACCGCCTTTTGCGGCAAATAATTCGCTACCAGACGCGGGAACTGACGGCGTGACGAATTCCCGCTCAGCAAGCGTCGATAAAAGATTTCTCCATAACTCATACCTCCGGCAGTCGTGCCGATGACCATCAGTTCAGGGACAGGTTGCGGCGCAGAAGTCCAGGCTTCGCGCAGCGCCATAGCCATCATGCCGGAACTTCGATGTAACCTGCTAGCGGCCCGCGTCGAAGGTAACGCGTCCGCCAGCCACGCATCTGGAACATGTCCCGCCGTTTTGCATCTCGTTTTGGAGACGTCAAACTCGGTAACCGGCGAGATAGCGTCTCGCGCATTCAGAAGGGAGTTTAAGTTTTCCGCGGCATCAGAACCCAGCGGAGAAATAACCCCGATACCCGTAACTAGTACGCGGCGTTTGCCATTTGGCGCTTGGTGCTGGGAAGCCATAGTCAATTGTGACGAGTCCGTTCCTCGAAAAACCCTTACAGGAGACCATAGTGCAACGGACCCGCAACAACAAAAATGGTTTCGGGTTTCGCGTTCCCGGTTTCCGAGCGCATTGCGGCCCGAAAACGTCCTCCCGAAACCCGGAACCGGGAACGCGGAACCCGAAACCATTTCCTCCTCGACGATCCGGAGATGCGGCTTAGGTTATTTTACTGAGTGTTCGTGCTAGTGCAGGTGTTAGTCGCCTGCGCTTGCGCCGGCAGATTTCGACAATGAGCACCGAAACTCCCATGCCTTTCCCATATCGTACCGAGCGACGCTATTCGACCGAGCGTTTCTTGCGGATGCTCGGTAACGCCGCTCGGCTTCGGTGCCCGCAGTGCGGCCAGACACCGATCTTCGTTCCCTGGCGCAAAGTTCGTACCTTGCGCGACTGGTTTATGCCGCTGGACGGGTGCCCACACTGTGGCTATGCGTACGAACGCGAACCCGGTTATTTCCTGATCTCTATCTGGGCAATCAATTACGGCGCTGGAGCGTTGATCGGATTGCTTATTTACCTGGTGTTAGACTTCTGGTTTAAGTTGCCGATCGAGATCGTTCTGTTGTTTACGCTTCTGCCGCTACCTGTTTTCAATTTCTGGTTCGCACGCCATTCCAAAGCGTTTTACCTGGCGTTTGACCTGTTCTGGGACCCTCACGACCGAGGCGGCGATGATGACGATGGAGGGATCACTGCGTCGCCGGGATCGCCGGCATCGCCAGGAACGGTGGAGGATAAGACGTGAGAGGCGAGACGTGAGAGGTGAGACGTGAGAAGTAACTCGGCTGCGCTTGACGATGGGCGCTTCAATGCTTTGGTTGATGACTCCTAACTACTTTCCGAAGTGATTTACCTCGACAATAACGCAACTACACAAGTCGACCCGGAGGTCCTTGACGCGATGCTCCCGTTTCTGCGGGATCAATATGGAAACCCGTCGAGCGCCTATTCGTTCGGTAAACGTGTTTCCCGGGCGGTCGATCACGCCAGGGAGCAGGTTGCCGCGTTGTTGCACTGTGAACCGAATGAAATCTTGTTCACCAGTTGCGGGACTGAATCGAACAACAGCGCCATTCAATCGGCACTAATGCTTGATCCGGATAGGAAACATCTTGTTACAACCAAGGTCGAGCACAGCGCCATCAAGAACCACGCGGAATCCCTCGCTCGACGCGGTTACGAAATAACTTTGCTCGATGTTGATTCAGACGGCTTGATCGATCTTGGCGAGCTGGAGCGTGCGATTCGTCCGGAGACGGCTCTGGTCTCCCTGATGTGGGCCAACAACGAGACTGGCGTTCTTTCGCCAATTGCTGAAGCCGCAGATATTTGTCGTTCAAAAGGCACGCTGTTCCATTCCGACGCAATCCAGGCCGTCGGAAAAGTAGAAGTCGATGTCAGCGCCATCCCGGTCCAGTTCCTTTCACTTTCCGGACACAAGTTTCACGCCCCTAAAGGGGTCGCTGCGCTATACATCAATCGAAAGACACGCTTCAACCCGTTCTTGATTGGTGGCAGCCAGGAAAGCGGTAAGCGGGGTGGAACAGAAAACACGGCATACATCGTTGGAATCGGAAAAGCCGCCGAGCTCGCGGCCGCCCATTTCGCCGAAGAGGATCGCAACGTCAAACCACTGCGTGACCGGTTCGAACAAGAGTCATTAAATCGGGTGCCAGGAACCCAGCGAAACGGTCATCCGACAAAGCGTTTGCCGAACACTTCGAGCCTGGCGATTGATGGAGCCGATTCCGAAGGCATGCTGATGCTCCTCGACAAAGAAGGCGTTTGTTGCTCCGCCGGGTCGGCCTGCACATCGGGTTCATTGGAACCGTCTCACGTCCTTAAAGCGATGGGATTCTCAAACGAACGCGCCCGCGGCAGCCTCCGTTTTTCCCTGAGCCGTTTCACCACTTCTGCCGAAATCGATCAAGCCTTGGAAATTATCCCAAGAGCAGTCGAAAAACTTCGTTCGATGACCCAAGGCGTCTTAGTGGGATGATAAAGCCTTGACCTCGATGGGCGTTGACGCACTCGGCGCCTGCGCTAGGATTGCGACCCTAGAACTTTTTCTCTAATGAAATGTAGAAGTAGCGTTGAATTGGGTTTGCGGAAAGAGGATCAAATCCCGTAGTCGAATCCTGGAACGGAGGTCGCGTATCGAATATATTATTAATTCCGAACGTAAACGTCGTTCCTGCAAGCCATCGCCTGCAACCTGCACTCCTACCCTCTGGCTGAGGCGAGATCGCTTGCTCACCGACAATCCTCTTGCCCTCTTTGTCGTAGCCTGGTTTAGCGGTAGCCGGCATGACCTCCTCGGGTTTGCCAAATGTGTAGGAGATCTGCCAATCGAATGTTGTCCAGTTCCCGACGACGTGTGTATCCGGAAATCCAAAATTCGGATCGCGCAGATCTAATCCCAGGCCCTGGAAATCGTTCACGTCATGCTCGGAGTCGAGAAAGTTGATCGTCAACCCGGTGCGAAAGGTATCAACTGCGAATACGGTTTTTGAGTAAAAGATGCTGCCCGTGAGCTTAAAATCAGGGGAGACCGGGAAAGCCGGCGCAAGACTATCAGTTACGTTGATGACCTGGCCGCCAGCTGTGTTTTGCTGGCTCACATGATAATACCAAGTTGCGTCAACCGCCAGGTTCAGTTTGCCCCAGTTATATTCCTTGGTAGTGTAAGCCGCGCCAAAATCAAGCGCATCCACCCGAACTGCGCCCAGGTTTTCCAGCGGATCGTCAACTTGCAGAATATTGCCGAACGCATCGCGCGTTACAAAACCGGGGAACAGTTCCGGGTGATCGACGACAAATTGCGGATTGATCGTGTTGATCACGTTTCGTTTGGAAATCTCCACCCAATCCACATACGCGGTAAAACCATTCGCCCACCCCCACCAGCTATGGTCAGGATCGTGCGATCCCGGGGTCCAAACAGCGCC
>JBKPBY010000255.1:0-13966 GCA_046727075.1 bacterium | reverse complement strand
TGTTGCAGCAACCCAGGCACTGTGCCTTGTTGCGGCTGGTTCAGACTCCAGGAGATCGATAATGTCGACCGGTACTGTGAAGTGGTTCAATCCGACCAAGGGATACGGCTTTATCCAGCCGCAGGGCGGCGGTCAGGACGTGTTCGTGCACATTTCGGCCGTCGAGCGCGCTGGGCTAAGCACACTCAATGAAGGTCAGCAGGTCGAATACGAGGTCGTCAACAATCGCGGTAAGTCCTCGGCCGAGAACTTAAAGGTAAAATGACCCCTGCGCCTGGCGGACCAGATCGGCCGCCAGCGGTGGCAACACGCCGACCCACCGCAGCTTGTTAGCCGATTGGGCGATTACGCGAGACGGCCGCCCGCGGCGAGCTGTTCCTTCCAGGTATTGAAGAGTGAATCCGTGCCGATCACGAGGCCGCCGGCTCGTACTTGGACCAGGCTTGCAAAGACCGCATCGAAGTCATCTTCGATACTAGCATGCAGGACATGGAGCTGCAGCCCAGGGGTCCGGGCCGCCGCCTGCTGATCTTTCGAGTCGGCCTTGGCAAGATCGGCGCTGGTGGGGTTCACGAGCAGGGCTCGGGGGCCTAAGATCGTGATCCGGCTCCGGGGCACCGGAGGCGAGCCGAAAATCGTCAAACGCAGATTACAATTTTGTATTCCGCGTGGAACGAGCTTCTCCCATTCGTCGTGTTGCGAGAAGGCTCAAGAGGCTCGATGGCGATGGCAGAGGAATATCGGCACAGTGCATGGGAGTGCCTGAAGCTGGCGGATGTGCTTCAGATGGAACTCCGGGGATCAAGCTCGCTTCGCTGTTGGCTTCATGCGCCACGTTGGAACCCGGTGTCCCTGATGGCCCTTTCAATGACCTCGCGGGAGAAACGGCGGGGAGGGTCATGGTCGACCGCAATCGCTCCGAATCCATGCCAGGGACCGAATCGAGCGGGAAGTTTGGCACCCGATCGATCATCCGAGAACGCTCGTAGCTCGGAGTTGGCGTCCGAATTGAAGATGTAAATGCGCATGGCGGTCTCGCTGTCGAATTGGTTGAGCGCGCTCCGGGTCGGCATTTCGGCGTGACGCGTCGGCCGCCGCGCTCGAGTAAGCGGCGGCCGAACAGCGCCGTTCCTTCGTTCTCAGCGATATCGTTTACGCGACCGCAAGCCTACCGACCGCGATCTTGCCGGATCGCGCATCGGTTTGCGTGTCGAACGAGACCTTCTGCCCCTCTTGCAGGGTAGCGATACCCGCGCGTTCAAGCGCGGTGGCGTGCACGAATACATCTCTGCCGCCATCGTTCGGCTGAATAAAGCCGAAACCTTTGTAGCCGTTGTAGAACTTCACTGTGCCCATTGTCATGATAATATCCTTTCACTGACGGTGTGCACGTGGATCGGCACACGACTCCGTGGCCGTTCCGGTTCGTCGAATTTGGAGAGAGGCTGAAACGTGCGCCCGGCACTGCGAGGCGAAGCGGCCCAGTATTCTGGCCAAATGTCGATGTCCCCATATAACACCTGGCGTGACGATAGCAAGGTTCATTCGGGGTCAAATGAGCAAAATCAAAATATAATTTCTGACAGAAAGATCGGAATTGCTAGTTTCAAGCCAATTTCTTTCGGAGACCATTGAGAATGCAATGATTGAAATGGCAATGTTGGCCAATTTCTGAGACCTGAAAAATAGGACTCGCAATTGTGGGCTAGGAGGAGCACATTAGCAATATCACCGGGCATGTACACAGGCACATCGGTGGCCGAGAGACCAGTCGCGCTCCCGCCTCTTTTGCATGAGGGAGGGCGAAATGGATCGCATCGAGTTTTCCGCAGACAGATAGTACGTTTTGTGCATGTTGCGAAAAGTAGTTCCGATCCCCAGATCCGCAAGGAACTGTTGGATATGGCGGCCGATACCATGAGATGTTGACCATCTCTGGTCAGGATCATGCGAACGTGGCGATACCATCCAGGGCCTCAGCGTTGCGCTGAAATAGATCATCATCGAAACCCCGCGCCGCGGGAGGCCGCATAGAGCTTAATGTACGAGAATCACGAAGGTGACTTCGCATATACTATCCGGCGCCGCACGTTCCGGAGCGGCAAGACGGTGTGGCGATGGGAGGTCAGGCGCTGTACCGGCGACCATTTTGTTGACTGCGGCATCTCGCTGCGATCCCATGACGCTGCCGAAACGTCGGCCTTGGATGCGATTTTTCGTTGGATTTTCAGCCACGCGTCGAGCAAGGTGCGATTATGACCGACAAGACCGTCAATCTCGACCAGCGCCGCGGCATGGCGTCTCAAAAAGCAACAGAGGCCCGGCGCCTTCTCGCCGAGGTTCGGGCCAATGAAAAGGCGCTTCGCGAACGCCGAGACGAGTTGGAAGCCCATCTCCTTGCCGCGCCGGCAGCGAACTGGTCGGAAGCCGCCGAGAAGGCGCATTATCTGATCGATCTTTTTGCCGAGACGCCGCAAGGTCAAGATCCCCGCAGGCAGATCCTGATTGCGGCCGTGTTCGAGGATTTCGCCCGCCTTTCCGGCGCAGATGACAATCGACCGCCAAGTCAGAAAGATTGATATGTAGAGTGCATTCTTAACAATCACTAGCAGCCATGCCCCGGGTACCGCAGTGCGCAATCCGCGGAACATTTAGAGGAGATGGAGATAACTGCGATGAAGCACAGTAACCGCACTCAGCATCATCAAGCTACCAGGCGGCATCTGGCATCCACAAGGTCAAAGCGCAGGCAGGAAGATCAACGGCTGACTGGCGAGCAGGCGATGCGGGCTTATAAGTGGGCGGAGATCGAGCAGGAACGCAAGACCGAGAAATTGCGGGAATTACGTCTGAGAACAGGGTCGCGATCATCACACGCATAATCAAGGGCAATGGCGCGGCCGTCGGCCCGCACGGGTTCGCAAGGGTATCGTTCGTCAAGCCAGTACCGGGGTGAGCAGAGCAGCGCATCCAGGCGCTGCCCTCGCCAGAAATGGAGTCGTGCATGACGATGCGTCGATTTCGAGTGGGTCAGAGAGTTCAATTGAAACGCGGGTATCCATTCCGTATGGCGGCGGATGGTTTTTATGAAGTCATTCGTCAGCTTCCCGACAACGCGGGAGAGTTCTATTACCGAATCAAGAGCTCGCGAGAAGCGCACGAGCGCGTGGCCAAAGAAAGCGAGCTAGAGAAGGCATAAGGCCGGACCCATCCGCATTTCCGCCGGCCATCAGCAACCACGACAGATGCCGTTCAATTTTCGAGCGAGTTCGTTTTCTCTCCTGGCGGTCTCCGCCGCATCCCTCTTCCACTCCGGCGAACCGACCGTCGGCGTTGTGGCGCTACTATAAGGCACTCCGGTTGCTATGTCGGATCTTGTTTGGCGCTGCGCAACGGTTGCATTGGATGGACGGCCGTGCTGAATGCGGAGTTCATCTCCGGACGCTTGCCGGATAAAGTGTGGAAAAACAGCTGGAGCAGCGAAAAATAAAAATAATTGTAGCGAGCCCCAGATGGCTAGCCCAGATGCAACCAAAATGGTTCCGCTATTTGACAGCATACGGTCTGCGTATCCAAGAAAGGCGGGGCCGAACTGTTTTCGATATGCCTTCCGAGGTTAGCATACCACGATATTGATCAAGGTCGACGCGCTTTTTCCGACATTCGGTCCAACCCGAGGCGATCACAATCGACTCACGAAAACGTGCAGCAGGGCGCGTCAGTTTTTGTCCGTAGCATTGCCGTATCAAGCAAAAGAGCGTAAGGTCATCGGATCGTTGGGACGATATCCCGGGCACCCGACGGCTGAGAGAGACGTGCGCTCCCGCCTCTTATTTAGGAGATGCGCGCATGACCACTTGGTTCGTTCCTCCAATCGTAATTCCGGTCAGCCTGGCTATTTTGATAGCTGCACTAGCGCTGTTTTAAATGCCGTTAATGAAAAGCGATCCGAAGGACTAGGTTAAATTCAATTCGGCGGGCGCTCTATATCACCGCGTGCTTCGGAGCGGCGGATGAACGGCCGCGTCCCCACCGCGCCATGGGATCACCGGCTGCGTTGTTGATCTAAACCAAATTAAAGAGCCGATGTACCGAGGTCGACTCGGCCGTCGTCCTTGCAGCCAAATTTGGACTGCGGTCACCTCAAGGATAAATTTGGCTCGAGAGCACTAGACCAGTTGGAGAGCATTATTGAACAGATCAATTGTAAAAAATGGAGTTTCGATGAGTAACGCGATCGGAATCGCGATTATCGGCGCCATAGCTTTCTGGACGACAATTGCACTCACCGTCCGACATAACCCCGTCGCGACGCCGACACTCCAAAACTACAATGACAATTATCTCGACGGACTCCGAGCCCTCTGGGCACGGGAAGCAGCATGTGAAGCTTGGCGCAATCGGGTTTGCGGGACCGGCGCGACTGGGCGACCGGCCCGTGCCTGCGATCAATGACCTTGTTGCGTCCCTCATTTAAGTCTGCGCGCTAAGGCGTAACAAGGCCTCGGATTTGCAGTCCTTGGCGAACCAAAGCCTCGCTTTGTTCCTGGCGTTTCGGTTTTGTGCAGCCGTAGAGGAAACCGGATGCAGCTGGCGAGTAAAGTGCATCTATCGGCTCCAACGTTGGAAAATTAATTTCTTGTGTTTTGGCTGGGATGCGCTCACAGTGGGATTACAGGCAAGCTATGGCTTGTCCAAGTGCTGCCCATAAAACGGAAACGTACCGAAGTCTCCGCTCGCTTCAGTTGGCAGTGCTGGTGCCGTCGGCAGGCACAATATATTCCTAATAGAACTGCGTTCCGTGCGGGTGCCATCCGCGCCCGCATCTGGTACGTCCGCGCGCCGCTTGCGGCGCAACTGTCTCATTCATTTTGGAGAGCAAGAGCTATGCAACTTCCCTCAGAAACCAAACCTGCCCTTTGGGGCGCGGCGGGTGGAGCAATCCTCCTCGCGATTGTGGGATTCACGTGGGGCGGCTGGATGACGACCGGCACCGCCAGCAAACTCGCGGACCAGCGGGCAGATTCGGCTGTCGTGGCGATCCTAACCCCGATCTGCGTGGAAAAATTTCGGCAGAACGTCGATGTGATCGAGAATCTTGCAGCCCTGAAGAAGATCTCCTCGAGCTGGGAACGGGGCAATTTCGTGGAGAAAGGCGGCTGGGCTACGCGTCCAGGAGCTGCTTCCCCTGATTACGTTTTAGCCAGGGCATGTGCTGAGAAGCTGCTTCAGGACAAGAGTGCAGCAAAGTGATCTAGAGATCGCTCAGCCTCTTGGAAGGACGAGAACTCCTTCTATCCTGATGCGCAGGGAGCCCAGCACAGCGCCCGCCTCTTTTGCGCCAGGTTTTGCCCTGGAGAGCGGCCTTTGACGAGCCGGATTGGTCCGCTGGATGTGACACCTGTTTAAGCGGACCATTTCCTTCGGAGGCGCTCTGATTGCGGATTACGTCTTGCGGGGAAGGGCCATGATGGCGATTTTACAGGAGACCCCCATGGAGAGATTTTTTACCCGGAAGTATAGACGTTATCTCCAAATCCTTTCAGACCCAAGGGATGAGGTTCAGCGTCGAATAGTTCTAAGATTACTCGCCGAGGAGGAAGCCACTCTAAGAGAAGGCGCCCCAAAGAAGGAGGCGCCGCGGCAGGCGGCCTAGAGGCACTTGTCCCCAGCCATGGGCGAAGAGCCTGACCATGGTTATACCGTCGAGGTGAGGCGCCGCTCCCCGGAGCCTAATCCCTATAAGTGGGTGATCTACCGTGCCGGCTGGCCTCTTGCCGTCAAAAGGGCCGCAAGTGTGTACAGAACAGCCGAAAAATGCCGGGTTGCAGGAACCCAGGCTCTGAAAGAGTTTCTTGCGTTCCTCGCCAAACGGAAAAAGAACAGGAACGATGGATGACAGACCGTTGGACCATGATCGGGCGATTCAGGACGACGGTCGGGCAATTCGCCTGAATCCAAATTACCCCTACGGCTTTGAACAATCGAGGATGGGCCTACTCCCAAAACGGTGGCTGAGCGCGCGCTGTCAACCGATTACGCTAGCGCGCGGAAACTAAAGCCGGAAGGTTCTCTCCACTAGCACGTAGTGGCGGCGCTGAAGCATCATCGCCGAGGAGGGTGCTGCGCGCCGAGGACGCACGCTACGCGGCGCAGATCGCCAGCGACTTCGCGGCCATGGAACAGATGTGGGGGCCCGGAGCTCGTCTACACCGCCAGCCGCGTTCGACGCCGGTCCTACTGCCCCTGAGCGGCCATGGCGGTGCCCTCTGATGGGCATTCTACACCGAGCAGCGACAAGGGCGGATGGCGCGTCGGGCCGGCGGCCCGCTTCTTGACGGCCCAGCGAGCATCATGGCCTCACACGTTGTGTACGGTCATCGTCGGGCCGTACGAGGTCGCCTTTTGGCACATTCCGGAAGTCCTCAAGAACGCTCCAAAATTCCACAATTGGGGTTAAAGCGGACATGGAGTGCTGGCACGTTTGGGTTCTTTGGGCCGGATCGTAACCACAAATGGGGCCGCTGCCCGGTCGAAATATTCTGCTGACGGCCGACGTCGAAACCTATGACGCTAGAGGGTGTCTCGCTTGCGCCGGCCTCATCGAGAGCCAGATCCATCTCGACAGGTCGCGGATAGTAATGAACGTGTCAGCCCTGTTCACGAAAAACGCGGCCTCGGCCGATTGCGGACGAAAACCGAATTCAGCTTTACACCCTAAACTCAAAGGCGCGTCAGGCTGCCATAAAACGTTCTTCGCGTAGGGACCCTGGCCTGTGCCAGGACTCTCTGCCAGTCAGCTGGCGTGAACCATTGCATGAACGAAACGTTGTTATCTTCGAGGGCTTGGCTGATCGAGTCGCACTGGTCATCATGTCGACCGCCGGGAAAAACGAAGAGCTCAGCCTCGAGGTCTGCCAGCCAAGGCGCCCGTTCGGGCACGAAGACTTGGCCAGCTTCTATCTTTGAGGATGCCACCGCCATCCGCGTCACCTTGTCGCGTTGAGACTTTACAGCGATGACGCCCGGGACTCGTCCCCGCAGCTCTTGAACAAGAGCGGTTCCAGCTCCGCTGTCCTCTACCAGAACGCGTTGTGCCTTCCACTCTAACGCCAGGCTCTGCGCTTTCGCCTTAAGTTCGGGATAATCCACACGGTCGCGCCAGACGTTGATGAGATACCATTTCTTTCCGCGCGCGACGAGCCATGTCGTGCAAACCGACCAATCGTTTTCAGGGCCGCCTTTGCTCGCTGTGTCCCAGCTCTGTAAAACAAACAGGCGTTCCGCATCAGGAGGTAGTTCTCTGTACCGCTTGACCCAGTGGCGCTTCACCATCGCGCCGCCAGGAGGAGCCGGTTCCTGCTGATAGTGGTAGGTACCACCAGCCCAAGTCGGGATGTTCTGGTCATTGTACGCAATCGCGGGAAAGCTTAGGACTTCCCATTCATCAGATTGCGCCAAGAGGAATCCGCTTAGATCGTCAATGTGGACGCCCTGCATGACCACTACGATCACCCCCGTGCGCTTATCATCCTGGCGGGACAACAGGGTATTTGTGAACCATTGGTTGGCTCCTGAACGTTTAGTGTCCGACAGGGCATCATCCGGCTTCAGTGGATCGTCAATAACGATGATGTCGCCACCGCGGCCGGTTAATGTGCCGCCGACCGAGGTTGCCAACCTGAAACCGCGCTCGGTCAGCTCGATCTCTGTCTCGGAGTTCTTGAACGGACCGACCCTCGTGCGAGGAAACAGCGATCGGTACCAGGGAGCCTCAAGTACTGCACGAAAATCGTTGGAGTGTTTCTTAGCGAGGTCTCCGGAATAGCTAACACAAATAATCCGCCTCGACGGATCGTGACCGAGCACAAACGCGGGGAAGGCGACCGAAGCGGCAATCGACTTCAGGGATCGAGGGGGCATATTGACGATCAGCCGTCTGCATTTGCCGAGGCGAGTTCGCTCAAGCTGCCACGCAAGCGCATCAATGTGCCAGTTCCTAACATACTTTTGGCCCGGAGCTAATGTTGTAAAGCTCTAAAGTCGCTCCGTAATAGGGCCTCCAAAAGCCGATCATCGGGTGTCACTGCCAGATACCTCATTCGTCAGATCGTTGGGCTGTACCAATAAGAGGCGGGGAAGTGTTTCCCAGATATTGCGCGAGAATTTCCTGATCTTCAGCCAGAAGGTCGTCGGGGCTTACCTCCGCCTCGGGCGCGTCGGCGTAGCGATCCATCAGCGAGAGCACAAGCTTGAGTGCTTTCGGATCGTTCCGCATGGCGTCATTGGCTAGGCGACGCAGCATAACTTCCAGCGCCGAGATATGGCGCGTCGTGCCGTTTTCGGTGACGGGGACCTTTTGCCCAATCACTTCAAGCAAAATCGCGCTGACATTTCGGCTGCCCTTGGGCCGTCCTTTCGGATTGCCGCTTTGCCCTGGCTTCCAACGGGTTGCTCGGGGTGGACGACCCTTGCCGACCTCGTAACTTTTCGAGCGTTGCTTTGGGGTTCTTCTGCGCATCAATGGGCTCCTTTCACCATTTTTCGCTTCAGTGACCTCAATTCTGTGGTCGCCTCATCGGATCCGCGTGCACGGGCAACTTCGTCGAACGCCTGGGCTGTGGCCTCCAGGATTGCGTCCCGTCCCGTGAACCGCTGCCACCGGCGGATTGCGACGTCGACATAGTGGGGGTCTATTTCGATGCAGAACGCTCGCCGGCCGATTTGCTCAGCAGCCATGATCGTGGATCCGGAGCCGGCAAATGCATCGAGAATAATGGATCCGCGTCGCGAACAGTCCCGCATTGCATCCGCGATGAGGGCCACAGGCTTAACGGTCGGATGCATTTTTAGCTCGTTCATTCGACCCGCACGAAACGTGTTGGCGCCCGCATAAGTCCACACATTGCTGCGTGAACGTCCATGTTGCCCCAGTTCGAATGTATTGAGATGCGGCGCCTGGCCCCGCTTGTAAACAAAGACGAATTCATGCTGGCTACGATAGAAGCTGCCCTGTCCCGGTGTGGTTTTTGCCAACACGCAGATGTTTTTGAGTTCATCGTAGACGGCAGAGCCAGCCGCAAGCAATTCGCGCGCATGGCGCCAATCCATGCACACGTAGGTGATGCCGCCATCGACGGTGAATCGTGCACAGTAGCCGAGCGTTTCCTCAAGAAAGCGAACGAACTGCCCGGATGTCATTTCGCCGGAAGCGCAGAAAAACTCCCGATGCTTGATGCGACCTCGACCGCCTACATGACCGGCAACCCGGACGTTGGCGGGTCAAGAAACGCCATGAGAGCCTTTTCAGACTGCATCAGCTGGACATAGGCTTTTGAATCGCGAGCATCCCCGACCAGAAGGCGATGTTGACCAAGGCTGAAAAGGTCTCCCTCTCGCGCGACAGGCGCCCCCTCCTCGATGTTAGGGATGTGGTCGGCTGGATCTGGCCGCCCTTCGGCAAAATCAACAATGAGGGAGTCGATCTCGCCCGGATCGAACCCGGTAATACCGATGTCGAGGCCAACCTCGGGAAGAGCGATCTGCAGGTCCTCAAGCTCAATTGCTAACTTCTCGCGGTCCCATCCCGCCTTCTCCGTAAGCTTGTTGTCGGCCAGCATGTAGGCACGGATTTCTGTCTCGTTGAGGTGAGACAGGCGGATAACGGGGATCCTCTCCAGGTCGAGCACCTTTGCCGCTTCGGCACGCGCGTGCCCGGCGACTATTCGTCGGCGATGATCCACAATCACCGGATTGATGGCGCCAAATCGCAGCATCGATTCGGAAATTTGTTGGATCTGTTTCTTAGAATGCGTACGCGCATTGCGGTGCGATGGGCGGAGGCTATGGGGCGATAGCATCTCAACGGGCCATGGAAGCTTAGATTCGATTCCCCGACGGTGTGTGTTCTTGGGGGTTTCGCTATTAGAAACCTTACGACAGGTGTCATTTGGACGATTTGAGGCCGATTTATCGTTTTGCATGTCGCTCATCTCCGTGCAGGCAGGACTTGCTGAACTACCACAACAGATGTCCCTGTCGGGAGCTTCGTGTTCTCGCCAAGAGAGTAAGCTTCAGCTGCGGCCTCGGTGA
This sequence comes from bacterium, assembly GCA_046727075.1. Taxonomy (GTDB): domain Bacteria; phylum Verrucomicrobiota; class Verrucomicrobiia; order Chthoniobacterales; family JAFAMB01; genus JBKPBY01. Next base: position 3,874 of record JBKPBY010000255.1, on the reverse strand, counting down.
TGAGGCTCCGTACGCGATAGCCCGGTTGCAAGACTGTGAGCAATGCTAACGAGCTCGAACATTGTGCCGGCACCGGCGCCTCCGCCGGCTTTTGAGAGGAACAGCATTGCCTCGTCCGGTCCTCGGGATATCGCACATGCGTAAGCCTCCCCATCGTCTTTCCCACTGGCGCTTGATTTGGAAACGATCGTGAGCAAAACCGGATCTGTATTGTCGAACGCCATATCGCCTTCTCTGGCGCTGCGGCGGATTGCTTCCTGGTCGAATAGTTCATTTGCGTCCTGCTTCAAGATACGAGCGTGCTCCTTTTCCAATTCGGCTCTCACGCGACGCATGACCGAGACTGCAAAACGCTGGGGCCAACCGTGCCCCATCAGACGTAGTCCGTTCAGAAGGGCAAAGGCTTCGTAATCTGAAAACCACACCTCGACGCCACTGCCCGGGGCCTCAGTACTATAAAATGCATAGTTAGCGCGCTCCGGATCGGTGGAACGCGGGACTCGACCAAGTGCCCGATCCGTCTCAAGCAGACGCTTAAGTCGCGTCCGCAGCTCCGTCGGCGGCTCCCGCGACCGTGGCGCCAGCACACCAGAAATCGCCTCTTCGACCTGGTTGCGCTTGTAGGCGGGCATTAAAACATCATGCAGGGTTTTAATCTGAATTTCAATAGGAGCGACGCCCACTTCCGATGATCCGTAACTCCCGACAGAAGGCACCGCTTTCCCTGTTCGCCTGCCAAAAAATTCCCTGTTTCGCCAAAAAATTCCCTGTTCCGTTGCACAGGGAATCCGGCTGTAACCATTTGAATTTTTTTATCGATTGGACGACGAAATGGTTGTGGAGCGCCAGAATCCGCAGAATTCCCTGTTAATTTCCGTGTTAGCAGGGAATCGGCACCGTCCTGCCGGGAGATGCTCCTCGATCCGATCATGACAGCCGTGCACACGGTCGAAGCTCGGCTGTCGAGCCTCCGAGGCGAAGCATTGCTCTGTCTGCCGGGTTTTTCACGTCCCAGCAGATCGCCACGCAAAAGCTCTGCGTCTTACCAAGGCGCAGCTCGATGCCGCTCTCGCCAGCATGCCCGGGGCCTCGGTGACGAACGGCCGGCGGCGCGTTGGCTGGCGCCGGCGGCTGCGTCGGTGACGATGGCCGGCGCTTCGGTAACCACCGCCGGTGCCTCGATGACGGCGAACCGACGGCTCGATGACAGTGGCCTTGCCCGGCGCTTCGGTGACCAAACCGTCGGCGCCTCGGTGATGGTGACCGACGGCTCGCTGACGGTGAAGGCTCAGGACCGCTTCGAACAGGCGCCGGCCAAGACGACGAGCATCGTGAACCGCGCCAGCGCCAGCCGCCATGCCCGAGTCCGTTCCGAAGGAGAACGCGATGGGAGCAGAAACCCGCGCACACCGGCTCGGCAATCGCGGCCTCCTCGAGCGATGCGCTGGTCTTGGCAGCCGGAGGTCGAGATCTCCATCCCGGCGCCCGCGTCCGAGGAATGATCGGCGGGATTCCCGCGTGCCGGCGGGGACATGCCACCATTCATCGCAAACTTCAGCCCCGCTTCGGCGGGGCTTTTTTGGTGTGCCAAAGCATGATCGATAACTTGAAGTTGAAAGTCCTCTATCCAACCCGGAGGCTGTCCCAGGCACCGAGTCGGAGCCGTCAATCCAGCGCGGCCTCACCCTCTCTCCGAGCCGCCAACGCCGCGAACGTCTCGCCGGTCTCAATGAGGACGGCGTCATTGCCCGTGGCGGCCTCGTAACGGCGGACGATCACATCGACATACAGCGGATCGATTTCAACGCCTCGACAGATGCGGCCGGTCTTGTCCGCGGCAATGAGGCACGAGCCAGAGCCTAGGAACGGGTCGATGACGATGTCGCCCCGGTTCGTAAGGTCAATGAGGGCGTCCTCAAGCATCACAGTCGGCTTGACCGTCGGGTGCTCTTGCAGGCCGTGGCGAGCGTCGGAGCCGAGCGAGGAGGCGCCGGGATAGGTCCACACGTTTGAGCGCCAGCGGCCACGCTTGCCCAATTCGACATTGTTGACATGCGGCGCGTCGCCCTTCTTGAAGAGGGGCAGCAGTTCGTGTTGGGATCGGTAAAGGCTGCCCATGCCGGCATTGGTCTTGACCCAGACGATCAGATTGAGCGGCTCGAGGCCGAGCTTGATCGCTGCGGCGTGTACCGTCGGCTGACCCCGCCAGTCGATGAAGGTGCCAAAAACGCCGCCATCGCAGAGATAGCCTGCCGCCAGTTCGATCCAGGCGAGGTTGAAAGCCAGGAACTGTTCGGCGGTCATCTCGCCAGACGCCATGGCGAATTCACGATGCGCGCCGCCGGTGACATGACCGGCGATCGGCACATTGTAAGGCTCGTCCGTCAGAACGAGTCGGGCCGCGCAATCGCCCCCCATGAGCAGCCGTAGGACGGCCGGGTCGGTGGCGTCGCCACAAACCACCCTATGCGCACCAAGCTCGAAGACGTCGCCGACACGGGCGATCGCGACCGCGCTTTCATTCGGCCCGAGCGGCCCCTGTTCGACCGCCTCCGCCTCATCGGCGATTATGATCTGATCGATCTCGTCCAGCGTGAAGCCCGAGATCTCGATCGGCGCTTCTGCAATGATCAACTCCTCGAATTCGACCCTCAATTGGTTGAGATCCCATTCGCCTTTTTCAGCCAGCCGGTTCACTGCGAGGCGCAAGACGCGCTGCTCCCTCTCGTTCAAATGGCCGACTTGAATGCAGGGGATGCGATCGAGCCCGTGAAGCTTGGCCGCTTCAAGGCGGGCCTCGCCGTCGACGACGACGTTCTCCTTGCCGATGAGGATGGGATCGCAGAAGCCAAGCTCGGCTATCGCCGCTGCGATCTCTCTCACATGGGCCGGGTCGAGCTTGCGGATCTTCTTGGCCGCAGGCCGAAGCTGGTCTAGCGGCAGGTAATTCAACTCGAGATGCGGAAGAATATCATTGCGCCTCGCATGGGGCGCGGGCGCTGCGGCGGCAAGCCGGCGCAGGCCTTCGCGCCGCCGTCGGCCTTTGGCCTTTAGCTTATCGGAAAGAGAGCGAGAGCCTTCAATTTCCTCGTGACGACGATCGGACACTCGCTCCTCCACTACATCATTACCAAATTGGCAGGCCACGCCTAAGCCGAAACCGCTGTTCGTGCGGCTTCAGTGGCGGACGCGCGGGTTCATCAACCAGGGCCTTTGAGCGCCGCGCACGCTCTTCCGGCGCCCAGCGCCCATAGCGCTCGGCATATTGCCGAGCTAGCTCGAGGACACGTTTCCGTTTGGCTCCGATGATGCTCAGGGCATCGACCTGATCATCAAATTTTCCGTCCGGGAAAGTGGTGAGCTCATTAAGAAGCGTCTCCAAGAGCGGCATGCGCTCAGGGATCCGGATCTGGCCGTCGTAAAGAGCACGGATGGCATCATTGAAATTCTGCTGCTTCCTTGCCGGACTCGTCGATCCCTGCAACGACTTGGGGTCCCCCAGGAGATGACCCATTGTCTTGCGCAGGTCCTGGTAGATGCCGAGGCCCACTCCGTTGCCGTCCATGAGGATCAAAGCCGGCTTGTCTAACCGGTCCTGCTCGGCGATCGCGGTGCGAACGTCGGGAAGTTCAACCCGCATGCGCAAGACCTGGAAGAGATAGAGGATCTCCGCGCTGTTGTCGTCTTTCGCTACGCCGAATTTCAGACAAACCGTAAAGTTGCCGCCGTTCTTCGTCGCTGCAACGTCCCAAGAATGGATTATGTACAAGAACGGCGGGTGCTTCGAATATCGAGCGAGGCGCTCGACCGAGCACATCCCGGAACCGCCGAAGACCGGATTCTGCTGGTATTGCGCCTCGAAGATATGTGACGG
>JBKPBY010000254.1:0-10966 GCA_046727075.1 bacterium | reverse complement strand
AAGTGCTCAACGGTTTCGCCCGGTCAGGACTGAAACAACTAGACCTAAAAAAATCTGTGTAATCTGCGTAATCTGCGGTTCCGTTTTTCCCGCCCACTTCGTCGACAAAATCATCGATTTTCCAGGGTAGTAGTACAAAGGTTTGAGAATCAGCAATGACTACCCCTAAGAAAACAGAATCATTTGCCCATGTTATAGTTGAGCGCGATTGCCAGAGGCTGGACCTGTTCGGACCAACCGCGCAATTTCTGAGTGAGCCTCAACTAAACGATGAAACGCCATGTGTTATTAAAGGAACAATTCCTCCAGGTGGTTTTGTCCCGATTCATCGCCACCCCGACTTTGAAGCGTTCTTTGTGCTTTCCGGCAACATCGAGGTGTTCAGCGACAAGGATGGGAAGGGTCACTGGATCGCAGCGGATCCTGGAGATTTCATCCAAGTCCCGAGCAACGCAAAACACGGGTTCCGGAACCGATCGTCCGATCCATCCGTGCAGCTGATAACCACGACATCAAAGCTCGGACGTTTCTTTCAGGAAATCGGAAGGCCGATAACTGGCGACGCAAGTGTGACTCCACCGTCTCCCAATGAACTGCAACATTTCATCAAGACCAGTGAGCGCTACGGTTACTGGTTAGCTAGTCCCGAGGAAAACGCTGCAGCTGGTATTCAACTTTTCTAGCTGTCACCCAATTGTCCTCGTCCTCGAACATGATGCAGCGGCTCAAAAAGACTTCGGCGTAAGCTCGATCGAACGCTTCGCTCTGCCTCTCTTGCGCTTCGGATCAATTCTTCTTTCCTCTGCCAAGCTTTGCGTCTTGGCGCCCTTTGCGTGAGATCTTTTTCCGCCTTGGCGTGGCATTCCTGCCTTCAGCATAGTCGCCGTTTCGCCTCTCGCCGCCTCGCCGATTCATATTCTTAGGTTCACAGCTCAAACCAGATGCTCCTGACCGAACCGTACCCCTGTGCCGCCAAAATCGCAGTTGCCTTACCCTTGATTTTTGCGATTAACTTCGCTCAATCAGTTCAACTGAACCTCATTTGTCCAAGCACAATTCGATCCAGAACACTATGATCATCGCCGACAACGAATTCATCGATATCCCGACGCCGACCGGCCCGATGCGTACCTATGTTTTATACCCGGTCGCGGAGGGCCGTTATCCGGGAATCGTCTTCTTCTCCGAAATCTTTCAGGTGACGGGACCGATCCGGCGTACTGCTGCCATGCTGGCCGGGCACGGATTCGTCGTCGCCGTTCCAGAAATATTTCATGAGCTGGAAGAACCCGGCACGGTCCTTCCATACGACCAGGCTGGAGCAGATCGAGGGAACGCTGACAAAATCAATAAAGAACTGTCCAGCTACGATGCGGACGCAAAGGCTGCGCTGAGTTACTTGAAGTCGCATCCCAAATGCACCGGCAAGATCGGCTCCATGGGTTTCTGCATCGGTGGACACCTGGCGTTCCGATCTGCAACCAACTCGGAAGTGCTGGCAGCGACCTGTTGTTACCCTACCGACATCCACAAACGGAGCCTGGGCAAAGGCTTGAACGACAACACGCTCGATCGGATCCCTGAGATCAAGGGCGAATTGTTGCTGGTGTTTGGCCGGCAAGATCCGCACGTTCCCCGCGAAGGCCGGGCGATCATCTACAATGCGTTAGCCGACGCTGGAACAAATTTCAGCTGGCACGAATTCAACGGCGCCCATGCGTTCATGCGGGACGAAGGCGCCCGATACGATCCGGCTGCCACACGGACGGTTTACGGCATGGCTCTGGATCTGTTCCGCCGTAAACTGGGCGAAGGCGACCTTTCACAAATTCAAAGCTCGACCGAGACGCGCCATTAGACGCAGGGCGTGTGGCCGTCGCGGCGGACTAATCGTCCTCGATCTCGTCCTCGCTGGTCTGTCTGCTCTCACGCCCTTTCTCGAGTACGAGTTCGAGGGCGAGATCGAGGACGAGAATGTTGGTGCCAGATCCTTCAGGCAGGTCGCCTCAAACCCATCTTTTCTATTCGAGAAATTAATGTGGTGGGTTTGAGTCCCAACAGATCCGCGGCTCCATCCACTCCTTTGATTTTCCATCCAGTCTTCTGCAGAACAGTAAAAAGGTTCTCGCGCTCGCGACGGCGCATTTCCGCCTCTGTCAGATATTCCGGTTCGACTCCATCACCATTCTCTGACTCAAATCGGTTTGCTTCGACCGGCGAACCATTCACCGGGAGATCAAAATACAGCGCCCCGCCCTGAGCAAAGATAACGGCTCGTTCAATGACGTTGCGCAGTTCTCGGACGTTGCCTGGCCAGTCGTAATTTTGGAGAGCTTCTAAGCCCGCTTGAGTCAGTCTGGGTCTCCGATATCCAAGTTCTTTAACCGATACTTCTATGAAATGAGTCGCGAGAAGTGCGATATCTTCCTTTCGATCTCGCAGGGGTGCGACTCTGATTGGGAAGACATTCAATCGATAGTACAAGTCTTCGCGAAACCGGCCGGCTGCGACCTCGTTCTTCAGGTCCCGATTGGTGGCGGCAACGACCCGCACATCAGACCGTCGCGTCCTGTCCTCTCCTACCCGCTCATAAGTTTTTTCCTGTAGAACACGGAGAAGTTTTCCCTGTAATTCCAAAGGAATTTCTCCAATCTCGTCCAGGAACAGAGTTCCGCCGGCAGCCGCTTCGAAGCGGCCCATTCGATCTTTTAGCGCGCTGGTAAACGCACCTCTGGTATGGCCAAAGAATTCGCTTTCGTACAATTCTTTTGGGATGCTGGCGCAATTAACTCGAACCAACGGTTTATTCTTCCGCCGGCTACGATGATGGAGCTCGCGCGCAATTAGCTCTTTCCCGGTACCGGTATCGCCCAATAGCAGCACCGTGGCATCGGTCGGCGCCACCATCTCGATTTGTCTGATGATTTGCCGCCAGGCTCTGCTTTGACCAATAATTTCGCCAAATGCCACAGACGCTTTCTCGTGTCCGTTCCGCTGCGGAGAGATCACGATTTCCGGCTGGCTAGGCACGCCCCTATCCAGTCCGGTACTTTCGCCAAAACCATCTTTAGGGAATCGTTCTACAGACCGCTCGTTCCGGTTCTTGGACGCGATCGCGCTCCGGATTGCCTCCAGCAGATATTCGTCATCAAAAGGCTTGGTCAAAAACTCCACCGCCCCAGCTTTAATCGCCCGCACTGACATCGGAATGTCGCCATGACCAGTCAGAAAAATAATCGGAATCTGGATTTCTCTAGTCGCCAACTCCTGTTGCAGTTCGAATCCGTTGTTATCGGGAAGTTGAATATCCAACACCAAACAGCTCGGCAATTCATTTCGCAAATTGGCCAGCATCTCTTGCGCCGATGCAAATGTCCTAACGCGCAGGCCGGCTGACCGGATCAAACTTTCGACAGCCTCACGGACGGATACATCGTCATCTACGACGTAAATTTGGGACCCACCATCACTCATAATTACCTCCTTTCACAATGTGAGTGATTTCTCTTCGGCTTATCTCTCCCCGATGATTCTTCCATAACCGGCTTCCATTTGGAATCATTGAACCACGATAGCCGAGTGGATTGCATTGAGTAATGCCTCCTCACTAAACGGCTTGCTCAGGACAGCTCCAGTTCGCCTATTTAGCGCTCCCGCTCGCGCACACTCCTCTTCATGCGCGGTCATGAAGACGATCGGAATTTCGTGATGCCCGGCGACCAATTGGCGCTGAAGCTCGATGCCGCCCATTCCCGGCATACGCACATCCAGTACCAGACAATCCGCGCTCCTGAGTTGCTCCGAAGCCAAGAACTCTTCGGCTGAAGCAAAAGCGTTCGTTGCGAAGCCGACCGACCTGAGCAATCCACAAACCGCCTCGCGGACTGATTCGTCATCGTCAACAACTGCAATCAGGGGGACCGCCACAGAGGAAATTGACTACTTTTTCCGGGCTCCATCCATTATACGTTCGTATAAACTGGTCTTATCTCTCCCTGAGGGTGTAAATAAAGTCGGGCGTTGCATTACTGTTCCGCTAGCAATCAATCGTCCTCGGTCCAGAGCGCGTCCGCACGGCGACAACATCTCTCTCGAAACCGCGATGGATTGAGACGCGCCTTCAGCGCGCCGTTTTTCTACGGAAGCATACCTGGGGGCTCCGGTGCGCTTCAACCGCGCGTGGGTTCACACCGCCACGCTTTACCAGTTTGATTCCGCACCACATTACGGCTCTGGGGAGGTTCGTCCGGCCTGTTTTCTCCCGCTCCAGATCCGAAGCTTCTCATACATTCTTACCAGATCCGCCAGCGAGCCGGCCTGCATTTTGTGCATCACTTGACCGCGCTGAACCTTGACCGTGATCTCGCTAGTACCCAGTTCTGCTGCGACCTGCTTGTTGAGAAGCCCAGAGACCACTTTTCCCATCACTTGCCGCTCCCGCGGTGTTAGCGATTCATACCGCCCGCACAACGCATCCATCTCTGCGTGTTGTTGACGTGCAAATTGGTCCCGTTTTACTGCCTGTTGAATCGCTTCCAACAGGTCCTGATCGGAGAACGGCTTAATAAGAAATTCGACGGCGCCGGCTTTCATCGCTCGCACCGAGGTCGGAACGTCGCCGTGGCCGGTAATAAAAACGATTGGAATTTCCCGATTTGCCTCAACCATCCTCTTTTGCAAATCAAGCCCGCTCAGCCCGGGCAACCGGACGTCCAGCACCAAACAACTTGGCCGATCCGGCTTCTTATGGCCTAAAAAATCCTGGGCAGAACCAAAGCTCTCAACCTCAAATCCGGCTGACCGAACCAGACTTCCCAACGCCTCCCGCACAGAAAGGTCGTCGTCGACAACAAAGACGATTGCCTTGGATTCCAGCCTGGTTCTTTCTGCTGACATTTCTAGGAGTAAGCCGGGAGACACTCTGGCTTATTCCTTCCCTCATCGCCATGAAAGTTTGATCGGTCGGGCGGAACGAACCTCCGAACATCCAGAATTTCGTCCCTACACATTTACCATCCCGCCATTCGATAATTTTCTTACTCCCAATCACTCTAGTGAGGCATCGAACGATCCTCCGAATTAATCGTCGGCCATGGAACACTGGTAGAGAAAGAGAGATGAATCATGGTAAGCGAAGCCGCTCAGAGAGTTGATTTACTGCCCGACGGTTTTCCAGTCCGAAAGGGTCCGAGACCTAAGACGCTCATAGGACCTATGCGCATACAATGCGACGGTCATGGCGACGCAAGACATCTGAATCAGTTAGTCAAAGTTCGGTTCTCTAGCCGATGCCGGCGATTGATCATTCAAATCAGGCGCGATTGCGGTATTCGGGTTTTGGATGAGACCAGAGTTTTCCGGGGTTTCAATAATGCCGTAAACGTCCCGAACCGGACGCTTGCTGAGGAATCGGGTATAGGTCCATAGGAGCGTCGGAAACCCTCCCATTTGTACGAGCGACGTTCCGGCCGCTGGATCTTCTTTCATTATGTAAACTATCCTGCCCGGTATTAGATAGAACGCTTGGTTATCCTCGAGGCTCTGCGATCCTTTGCGATCATTGCGATGACCGGTAATATGTTGGAGCCCTTGTTCAGTCGTACTACCGTAGGGCCCGTGGACAGCAATCCAACGATAGCCCTTTGCTGCTAATGTGTTGTAGTTGTCCCCGAGTGCCGTGCCGGCTAGACCGAGGCTGAGTGCGGTGATGACTGAAATAGCCTGTTTCACACACCGATGCCTAAACAGATTGTGTGCCAACCCTGTTTATTTGGCGCTTCTTGCGGTTTATGAGGCTGTTGTGCATAAACCACCTATCATCGGCAGCGGTACGAGATTTCGGACGTACGGATTAACATGCAATGAGAGGAGGAAACGCCGAGAACGCCGTGATCGCCGTGATCGCCGTGATCGCCGAGAACGGTGATGAAACCGCCGCTCTAGGCAGCCTTTTATTCGAGGAGGCGACATCGAGATTTGTTATATCCGGTTCCGAAGGCTACAACCCGGCTGTTCTCTCAGAACATTTTCTGGTCAAAAACGGCGGATTAAAATCGAAATTTCGTCCTGCTACCGAATTGATTCCATCTATACGTAATCTGCTGATAGACAGGAACCACCACCAATCATGCGATGTTGGCATGCAATCTGTTCAAGCCTTAGGCATGAGAACGGAATCGTGCCGGCCGGAGCTATATCCCGGGTTTAAAAATTGTAGACTTCCAACTTCAACCATTCTTCCTCCGGCCAGCTTCGAACGACTGGAGCGCGATAGCCCTGGCGCGAGTGGCAGCCGAAATTTTGAACGACAGAGTCCCGAGGCCGTCAACATCGACCTGGAGCGGATCGTCGCAGATTTTTATGGATCGCTCTACCGATTTGCGCTCGCTTTGACTCGGAATCACATCCTGGCAGCTGATCTTACGCAGGACACGTTTCTGATCCTGGCCAAACGACAAACCCAAATTCGCGATGGGACGAAGATCAAATCCTGGCTGTTCACAACCCTCCGGCGACAATTCTTACAACAGTTGCGCTCCAACGCGTCTCATCCGGAAGTAGAACTGAAACCGGAACACTACAAGAAATTGGTTGTAGACCCGGCAGTCTTCCGAAGCATCGATGCCGGTACGATTTTGGAGGCCTTGTCTCGAATCGACGAATGTTATCGAACCGTTCTCGAACTATCTTACTTTGACGACCTCTCTTATAAAGAGATCGGCGTCGTACTTGGGATCCCAATTGGCACGGTAATGTCGCGGCTCGCTCGCGGTAAAGAGCAATTAAAAAGCATCCTAGCAAAAGCAGGATCTTCGTTCCGGCGATTTGTCGTAAGCGTCTGACCAACACCACCCTTTTGCCTGGGATTTGACACTTGCCTCAGTTCCATTGGAGCAAGTGACGTGTGCCCTAGGCTGGTCGATGATTATATAGCGCTGATAGTTAGGCTGAATGTTGTCCGGATAGGTGCCCTGGGTTCAGCCAGCGTCGCGACATTCTTACAAACTGCGTGAACCACATCGCTCTGACCAGAGCGTCAGGAAGCTTTTGGTTACACGCGAGAGATTTTAGGAATAAAAACAGATGGCCATACACCTCACTTGTATAGACGAGATTGATTATGGTGCATCGTTCAGAGAGGATTTATGAAGGCCTGATTGAGTTGACGTCGACCGCATCATTGGACTCACGGCATTGGTCTGGACGCCGCCGAAATGGTGCACCGGAGAATTGGCCTGTAGGCATTTGAATAGGATCTGTGCAATGAGCATCTTTCAGCTTTCAAAATGGAGCTGTCATCGTTGGTCGCCGCTCCCACTGCGTCTAATCGTGGGATACGGTTTCATGGAACATGGTTACGCCAAGCTTACCCATGGTCCGGAACGATTCGTCGCGATTCTTCAAGCTCTTGGTGTTCCCGCACCAGAGCTGATGGCATGGGTGACAATCGGAGTTGAACTCCTAGGTGGATTGGCTGTGCTACTTGGGGCATTCGTTTCTCTAGCGAGCGTTCCTATGGCAATCATGTTGCTGGTGGCGATGTTTACTACGCACTTACAGTACGGTTTCAGTTCGATCAAACTTCAGGCCGTGACAGCCGCCGGTGCGCAATTCGGTCCGCCCGGCTACGAAGTGGATCTCCTGTACCTTGCCTGTCTAGCCGCCCTCGTTCTAGGGGGGAGTGGACCATTCTCCCTGGAGAGTGTTCTTAACAAGTCCTCAATTTCGAGATTGTCGAATCACCTTCCGACTTTGAATGTTAGGAGCCGAAATCCGCCCGATTCTTAGACGGCTGAGGCTGCCTTCTGCTCAATCTCTTCGGCGTTTTGGGCCGGTCCGTTTAGGAACAGGTTAGTCACAATAACGTCGCGCTCGATAACCGCACCATCCCAAACGGAATTCCGTATGTTCGAAATCTCGTACCGGTTCTTCAACCGGCGTATTCTCTGGATAAGACTCTGATCAACAGCCACATACGAGACCGTTGGCAGATTGGCACGCAATCTGTTCAGCCCGATGATCTGAAAGTTGGAGACATCAAATGTCTAACTCTTGGCTAGCATGAAAGATTCTTATACTAAAAAAGTAGCGCTCGCTCCCGGGGAGACCGCCGGCAAACCTCCAGCGGCGGTTTTTTCCGAGCTAATGAACCTCCTGATCAAGATACTAACTAAGCTCGGTCTGCTCAGAAAGGACCTAGATTATCACTTAGTTCGCGCCTCGATGGTCATCATCTATTTCTTTTTTGGGTACCAGAAATGGTTTTCTTACGAGGCCCAGGCGTTGGTTCCGTTTATCAGCAACGGTCCGCTCATTTCTTGGATGTACCCGGTTTTCGGTCTGCAAGGCGCCAGCTGGTTTTTAGGAGTCTCCGAATGGCTGTTTGGTGCACTTATATTTTTGGGATTCTGGAACAAGCCATTAGGGATTCTGGGAGCCCTCGGGTCATGCGTTACATTTCTCATGACGATGACTATCATTCCATTTATGCCGGACGGCTGGGCTGCTTTGGCCGGCGGGTTTCCGGCGATGCAAGGCAATGTCGCTTTTCTGATGAAGGATGCGGTCCTCTTCGCTGTTTCGTTCTACTTGTTGAAGCAGGACGTCGTCAGAGCGTCGCTTGCGGCGGATTCTGCTAAGGCTGCTGCAGGCTCATCGTTGATTCGCTGACAACAACATCAGGTTGAGGAAAGCACTATGGCAAACATCGCTCCAAAACAAACAGCTATAAAGACTGACATCGAAGAATATGATCTTGTGATCCTCGGCGGTGGCACAGGATCAACAATCGCTGCCTGGACTTTTGCCAAGCAAGGACAGCGCGTCGCGGCGATCGACCGCAAATATATCGGCGGATCGTGCCCCAACATAGCCTGTCTCCCGAGCAAGAACATTATTCACAGTGCAAAGGTGGCATCCCATGTTCGCAGAAGCGCGGAGTTCGGCATACCCAAAAGAGATTTCACTGTTGATATGTCGGTGGTACGCGACCGCAAACGCAGGATGGTATCCAGCTGGAACAACGCGTATCTTGAAAATTACAAGAAAACTGGAGCCGAATTCATCCTCGGTACCGGGCGCTTCATTGGCCCTAAGACCGTAGAGGTCAAGCTGCCTGACGGAGCGATTCGTCAACTGCGCGGCGCCAAGGTCATCATCAATACCGGCACGCGTCCTGCGTTAGATCCGGTCCCCGGCCTTTTTGAAGCGGAACCGCTCACGCATATCGAAGCATTGGAACTGGATCAAGTGCCCGAGCACTTTCTTGTGATCGGCGGCGGCTACATCGGAGTAGAGCTGTCCCAAGCGATGCGTCGATTCGGAAGTAAGGTTACGATTGTCGATCGCAATGATCGGTTAATGCATCGAGAAGACGACGATGTGACGGAAGCTCTGCAAAAGCTTTTTGCGGACGAAGGCATTGATACTGTTCTAAACGCGACGATCAAGCGGGTGTCAGGCAAGTCAGGCCAGTCTATAAAAATGGTGATCGAACAACGCGGGGCGGAGAAAACGTTAGAGGCCAGTCATCTACTGGTAGCGGCGGGTCGTGCTCCGAACACTGAGGGGATTGGACTGGAGCTAGCCGGCGTCGAACTGACCGATCGCAGACATATCAAAGTCAATGAGCGGTTGCAGACCACCGCGCCCGGAGTTTGGGCGATCGGCGAGGTAGCCGGCAGCCCGCAGTTTACCCATGTCAGCGTGGACGACTTCCGCGTGGTTTACGACAGCATGACCGGTGGTAAACGCGCGACGACCGGAAGACTGGTTCCATTTTGTCTTTTTACCGATCCGGAATTTGCTCGCGTGGGCCTGAGTGAGAAGGAAGCGAAAGCCAAACGAATCCCCTACCGGCTATTTAAAATTCCGATGGAAGCAGTCATGCGCGCGACGACAATGTCTGAAACACGAGGCTTCCTCAAAGCCCTGGTCGATGTCGATAGCGATCGCATTCTTGGCTTCACTGGTGTAGGCGTGGACGTAGGTGAGGTCTTGTCTTCCGTGCAGTTGGCGATGATAGGAGGACTGCCTTATACCGCGCTGCGCGATGCGATGCTGACTCACCCAACCCTGGTGGAAGGTCTGATTCCATTGTTCTCCTCTGTACCTTCGGTGCAGAAATGAGCGGCTGCGAATACACGAAATCTGGAAACCGAGACTGACTAACTACTGTGCAAAAGTCTTATACTAACAAAATAGTGCTTATTACCGGAGGAACCTCCGGCATTGGCAAGGCAACAGCGCTGGCCTTTGCAGAAGCAGGCGCGAAAGTAGTTCTAACCGGCCGTCGGGAAAAGGAAGGTACAGATGTCGCCGCAGAGATCACCAAGACGGGAGGCACGGCGGCGTTTGTTCGAGCAGACGTCGCCAAGGAGGCCGGCGTAGTGAAAGCGGTCGATTTCGTCCTATCCACTCACGGGCGTCTTGATGTGGCGTTCAATAATGCCGGTGTCGAAATCGTCGGGCCGCTCACGGAAGTCACCGAAGAACAATATCGCCGGACTTTCGACATCAACGTTTGGGGTGTTCTAAATTCGATGAAGCATGAAATTCCGGCGATGCTAAAGAGCGGCGGCGGCGCCATCGTCAATACATCGAGCGTTGCCGGATACATTGGGATCCCGCAGGCGAGCCTATACGTGGCCACCAAGCATGCCGTGGAAGGACTGACCAAGGCCGTCGCTCTCGAATACGCCAAGCAAGGCATTCGAGTCAATGCGGTTGCGCCTGGCACCGTTGAGACGGAAATGGTTGACCGGATGGTTGGTAAGGAAGGCGACCAGTGAAACTGGTTACTGTCGCTGCATCCGGTGGGCCGTTTTGGGACCGGCGAAGAAATCGCGGCTGCCGTCCTTTATCTTGCTTCCGACGCAGCCAAATTTACCACCGGCACGACGCTGCGGGTCGATGGAGGATGGACTACTGGTTGATGTGACGGTGACGGCCGAGTCGGATAGCCGTC
>JBKPBY010000253.1:0-5058 GCA_046727075.1 bacterium | reverse complement strand
ACCGGGACGAGCAGCAGCGTCACAAAGGTCGCGATCGTCAGACCACCAATCTGCGCGTAGCAGAGAGGTTCCCAGAGTGGTCCGCCGTGCATAGCCAGCGGTATGAGTCCGAGCACGGTAGCACCGACCGTGATCATCACGGGGCGCAGTCGCACGATGCCGGCATCGAGCAGAGCTTCCCGCAAGGGCTCTCCTCTTTCGTGTGCTTCCTCGATGAAGTCGAATAGCACGATGACGTGGCTAACGATCACGCCGACCAGGCTTGCAACCCCCAGGAATCCCATGAATCCGAACGGCTGCCCCATGATCACGAGTCCCGCGAACGCCCCGGTCATTCCATACGGGATCGCCGCGAACACTAGGAATGGCTTCACTGCGCTCTTGAACTGCATGACCAAGGCGATGTAGATCAGCAGTACAGAAATCGCCATGACCACGCCAAGTTGCTTGAACCCTTTCTGCTGTTCGTCGTATTCGCCTCCGATCTCGAGGAAATAGCCGGAAGGGAGGTTCTTCTGGAACTCTTTGATTTTCGGCAGCAGCGGGGTGAGTACCTGAGAGGGTAAGATGCCCGGGATCGGGAACGCAGATACCGTTACCGTCCGGAATTGATTGCGGCGCTTGATTTTCGATACTGCCATCTCCGTTGTGACGTTCGATACCTGCCGCAGAGGCACGCGCTGATTGCTGGTCAACGAGTATACGTAGGCATTTTGCACATCAGACAGTCCGGCGCGGTCTTCCATCCGCAAACGAACGGCGATGGGGATTTGTTTATCCAATTCCCTGTAAGTTGAGACAGACAGCCCGCTCATGGCGGCAGCCGATGACAAGGCAATATCAAGGTTCGTGATGCCGGATAAGTTGGCACGATCCGGATTAACCTTCAGCCGCACGTTCATGGCAGGCTCACCCCAGTCGTCTCGTACCCTGATCGCGTTCGGCTGGGCCCGGAACATTGCCTGGAGTTGGCCAGAGAGATCGTGCAGAACTTCCATCTCCGGACCTGAAATTCGAATGGAAACGGGGATGCCGACCGGCTTGCCGGTCTCGAGCTGTCGCACATCAACCCTGGCCCCTGGGACTTCGCGGCTCAACGCGGTCTGCATTGGCCCAACGAACTGATTGGTGAAGTGCTTGTCGGAAACCTCGACTAGGATCTGCGCGTAGTTGAGCTGTTGGCGCTCGGGGTCGACCGAGAACCAGAATCTGGGGCCGCCGCCGCCGATAAATGTCGTCAGCGATTTTAGGACGTCTTTTTCATGGTGTTCCTTTCCAAACCGTTCCGCCTCTTCCCGAATTGCAGTTTCTGCCTTTTGTGCGACCGCATCCGTTGCACCCAGCGGAGCATCGGGGGGAAGCCAGACATCCACGTACGACAAGTAGGAGAGGTCCTTGGGGAAGAACTGCGGCTTCAGCATGGAGAAAAACACGCCGCCCAACACGATGACAATCAGAGAGGCAGCGAACGTACCCCAACGATGTTCAAGTAAGAAGTGACCCAACCGGTAGTAGAGTGCCGGGAAGCCATGCTTTCGTCGCTCGGACATTGGCTGCTCCAGCTGCTTGGGCGGTTTGATCATGTAGTAGGCAATCAACGGCATGAAGGTGAACGAAACAATGACGGACGCGATCAGGGTGCAAGTCATGACGACGGGCAGGCTGTAAAGGAAAAAGCCCGTATCGCCGGTCAGCATCAGGAACGGGAGGTAGGCGACGATGTTCGTGATCGTGGCAAATATAATCGCCTTCGCCAGCTTAGTCGGCCCAATCCAGGATGCAAGTTCGCGCGGCGAACCTGTGCCCAATTCGCGCTTGATCGCGTCGCCTGCCACGACCGGCATGTCGACTAGCAAACCAAGAGCGATGATCAATGTCGCGATAGAAACTTGTTGAATGTCAATACCGAGAACGTGAACGAAACCGAAGGCCATTGCCAAGCTCAGGGGGATGGAGGCAGCCATCAGCATTGCAGCACGCCAATCCCAGAATCCGACCAGCGCGACGATCACGACGAGAACAATGGCCTCATAGAGACTACCCATTAAAAGACTGACGAGCTCCTTCACCTGCCTGGGCTGATCCGACGTGCGAGCCACAATTAGGTCGGGAGGCAGCTGCGGCCGCACATAGCCAAGCGCCTTGTCGACTGCGGCGCCAAACTTGAAAACCTGCTCCCCAGATCGCATTTGCACGGCCAGCGTGATGGCGCGGTTACGCTGCCAGTTTCCGTTCGCCTCGCGAGAGACCAGGTAGTTCAAGTACCGCGTAGGCGTCTGATATCCGCGCGATATGTCCACAAGATCCCGTAAGTAAAGCGGCGCTCCGCTAGGCGACGATGCCAGGAGCACGTTCCCGATATCTTTCGTGCTTTTGAACTCGGCGGTCGCGTCAACCAGCACATTTCGCGACTGGGTTTGCACGATTCCACCTGGAGCCGTGACATTCCTCGCGTTCAGAATGTCTTTGATTTTCGTCGGCTGCAATTTCAAGGCGGCAAGCCGCGCGTCCGAGTACTCCAGATAAATCTCTTCCGGCAGAACGCCCACACGCTGAACTTTCGCAACCTCGGGTACACGTTGCAGCGTGCGTTGAATCAGGTCAGTAAAGTCATCCAATTGGCGATAGGAATAGCGGTTGCTTGCCACTTCCGCAATACGGTCCTTGGTGGCTTTTGGATCACGAATGATAATCGGACCCCACGCGTCGGGATGAAAGTCATATTCCTGCAATCTCTTCTCTATGAACTGACGTCCATAGGCACGGATTTGATCATCCGACTTCGTCGTCGCAAAATCGATGCCGGAACAACTTCCGACCGAGACCGATCGAACATCATGTGCGAACCCATCTCGCTCGGCCTGCGCCGACAGCATCAAGAATGGCCGGTCAAATATGGCAGGTGAGACGGATGCCGGGTAACAGTAGAGAACGGCGACCCGCCCCGCGGTTTTTCCTTGGCGAACCGTCTCGACCGCTTGCTGCACACCGCGCGCACGCAACGCGATCTCGAGGTCGGGCACAGTCGGACTGCCGACGGTCAGCATCAGCGCTGCCGTGTCTCCGAAGTCGCTGATCCAGGTGATAGGTCCGGCACCGTCAGGCAGGTCAGTGACCTGGTTCAGTCGTTGTCCAATGTCCTGGAATTCCTGCTGGGTGTTTTTGATGCTATCCAATAGCCTGACTTGCACAACAGAAATGTTGTCCTGGGTGGTGGATTCCACACGGTCCACCTTGCTGTTTCCAGTGATGGCTTGCTCGACCTTGCGCGTAACCAGTTGCTCGACCTTGTCCGCCGGGATACCCGGCCAGGGGGTGATTGCCAGCGCGATGCGCACCGGTATGTCAGGGTCCTTCCGCTTTGGCATGTTCATGTATGCGAACACGCCCCAAGCCAGAGTTGCGAACAATGCGACCCACGCAATTTGCCGGTTGTTGACAAAGAATTGTGCGATGTTACGACTGTTTTTGGGGTTCTCAGCTTTCATTGAAGGACCTCTATGGGCTGCCCATCCTTAAGCAGATTGGCGCCGCTGGTGATGATGCGGTCGCCCGCTTGCAGCCCATTCACTACGCTGATTTCGGTACCACTGACGGGGCCGATATCTACGCTGTGAAGGCGGGCTACTTCGCCTGCACTCGACTCGGAAACAACGAACACGCCATATTTGCCGTCCTTCGCTTCCACAACTGCGGAAAGTGGAACTCGCAGTGCGGGCGCTCGCCCTCCGCCATCCGCATTTGCCACCAGCAAAGAACCGATCATGCCCACCTTCAACAGGTGGTCGTGGTTCGGTATGGCGATCTCAACTTCAAAGTTACGCGTAACGGGGTCTGCTGCCGATGACATCCGGGTGATTCGTGCATGGAAGGTGCGCGTCGGGAAGGCGTCGATGCCAACCGCAACCTGTTGCCCTAGCTTCACGGAACGGACAAGCGTGTCGGGCACGCCAACGACGATCTTCACCACGTCGGTTTTTGCGAGCGAAAATGCGGGAATCCCAGGGCCAACGAAGGCGCCCATCTCTACAGCTTTTTTCACGATATCGGCATCGAAGGGGGCAATTAGAGATGTGTCGCGCAGAGCGATTTGTGCTTCGCTCGTCAGAGCGCGGGCGGATTTCAGCTGTTCCTGGCTTGAGTCGTATTGCGCGCGAGCAGAATCGAAATCTGGTTTCGTAAGGCTCTGACTGTCGTACAGGTGCGTGGCTCGATCGAAATCGAGCTTCGCCTTCAATGCGACAGCTTCGGCCGCCCCAGCCTGTGACGACGCCTGTCGCACCTTGTCCTCGTATTCGGAGGACCGGATGCGAACGAGCACGGCGCCGCGACTGACTCGATCCCCTTCGTCAATATCGCGCATCCTGCCGTTCTCGCCGCGCACTTGCTTGAGCGAAATCACATATCCAGGGATCCGGAAGGTCAATGGAACTTCCGAATCGGGTGCGACGACGGCCGAGAAACGTAAGCCATCCGCACTGACGCCGGCCTGCGTCTGAATGGCTTCGGCGTGCACGCCTTGTGGGGGCTGCTGAATTGGCTTACTCCCGCCACAGCCAGCCATGACGAGCATCAATGAAAATAATGCGATTGTTTTTCTCACGTTTATTCCTCTCCCATCGCGCGGCGCAAATCTGCAAGGGAACTCCAGTAAGAAGAGAGCGCCTGCTGATACTGAAAAGCGGTTTCCGAAGTTTGAGCCTGAGCCTGCAGTAGATCTCTTACGAGCGCAGCTTGTTCTTTGTATCTAGTGCTAGTTACGCGGAATTGCTCGGCCGCGGCTTCATGACCGGTGCGGGTGGCCTTCAGCAACAACGCAGCCTCTTTCCACTTGCGGTACTTCATTCCAACCTCAACTCCGATCTGCGATTGAGCTTCCTGTGCGCCGTTATGCGCTTCGGCCAATGTGTTGGATTTTTCGCGGACGCGATTCCGGCGGCGTCCCCAATCGAAGGGTTCCCAGGTCAGGGCAAAGCCGGCCACAGCTACATTCGTCGGAAGGACCTGCACGTTCTGAACCCCCATGTAGCTAACCGCGAGACCAAGGTCCGGTATGTA
>JBKPBY010000252.1:0-6925 GCA_046727075.1 bacterium | reverse complement strand
CGTTGTCACGCCGATGATTGTTGCGCCTGCTTGTCGCGCAAGTCGGACACCATCAATCGTTCGTCGATTCCGTCCGGTGTGGCTGAACGCAAAAACCGTATCTTCCGACGAAAGCAATCTGGTCTGAACCTTCATCTGCTCCCAATCGTAAAGCGAAACGCTGTCGAGCCCCATCCGTACCAACCGATATTCAGCTTCGCTCGCCAGTAAGCCGGAACGGCCGGTTGCATAAAAGTAGATGCGTCTCGAGCGAAGCAGAGCGTCGACCATTTGCTCGAAAGCAGCTAAATCGAACTTATCAGGCATCGCCGCTAATGTTTCTGCCGCTGCGCAAAAGGAATATCTGACAATTTCGGCAACATTCTTTTCTGATTGTTTGGAAGAGGGAGAGGGACCTATCTGGGATCGTAGATAGACGTCGGTGATTCTTACCATATGCAGGTTGCTCTTGGGGGCTCAGCTCGCGCCGCGAAACCGTTGCTGCTTGGGTCGAGTCTTTCCCTCGAGCAGCTCAAGAGCATAGAGGTTTGCGAATGGTACGCACAGATCCCCTATGGGCCTTTTGTATAGGCTCGTAAGAGCCAACGTCGCTCAATGCTTGAACCATAGCCTCTTTCGATGCTTGAATATCTGACTAATGCAACCCGGGCGCCGCATACGAATCCTGGTGGCGGACGATCATCCGTTGATCCGCGACGGACTGAGCGCGATCCTGACTCAGGAGAGCGATTTGGAAATTGTCGGCCAGGCTGCCGACGGTGAAGCCGCCTGCCAGTTGTACGAGAAACTTCTGCCCGACATTCTTTTACTCGATCTGCGAATGCCGAAAAAGGATGGCATGCAGGTCATCCACGAGCTGATGCCGCGGACTCCTCGCCCATTGATTGTTGTGCTGACAACATCGGAAAAGGAAGAAGACCTACGGGTAGCGCTGAAAGCCGGCGTCAAAGGTTACGTTTTGAATGGCGCCGAATCATCGCAAGTGGTCCAAACGATTCGTGACGTATTTGCTGGAAAATCATCTCTCTCGCCCGAAGCAGCCGCCAAACTGGCGGAATCAATGTCGCATCCGCAACTATCGCCTCGCGAGCTTCAGGTGCTTGAGTACATGGCCGAAGGCAAAAGCAATAAAGAGATCGGGTACAGCCTCTACCTGAGCGAACACACCGTAAAAAACTACGTTAAAACGATCCTGCGAAAACTCGGCGCCCCAAGCCGCACCGGCGCAATCGCCACTGCGGTCGAACGCGGCTTGATCCAAATGTAGTTTCACCGTGGGTCGACCTTCCAGGTCGACAATAATCCGGTTGCTACCTCGTTGCGCGGTACACTTCTGGTGCTACTATTTATTACTCATCCTATGAAGGATTCCCCCGCTTCGCACAGTGCTGGCGGCTCGCCCGAGGAGGCTGGATTACGGCGTCTAAGCAGCAACTCCTGCCGTTCCAATCTCTGGCTGACGGCCGTCGAAACGATTCGTCCACTCGAGCTCGGACCTGCAGCCCGCCATTTCTTGCACGGCTGGATCGCAATGGGAGTCGAGAGAATGCAAACGACCGATTGCCTGTTGCCCTCCTATTTTGCAGTCGCTCAGGACAACCTGAAAACGTTTGTTCACCTGTTGAAGACAGAAGCCCTCATGCAGGGCCACGCTCAAAAAATCAACATTGAAACGGTGCATGCTGCTCACCGGCAATTGGAACGCAAAGGCCTTCTTACTACTTTTACGCTCTGGCCGTTTTGGCCGGATGAATGTGTTCCTCCTCGCCAAACCGCAGCCTGAACCGAGCTGAGCTCGCTCGGTGCGATTGGACCGCAGATTTTAAAGGTTCTCCCTACCTAAGTTTGGCCGCCGCCTTGGGTCCCAGTATTTGCCGTAACCGGTGCTGCCCAACCAGCAGCGGTCCGTCACCTAAAACCTCAACAATCTGTTAACCTCGTTCGCTGCTTCCATCTGAACCATGTGGCCGGCGTCCGGAAGAATATGGATGTCCTTGCCGACCCTAGCAGCATGGGCAGCCGGAATTATGCGATCCTTTTCACCCCAGATCGCTCGTATCGGTACTCCAAGCGTCGCGATTTTCTGGGTGAGGACCGTCCGCTGGCCGTCTCGATCGAGAAACGAAGAAAGAATCGCCTCCAATGCAGACTGCACACCATCCAAGCGCTTGAATCGGAGCAGGTCGTCAACCAACTGGCGCGTCACCAATTTTTCGTTTGCGAAAAGGCGTTGCGCCAGATTCTTCAGTTCCTTGCGGCTGTTTGTCGCCACGAATCCGCGCAAATACTCGGCGTCAATTTCTTTGCCGAGACCTGCCGAACTTATTGCAGTGACAGACTTTATTCGATTTGGCGACTCCAGAGCCGCGGATAAACTGATCGCCCCTCCGAACGAATGGCCGACCAGATGCAACTCCTTTAATCCGAGCGAATCTGCAAACGCCAAAACTACCGTTGCGAATCCGTCAAGAGAGGGGTCTTCAATTTTTTTGTCGGAGCTGCCATGACCGGGTAAATCCAAGGCGTAGACAACGGCTGTCGCAGCTAGCGCTTCATGATTGAATAGCCAGTTGTTCTTATCTCCGCCGATGCCGTGGACAAGGAGGACTGAATCTCCGGTTTCGCCACGACGAAGATAAGAAATTTGCCGGCCATTAACTGTGACACTTTCGGGGGCACTCGAGATTTGTCCCGGTTCGGTTTCACCGACCGCGAAGCGCTGCTGAAAGTCACCGACAAACGCTTCGATCTCAGATTGAGCGACTTCGCCTGTCGTGATCACTCCAAGTAGCGCCCCTACCGGAAGCACATCCTCTTCCTTCGCGACGCGGAGTTTGAGCACACCTTCCACGGCCGATTCGATAACCCCGGCGATTTTATCGCTCTCGACCTCGACGACCTCCGATCCAGGTTTAACCACATCGCCCACATTTACTAACCATCGATTAACCTTTCCTTCCCTCATCGATAGCCCCCACTTCGGTATCGTAACCGCTGTGATCTGATTACTCATGCCGCGTACTCCACGACGCTCTTGGCCGCAGCCGCTATTTTCGCCGGGCTCGGGATATACAAGTCTTCAAGCGCATCCGAAAATGGCACAGGAGTATGCGGCCCGCACACCATGTTAATAGGCGCTTCCAGGTCTCCAAACGCTTTTTGACAAACCATTCCCGCGATGTCGGTCGCGACGTTGCAGCGCGGATGGGATTCGTCAACGACAACGAGACGCCCAGTGTTCGCCACACTGTCAAGAATTGTCTCTTCGTCCAGCGGACTGATCGTGCGTGGATCGATTACTTCAGCCTGAATGCCTTGCTTTGCCAGTTCTTCGGCAGCTTGCAGCGAAAAACCAACCATGCGCCCGATCGCAACGATTGTGACATCGTCACCTTCCCGGACCACATTCGCCTCGCCAAACGGAATAGCATAGCTTTCCTCTGGAACGTCGGACTCAAGTCCGTAGAGCAATTTGTGTTCAAAGAAGATAACCGGATCATCGTCGCGAATTGACTGAATCAGCAGTCCCTTCGCATCGTAGGGCGACGAGGGAACGACACATTTTAACCCTGGAACGTGAGTAAACAACGAGTACAAACACTGAGAATGTTGAGCTGCCGCACGAAAGCCGGCCCCGATCATCGTTCGAACGACAACAGGCGTCACAGCCTTTCCGCCGAACATGTATCGAAATTTGGCAGCTTGATTAAATATCTGGTCGAAACAGACACCCATGAAATCGACAAACATCAGTTCTGCAACTGGGCGGAGACCACAAACGGCCGCGCCGATCGCCGCTCCGATGAAAGCGGATTCCGAGATCGGTGTATCCATAATCCGATCACCGTATTTTCCGTAGAGCCCCTTCGTCACGCCAAGCACACCGCCCCAAGCATCTCTCTCACCATCGCTTCCCATTCCTCCAACGTTATCTTCACCCATCGCGATGACCCTTTCATCGCGCCCCATTTCCTGAGCGATTGCTTCATTAATCGCCTGTTTAAAGCTCAGTTTGCGTACCATAAAATCGTAATTGCTAGTTGTTCGTTCTAGTCAGAAATCGGTCAGGCATAAGCGATGTAGACATCTGTCAACAGGTCGGACGCTTCCGGTTTGGGCGCTGCCTTGGCGAAGTTGACGGCCTCATCTACCTCAGCCTTCACCTCATCATCGATTTGATTGAGTTCCTGCTCTGTCAGTTCGCCCTGCTTTCTGACTTCCTGACGGAATAACATCAGGCAGTCTTTAGTCTCCCGCAGTTTTTTGACTTCGTCCGGACCGCGATACGTCTGCTGGTCGCCTTCGAAGTGGCCGTAGTAACGATTCACCTTGACCTCTAACAAAGAAGGTCCACCACCCGATCGCGCTCGTTTCACTGCCTCCCCCGCCGCTTCATAGACGGCAAAGAAGTCGTGGCCATCGACGATCGCGCCAGGCATTCCGAAGGCCGCGCCCCTGTCAGCGATATTACCGGTCGCAATTGACCAGCGCGATGATGTCGATTCGGCGTACCCATTGTTCTCTGCAACAAAGATCGCAGGCAGTTGCCAAACTGCAGCGAGGTTCAGCGACTCTAAGATGGTTCCCTGATTCGAACCGCCATCGCCAAAAAAACAAACCGCAACGTTGTTTGTTTTCTTTACCTTCGCTGCCAGAGCGGCACCGCAAACAAGCGGTCCACCGCCTCCAACAATTCCGTTTGCGCCCATCATCCCAAGATCAAGATCTGCCACGTGCATTGAACCTCCCTTCCCTCCGCAAATGCCAGGTTTCTTGCCGTAGATTTCGGCCATCATCGAGCGCAGATCCATTCCCTTGGCGATACAGTGCCCGTGTCCGCGATGGGTGCTCGCGACATAGTCATCTTTTCCCAGATGCATACTGACACCGGTCGCGCATGCTTCTTCGCCGGCGTACAGGTGAACAAACCCTGGAATTTCGCCGGTCGCGAACTCTAAGTGTACTCGCTCTTCGAATTCGCGGATTCGTCGCATCGTGCGGTATGCTTGCAGTAGCTGTTTTTTGTCGAGTTGTGCTGTCATGATGTAAATAGTCGTTGGGGGTCAGGGTCGTGTTTGCAGGTAACCAGCAGCCCCTGATTTGCTGCAAGTTCCAGTGCCTTTAGAACATCGACCGTTAGTGGCCCTTGCCGGTCGAGCCACACATACGGATGTTCCGCAGGCGTAAATTCAATTTCCCTTTCGCCGTCGAGCGCGATTGTTCCCGAGCTGATTGCGACCTGACATTTCACTCCGAACTGAAGCGGGTCTACGGAGCGGATTGGGACTCGCTTGATTAGTCCTGGCGCAATTGGAGCGTACAGCCAATAAGCCGGGTCAGTTCCATCAAATCGCACTACCGCCCCTTCGCCATCATCTCGGCTGGTCGGACGCAACAAACCGGGAATCGAAGACAAACCTGTGGAGTCACGATTGGAAAATGTGACAAACACCTCAGCCAGATTTTCCACGCCCCATAACGCCTTTGTGCCGACGTGTCGCGAAGAACAAATTCCGACGTCGACAAGCGCGATCTCCTCCCGATCCCCAATCCGAACGTTCAGACGCTTGTTACGGCGGCAAACTTTTGACAAATCCAGTTTTCCCATCGCGCATACGCCGGCCGCCATGCCGGCACTGGTAGCTTCACGAAAATCCGGAAACGCGTTGTTGGTTCCTGTGGAAAGCGTGACCAACGGGATGTCACGGCATTCGGCAGCAACAACGCGATGGGTGCCGTCTCCGCCTAGAACAATTATCAATCGAACGCCTTGATTCACCATCAAACGAACAGCCCGGCGCGTGTCGTTGGCCGAACGCTCAATGGTTTGATCGAGAATGTAAACAGCAGGCCATGGATCGGGCGAGACGGCGCGGTGGGCCTGGACAGCTCGAATTACTCCGCCGGCGATTCCGACAGAGTCCGGCATCATCACGACGCCTTGAACGCCAAAAACGCCCAAAGCCGCGAGAATCCTGACGACCATATTGACTTTCTCGGATGTCGGAAAAACCGACGAATTGAAAAGCCGCCTGATATCGCGGCCGGACTCCGGATTAGTCACGATACCTATAAGACAGTCTGGATGAGACTTCATCTAGCGGGGAGAACCAAACGCTTCTCACTCTAACTTAGCGAAGATGGTCGCGCGCGGTCAATTTCGCGAGGACTTATATTACAGGCTTTCGGCGATTCCAGATAACCGTACCATATCGACGGCAGTCGTGAGCCCAGGACCTTAGCCCTGGGCTTCTATGAAGCCGATTCTGTCAAGGGATTGGTCGCTTGCAGCAGAGAATTTTAGTTCATTTGGGGAGCTCTTGCTTTGGGTTTGGGAGTTTGCTCAGAGAGGGGGTGTGAACCTTTGGCACCTGCTGAACGTTTGCTGCCTCGAAACGCGTGCGCTCTTTTTTGTTGCTCGGTTTAAGCTTCTATCCGCTAGCCAGCCGCTTTGGCCAGCGGCTGGCTAACACCATGATTTATGCAAGTGAGCAAAAATGGGGACAGCAACGAGCGATCTAATCTATTTTTCGGGCGCTTTTGCGCCCTAGCCCAGGGTCAGACGCGCGCCGTTGCTGCCAAAGGCTGATTGCCCTCTGCAGAGCAATTCTAAAGTTGCGCGCTAAACGCCGTTCGGCTGCGCTGCTGGGGTGTTACTCTCCAAGTCCTGCTGCAGGACCAAACCCAGTTCTTGAGCGCTAGTTTGTCCAGTCTGCAAGCGCCACAAATCGATGGCTAAACACCGTGCCGCTTTGATCGCTAAACGTTTCTTGGCACGGCTGGGTAGTATCAGCTTTTTTGTGTATGAGTCGGGTTTTTGGTTTAGGGATTGTTTGCTCTAGTTTCTGCTGGCTTGGTCTGTAGGGTTGCTAGCCGAGGGCGTCCAGACTTATCCGTAATCGCCCCGGACCGGTGTGCTGCGAGA
>JBKPBY010000251.1:0-6958 GCA_046727075.1 bacterium | reverse complement strand
AGGTTCGACCTGGACCCAACCCTTTGCCTATCTCAATGCTGCACCCGCATACCCTGTTAGCTCCATATAGCCGACGCCGTTAACAGGCTTTCCAGCCACCTCTCCTGTTAACCGAATACAGCCTTCCCAATACGTGACACCGACACGCAGCTCTTGATCTTTAGCCGGTGTGGTCACCTGCAAATCCAAGTTAAGCTTCGGTATCTTCAAGCGCCATGCGATCGGGTATCTTCCCTTCGAGGCTGGGCTTTCCCAGAAAGCCTCAGGTTGCAGTTGAAAGTCATCTCGTAAAAGCGGCTCAGTAACTCCGCCGGGACTGATCCAAGTTCCGCTTGAATTCCGATCGATCTCTCCGTCGTCCAAACGGATCTGGTACAACATCAAATCGCTTCCGTCTGAGAGCTGAATGGCAAACCAATTCCATCCAACCTGGTTCGGTCCGAGCTGATTCGTTGCCCACTCTCGATCAAACCATGACAGGCCGCTTACTTGATGACTTTCGTCGCCAATCTGTATTACGCCAGATGTCGCTAACCGAGTGATCGAGTAATAGTAGGAAGCATGGCCAATCCCATCGGCCTTTTGGCTTAGCCCGTTCTTGCCTTGTAAAACCGGCGGTCTTTCCGGAGCCAGAACGAGATCCACCTGATAATCCTTTGTGCTGGCTTTCAATCTGAAACTCCCATCGAATGAAACTTCCCAGCTATTGATCCATGCCAGTCGCTCTGTTTGCCCGAAACCGGCCTCTCCATAGGCTCCACGACTTGTCCGGCTATCAAAACGAAAGCGACCCGTACCGAGATCGGTCACGGCAAAGTGCGCGAACTTCAGATCGTTGATAACGAATCGCGACTGAGCTAGCTTGTCCGGCGGACGGTATCCATAGCGAAAGAACGCAACCTCGTATCCGAACTCTCTTCCCTCTTTCGACTTTAAGTTTCCAGTGTAATACCACCATTCGGTTCGGAAGTTGTTGTGCGGCCCGTAATCCCGCGGGAACGAGAATGCATAACCGGGAACCGCGAGCGCCCAGCCTTTGTTGTCCAGCGTTTCGCAGGGTGTCCGCGCCGCGCAGAGCAAAAGAAGCAGCGCCAGCGTTACCCATCGTGCACTGGCCCCAGTGCCGGTAGGGCTGAGCTTTGTGAAGCGGCCTCTCATGGGTAATTTCGTTCCGAGGATGCAGCTTTCATGGATCAATACTCACATCCGAATCGCATCGATCAAATTCGTTCGCGCTGCCTGGCGTGCTGGCAAAAGAGCCGCAATAACGGTCACCGGCAGAAACCAGCAGGGCACAAGAAATAGTTGCATCCACGGAAAACTAAGCGGGACCGTCCAACCGAAGAAGGCCGTGTTGATAACTCGCGTCAAGACGATTGCCAGTGCAACAC
This sequence comes from bacterium, assembly GCA_046727075.1. Lineage (GTDB taxonomy): Bacteria > Verrucomicrobiota > Verrucomicrobiia > Chthoniobacterales > JAFAMB01 > JBKPBY01. The sequence continues at coordinate 5,567 of JBKPBY010000251.1, read as the reverse complement.
CGGCGGCAAAACCAAGCACGACCGCCACGAGTCCGAGAAATAAGGACTCCCAAAGCATAAGAGTTCCAACGCGAGTCCGAGAGGCACCCATTGCGCGTAATGTGCCGATCTCCCGCTCGCGTTCCTTAACAAGAACCAGCGCGTTTAGAATGATTCCCATTACGGCGACAAAGACAGCGATCAACCGAAGCACTTGGGTCACGCCAAATGTCTGATCTAGAACGTCTTCGACCAGACTCCTCAGTTGCCGATTCAGACGAATAGAATAGTCGCTCGCTTTTGGGTAAGCACTTCGGATTGTCTGAACAAATCTTTCTGCGTATTCGCCGGGTTTCAAATAAATCGCCACCGAATGCGCACGGTTGTCGTGCCAGTAGCGTTCAAAGTTCTGAGACTGCATCAACATCAGACCCGAGTCCCTGGTGAAATCTTGAAATACGCCAGCGATTCGGAAATTGACGAGACCTTGCGGAGTGGGAATTGCGATCGTTTGCCCTTCTTGCAAATGCAAACGACGCGACAACGGTTCAGAGACGAGCACCTGGTCAGGTCTCCAATACTCCTGGTATTTCCTTTGATCGTCTCCGCCGAGAAATTTCGGTGTGTTTCGGGTTGTTCCAATAGTTACGCCTAATGCGACCGGTGATCCGCCAACAGTAATTTCGGCGTCCCGATACGTATCGATCAATTCGATCTCCGGTCGCGAACGGAGTATTTTGAGAAACCCCTCTGAAACGAAATCCTGAAAGCCGACGACTTCGTTTGTAGCAGGTCCCAAGTAAATATCGGCCGGCAACCGTCGTTTGACCCAATGATTAACTGTTTCGCGAAACGAATGGATCATGATGGTAATACTCACGAGCATTGCAATTACTGAGGCGAGCGCCCCGACTGTCGCGGCATGTCGATAAAGCGATCGCACAAGGTTGCGCGCAGCCAGACTGACCGTGGGAATCTTTCGAACGATCGAGCCGATACCTTTTCCGCCCCAATAAGTCGCGTGCGGCGCTAGTGCACAAAAACCGAGCAGAGTCATTAAAGCGCAAACGAAACCGAGCGATCGATTCACTGAGAACGCAAGATACGAAAGCAGAAAAGCCAACAGGAACGCCAGCGCCGAATAAACCAGCCAAACTCGCGATAGTCTGTCGCTGCGTTCTATAAGGATGCCAAGATTCAATGCTCGCAAAGGAGTAATATTCGCTCCCGCGGCGGCCGGTATCCAAGCCCCCATTAGTACCGCGCAGATTCCGAGCAAGAAAACCAGCGGCACCTGTTCAATTGGAAAATACGATCGGTCAATGCTGACAAGAACATAGAGGTTGGAGACTGTGCGAGAAACCGTTCCGACAAGAATCCGACCCAGGCCGATGCCTCCTGCGCAACCAAGCATACAGCCAATGGTTCCATAAAGAACAGCCTCGCCCAGGAAAAGCCAGCGGATCTTTTCTCGACGAACTCCGAGCGCTCGCAAAATGCCGATTTCGCCACGTCTTCTAACAACCGAGGCGGTAATGGTATTGTAAACTAACAACATACCGACAGCCAGCGAAACGAGGCTCAAGGCAGTGAGGTTAAGTTGAAATCCAGAGAGCATTTGTTCGACCTGTTCGGTTCGATCCGCCGGCGCCCGAATTACTGTGTCTGGCGGAAGCAGTTCCTGGATTCGCTTTTGTACCGTCTTGACTGAGTTCCTAGTTCGAAACAAGACCGCATTTAAACGCCCTTGCGACGCGAAGAGCTCTTGGGCAAAGCCGATATCCATAACGCCGATATGAGAATCAGTCGTGTCGATGGTGAAACTGACTCTCAGCGTCTCTTCTCGTTCTCCAACCTGAATCCGGAATTCCTGGCCGTCATGAATGTGGTGTAAGTCCGCAAAACGTTTTGTTATCGCGATTGATTGGGGATCACCGAACCATGCATCTCCGTTGAATATGTCGCTCCTTTTTTCGGTTGTCTGAAAGGTTAGAAACTCAGAATCGGTGAATGGATCAACTCCAAGAATCCGCAAGTATTCCCCAGGATAGTCCGGCAAAGTCACGAATCCTTCTACAAGAGGCGTTGCTGCATCAACGCCTGGCACTGTCTGTAATCGTGGAAACACAGCATCATCGATGGTGCCTCGTGCTTCCAATTGTGCCCGGCCAGCAACGATGTCGACACCTGCCTGAAATGCTTTGATCACACTGTGGTTAGCAATCTGGATCGCCAGGTAAACCGCGACTCCGAGCGCGACGGTTAGGATGTTAATCAGGGCCAGAGTTTTGTGCCGAAGCGCGTAACGAACAATCTGGCGGTGGAAAATCCGGAACATGGTCGCCGTCGCCGACCTAACTCATGATGTTGGATCGCGCAAATTGTAGCGGTGGAAAACGTGTAGTAAATGGCACGATTGAAACGCACCTTCAGTGCGTTTCAACCCAAGGCGCTCTATTCCTCTACCGCGGCAATGAGGAGTGACCGTTTCAAATCGGCCAGGCGTTCCCGGTCCAGGATCTTCTTGTTCTCAAGGTCGGTGACATAGAAGCTGTCAAATGCTGCTCCTTTTTCTGTCGCAATACGTGACAGAGCAATATTGATCCCAGCTTTGGATAAACAACGGAGCACGTCATATAACAAACCAAGCCGGTCCGCCGTTTGTAAATCGATCACCGTGTACTGTGGATGGATATCGTTCGAAATAGCCAGCTTTGTCGGGAACTCGTATCCGGTCGGCAGATAGTAGGCCATTTTCCTCCGAGCCTTGGCTAACAGCGGCCCGAAATCGAACTCGCTTACTGCAAGGGCATCCTGCAGTACGCTCTCGACCTGCCATATATCACGTTCGTCTGATACCGGTTGAAAATCGGTATTGCAGACCCGGAATATGCCAAGCATCAAACTGTCGGAACGCGTGTAGGCATCAGCACTGAGAATGTTGATCGATGCAGTCGCAAAAGAGCCCGCGATCCTGGCGATCAGCCCAGTTCGATCCCAGGTACAAATCCAGCATTCGCTGTGCCCTTGATCCGGTTTTGCATGCCACTTAATCGCAGCGGACAGAGCCGATGCTGAATCTTTCGATCGAGCCTCAAGAAAACTCCGAAAGAGCCGGAGATGACCAATGATTTCGTTTAACCGATGGGCCTGGAAATAACGATCAGGCATCGAATGAAAATGAACCTCGATCTCTTCACCGAAATCCTTGGCCATGCGACGGGCGACGCCTTGATGTAGCACTTCACGCTCAATACGCCGCTCTCTGAAGAATTCGCGCTCGTCGTGGAGATAGCTGGATGTCGCGTGGTGCAGATGCCAGACGAGCGATTCTTTCCAGTCTGACCAATTCTGGCCACCGGTACCTTTCCCGTCAGCCAGCGTTAACAACATCAATGCATCGAGATTTTCCGCAGATCGCACGACCTCCGCGAAATCCGCAATCGTTGCCGGGTCTTCCAGATTTCTGCGTTGGGCGATTTCAGAGAGTGTCATGTGATGATCCGCCAACAGGATCAATCGACGTCTTCGATCCGGAGGCAGCTGGAGGCGAGCAGCCACTTTCTGAGCGTTCAATGCGCTGGCTTCCGAGTGATGCCGGGCAGCTGCGGCTTTCCCCGTATCATGCAACAGAAGCGCCAGATACAAGGTGTAGGAATCCTCCAAGCGTAGGAATAGTTTTTGGTAGTCGGCCAGCTTCGATTCTTTAGTGTCGATGAGGCTGTCCAGCTTTTCGATGCAGACCAACGTGTGCTCATCGGCAGTATACTGATGGAAAAACTCGTGTTGGACCAGGCAGGTTAGCTCGCCAAACTCAGGTAGGTAACGGCCGAGAAAATCGACCTCATGCATCATCCTGAGGATGCGACCGACCTGTCCTTTCCGAGACAAGATCGCCTGGAATGTCTCACGCGTAGCGCGCGCATATTGAAAGGTCCGATTGACCAGCCGAGTCCGTCTTCGAATCAGCTGCTGCAACTCGGGACTCAACGCCAACTCCCTCTGTTGGGCGTAGAGAAATACCCGCATCAACCGAAACGGATCATCGTGGAAAATCCGTTGGTTGTCGGGGTAAATCAGGCGGCCATGGCTATAGAACCCATCGAAATGTTCCGTCCGAAGCTTGCGCTTTGCCAGAAATCCGAAGATCGGACGCTCTTCTTTTTCCGTCATAGCCGGAAGAAGAAAATGATCTGTCACTCTTTTGGTCGCGAGATAGATAGTTCGGGCGTGCTGATAATAGTCTCGCATGAAGCTTTCGGCACGCCTCAGAACATTCTTTTGCGAATATCCGAATTTGTTAGCGATCTGGCCCTGCAAGAAAAGAGTCACCACATCCGACGGACGCCGGTTTTGATAGTTCAACTCGGTTCGCACGCGTAAGAGGAAATCATATGCGCGATCAATCGCGCGCCGATCGCTCTCGGTGATATACTTGCGCTCCACCAGCTTGGCAGTACTCATCACGCCGTCGCGAAAGTAGCATATCCACTGCATCGTCTGGTAGTCGCGCAAGCCACCACAACCGTTCTTTACATTCGGCTCCTGCATAAAGACCGAACCGCCATACTTGCGGTGACGCTCGTCCTGATTTTCCAGTCGCCACTTGAGGTAGCTTCTGACTTGCCCCCGAACGCAGTGATCGAAAAATTCGCGTCGAAATTTTGTTTGCAATCGGTGATCGCCGGCCAGGTATCGAGATTCCAAAAGCGATGTCTTGGTCAACACATCCGCGTTCGCGAGTTTAGTCGCTTCGCTGATCGACCGCGTAGAATGGCCGACTTTGAAGCCGACATCCCAGAGCATGTAAAGTACTTGCCGGATAACTTCCTCCGCTTCTTTAGCAAGCCGGCTCGCATCATGCAGGAATAAAATATCTACATCGCTGCATGGATTGAGCTCTCCACGGCCGTAACCTCCGATGGCCAGCAGCGCGATCGGCGGTGTGCGACGAGCAAAAGCAGTGCCTTCCAAAGCTCCTTCAAACAATCGCCTCAGGATAACATCCAGCAACGTTGCTCGGTCCCGGACTATCTCGAGGCCGCCCGCTCCAGAATAATGCTTTAACCGTAACCGATATTCCTCCAGCTTGAGAAATTTCTTGTAAAGGTCCAGGCGCTCGCGAAGCCGCCTGGAAGGTTCAGAAGCGAAACGCCGTTCCGCGTGCGCCAAAATTTTCTCAAGATGTTGAGACATTTATTGAAACACCTTCAACGCCGGGATCCTCCTTCGCCGAGGCTTCCGACTTCGTCCCGCCGCGGCGGGATTACTTCGGACAAGACGGCGGACAGGTCGCTGAGATCGGAAGTGGAGTGTCGGCATTACATTCATTCTAACACAAAAGTATCTTCGGAGGGGCGATCACCTGAATGCCGTACCACCTTTCCCCCGGGCGCAGACAGATGGGTTAGTACATGGAAAATATCTTCGGTATCTGCCCGGACTGCTTTAGCCAATTCGCCGGCTGTCGCAGTTTTCCCCTTACATGATCCAAGTTCTTTGACCAGCCAGGCTTCAGATTCCGCGTGCCGATCAAGCTCGCTTCCGTGCCCGGTTACCCCCTTTTCGAGCTGTTGCATCGCCTCGAA
>JBKPBY010000250.1:0-12326 GCA_046727075.1 bacterium | reverse complement strand
TCGGCGTTCGGCTTTCGGCGTTCGGCTTTCGGCGTTTGGCGTGTGGCGTGTGGAGTTCGGCGTGCGGCGTTCGGCGTTCGGCGTTCGGCGTGTGGCGTGTGGCGTGTGGCGTTCGGCGTGTGGCGTTCGGCGTGTGGCGTGACTTCACATGCAGATTTGAAGGCCTAAGTAAAGGCTAATCAATCTGTGCGAAAGTCAGCCGTGACGAGGGAACGCTGATGGGCGCGTTTTGTCGATATCATATGGCGCCAAACGCCGAACGCCAAACGCCGAACGCCAAACGCCAAAGGCTACTGTCCTTTAGTCTTGGTATGCTTGAGCAGCGAAAAAATGTCGCTGTCGGTTGAAAGCACCAGCGTCGAATCTTTCGTGAAAATCTTGTGATAAGCGTCCAAAGTTTTGACGAATGCGTAAAACTCCGCGGCTTGCGGACTTTGGTTGTATGCCCGGGCATAAATTTCGGTTGCCTTGGCATCGGCTTCGCCGCGGATCTGTTGGACTTGGCGATATGCGGTCGAGTTGATTTCGTTAATGTCGCGCTCGCGTTGACCGGCGATTCGAGCAGATTCGCCCTCGCCTTCGGAGCGGAAACGCTGCGCGATCTGTAGCCGTTCGCTGATCATTCTCTGGTAAATGCGAGCAAGGACGTCAGGATTGTAGTTGACGCGTTTTATTCGGAAATCGAGTACATCTATCCCAAAACCGGCCAGCTTCTCTGCAGCCGCAGTCTTTATTTCTTCTTCAATCTTCAGCCGGCCGTACTGGATGGGTGGCAGGATGCCGAGGGCGCCGGTCTGGCCGCCTTTAATAGTCTCGTCATGCAGCGGTTGGCGATTCTTGTCGGTGCGAACGATTTCGATGAGATCATGTTTCGCTATCGAGTTACGGGTCTCGCTGCCCAGAATATCTTCGAGGCGTGATTGAGCGCTTCGCTCGTCGCGCAGTCGAACAAAATAGGTCTTGGGATCGGCAATTCTCCAACGAGCGTACGTTTCAATGTGGATATAAGTCTTGTCTCTCGTTGGAATGGCGACAGGTGCGCCGTCCCATTCCAGGAATCGTTTATCCAGGCTGTTTACCTCCTGGATGAGTGGAGTCTTGAAATGTAGACCAGGTTCAGTGATCGGATTGCCGATCGCCTGTCCGAATTGAGTAATAATCACCTGTTCTGTCTGGTGGACGGTATAGAATGACCCGGAGAAGACGAGGAACAAGAATATGGCTACAGCAAGTACCGCGGCTATTATGCAACCCTGTTTCAATGTGCTTCTCCGTTTATTTTGGGGGACAGATCGGTAGGTTTGGTCGAGAGCGGTAACACCGGTAAGAGTTGCCGGAGCGATTCGTCGACAATGATTTTCTGGCCGGTTTCAGGTAAGGCCTCGCTCATTGTTTCCAGGTAGAGTCGCGTTCGGGTGATTTCCGGCGCTTTCACATACTGCTCAAGGACTGCAGTAAAGGCGGCCGCGTCACCCTCAGCTTCATTCACCCTCTTGAATCGATAACCTTCGGCTGCCCGAATAGCTTGATCGGCCTCGCCTTTGGCTTTGGGAACGGCCTTGTTGTATTCGCCATTGGCGATATTGATTGCATTCTCTCGATCCTGTTGAGCTTTGTTAACCTCGTTGAATGAGGCTTGTACCTGCTCAGGCGGGTTCACGTTTTTCAATTGCACCTGGTCGACGCGAATGCCGAGATGATACCGTTTCGCCATGTCCTGCATCTTGGCGAGGGCTTCAACTTCGATATCCTGACGTCCAATAGTGATGAGCTCATCAACTGTTCGATCGCCGACCACCTCTCGCATCGCCGCTTCTGAAAGGTCGCGCAGGGTCGTCCCAGGGTTGCGGACGTCAAACAGGTACTGCTTTGGATCGTCAATCCGGTATTGAACCACCCATTCTACCAGCGCCGCGTTCAGGTCACCGGTTACCATCGATTTCTCTGCAGCAGGGTCTGCGCCAGCTTGCACTGGATTGGTCAGATAACCCTGGGTTGCAAACCCGAACTCAAGTTTGAGCTGGCGGCGCGTCGGCAACACGATCACTTCGTCAACTCCGAATGGGATTTTGAAATGCAATCCGGGCTGAACCGTATTTAGAAACTTCCCGAATCTTAGCACGACCCCCTCGGATTCGGCTCCGACCGTGTAGTAGGAAGTCAGCAGTCCTGCGACGATCAGAAGTGCGACGAAAACCACAGCGATCGCGGTCCAACTGATCCGGATTGTTGGCGGGCGAATTGTCGGGCGCAGGGGAGGCACAGGTTTTTCGGGCATAAGACTCACGCTAGTATGGCGAACGAGTCTGTCGAGCGGAATCACCCGTCCGGTTTATCGTCCGACAGCGGCAATTTGACAAAACTAAACCGTTTAGTTTAGCTATTACCGTCCATGATCGAGGTCCGAAATCTTACCAAGCGGTTCGATGATGTCGTTGCGGTACGAGACATTTCGTTTCAGGTCAAGCGCGGCGAAATCTTCGCATTTCTTGGTCCAAACGGTGCAGGCAAAACGACCACCGTGAATATGCTAACCACTTTGCTGGCACCGACCGGCGGGATGATACGAATCGATGGCCTTGATCCGGTGAAGCAATCCAATGAGGTGCGCAAGCGGTTTGGAATCGTTTTTCAGGATCCTAGTTTGGACGGCGAACTGACCGCTCTGGAAAATCTCCAGTTACATTGCGCGCTCTACAACGTGCCCAGAGAGGAACGCGGGCGACGGATGGAGCACTTGCTACGCTTGTTCGAACTTTGGGAACGCCGAAAAAGCTATGTGAAAGCATTTTCCGGTGGGATGAAACGCCGCTTGGAGATTGTGCGCTGCCTGTTGCATACCCCAAAGATTATTTTCCTGGACGAACCGACCCTCGGCCTCGACCCGCAGACGCGGCACCAGCTTTGGAATCAGGTCCGCAAGCTCAACAGTGAAGAGGGTGTGACAGTATTCTTGACGACCCATTACATGGAAGAGGCTGAGAGAGTAGCGTACCGGATAGCGGTAATCGATCATGGTCAGATTGTCGCCTTGGGAACGCTCGATGAACTAAAACAAAAGACCCACACAGAAACTCTCGAACAAGCATTCCTCGCGCTCACCGGCTCAACCATTCGAGAGGAAAGCGCGTCCAGCAAAGATCGGATGCGCACCGTCGCACGACTAATTCGAAGGTAAAAGGAACGCCGAGATCGCCGAGGACTGAAAACGGATAACGGAAAACGGATAACGGAAAACGAACTCACACTCAAATGAACTGCATCTACATTCTTTGGATTCGCCAGCTTAAGCGTTACTTCCGAGCGCGTTCCCGGATTCTCGCCTCCATTGGCCAGCCTCTGCTCTATCTGTTGGCGTTGGGGTTCGGATTTGGGCCAATTTTTCAGAAGGCAGGACAAGGAAGTTATATTCAGTTTCTCGCTTCGGGCGTTATCGGGATGACCCTGCTGTTCACTTCCGTGTTTTCAGGAATGGAACTGATCTGGGACCGTCAATTTGGTTTCTTGAAAGAGACGCTGGTGGCGCCGGTTCCGCGCATTTTGATCATGATTGGACGAACGCTTGGAGGAGCGACGGTCGCGCTTTTACAGGGGCTGATTGTGCTCGCGGTTTGTTTAGTGGCCGGGTTTCGCCCGATTGGCTTTGCGTCGATTCCGTTGGCGCTGCTTTTCATGGCGCTGATCGCGATCATGTTCACTGCTTTTGGGACGGCGTTTGCTTCAGTAATTTCCGATTTCCAGGGCTTTCAGCTGGTTATGAACTTCCTGGTTATGCCGATCTACTTTCTGTCCGGCGCGATCTATCCGTTAACCAATGCGCCGAAGGTTCTGGAGTGGATTGCAAGGGTAGATCCGCTTTCCTACGGGGTAGACGGCCTGCGAGGCGTGCTAACCGGAATATCGCATTTTAACTTGGCGACAGATCTGGTCGTCCTTGGGTTGTTGTCGGCCGGGTTTGTCGCATTAGGCGGATATCTTTTCTCCAAAGTGCAGGTGTAATGAGTGTGAGTGTGAGTGTGAGCGATGGCTAGGACACTGAGCGTTGCTGCCCACGATAAGGCGCTTGAAGCCGCCATTGAGCTGATCGCGGATCGGGGAATTGACGCCACTCGGGTGGACGCGATCGCTCAGGCCTCGGGGGTCAGTAAGGCGACACTCTACAAGCATTGGAAGAACCGCGATGAACTGTTGCTCGATGCAATCGGCCGGCTGAGCGAACAGTATCCGGTGTTCGATTCGGGGGACACACGGACCGATCTGATCGCGTTTCTCGGCTACCTGGTGCAGAGGAAAAGGTCTGAACGCGCAGCTCGCATGTGGCCGCGAATCATTGCGCACGGCTGTTTAAATTCCGAGTTTGCTCGCCTGCTGCGCCAACGCTTCACGGCGCCCGCAAGGGAAAGATTCATTGAGTTGTTAAAGCGTGGAATTACTCGCGGTGACCTCCCTCGTGACCTTGATCTGGACTTCGCTCGAGATATGCTCATCGGGCCGATCATGCACCGGCGCATTCACGGAACCAGGATTCCGCCCGACTTGCCCGAGCGAGTCGTCGATCTCTTTTGGTCGGGATTCGGGCGTAAACCAACCGTCACCGAAGAAGAAAAAACGCGAGGCTGAGTACGCTGAATAGAATGCAGAGGAGGATGAGGGCTTGCCCCAGGCAGCCGAAAGAGCTAACGACTCCCTGCTGGCTGAGATGATCGGCCGATATCGGGGCTTTGGAGGGCATCTGCGAAGCAATATCGACGGGATTCGTGTCCTCTTTAGCGCTCCATAGCCTGCGAAGCTTTCCCGTCCGATCCACCCGAAAGTCTGGCGAACGCGCACGGTTTATGACAATCTCGAGGCTATGCCTTCGTTTTCTTACGAAGTCCGAAACCGGCCGGGCGCCCTGAGTGAGCTGATGCGGAAGCTCGATTCAACCGTGTTACCCCTCTTGGATAGTCCTTCAGAGCGATCAGCTCTTCTCTTGGTTGTGGACGAATTGGTTTCGAATCTGCTCAAGTATGGTTTTGAGCCGGGTAGAGATCAGTACATGAGCATGCGAATTATGGTGGATGGCGAATGGCTTCAGATGGAGCTCAGGGACAATGGACGCCAGTTTAATCCATTGGCGCGACTAAGTCCTGACTCATTGTATCGCGAAGCGGCTGACCGTCAGAGCGGAGGTCTTGGAGTATACATTGTAAGAAAGATGATGGACGCTGCGCATTATGAATGGACGCCGCCCTGGAATAACCTGACACTGCGAAAGAAACGAAGGGTCAAGGATGATTGCACGCACTGAGACGGTTGGAGAATGCAAAGTCCTGCGTGTTGGCGGACGCATTGATTTCGAGTCTTCGCTGGATTTCGAGCAGCAAGTTAACTCGATGATCCACAGTGGGGGTGATCGTTTCGTTATCGAGTTGTCCGAAGTAGAGCTCCTAAGCAGCGCCGGGTTGCGGGTATTGCTTTCGACAGCGAAACGAGTGCAGCATCGGCACGCGGAACTGGCCTTGGCTTCGCCGAGCCAAGTTGCTCTTCAGGTGTTCCGGATTTCCCATTTCGATTTATTGTTCAAAATTTTCCCGACGCTGCGCGACGCTTTAGCTGCTTTTGGAATTTCTGCGCCGTCGGCAGAAGAATATGGTGGCGCGACACTACAAGGCGGTGGCACGCCCTCCGCTAAACCTGCGGAGGGTAGGCCGGCGGAAGCTGCTACCGCTCCGCCACGCAGCGAGCCAGCCCCGGAGCGGGAGGCTTTGCAGCCAGTTGGTTCCTCAGTGCGAGCAACGCCGCCTCCAATGTCGCGACTAACTCCACCTGTCGTGACTGGACCACCGGCGGACCTGCCCAAAGGCGCATCTGTTGGTTCTCTGGCCGAAGCGAAGACGGTTGTTCCTCCGCCTCTGCCGATTTCAGGTCCTGGCGCCGAAGAACGGGATCCTGCAAGGGGTGTAACTCCGCCGCCTGTTCCCGCGGCTGTTTCGGATGGGCGTCCGCGACGCGAAGCAAGTTACCCGGCGGCCCTTGAGGTCCGTGCCGAAGGTATCAGCTATCCCTGTAAAGATGGGGATGTCATCGGCACAGCGGGCCGAGTTGCAAGCTCGTTCTTCGCTAGTATGGCAGGCCTTGAGGCCCGCCATCTCCTGATCGGTCGAGAAGACGATCACTGGTTTGTTTTTACTCCAAAGAACATCGCCCATCCGTTCGTCCTGGATGGAGTGACTCTTGTGGCTGGAGAAAGAAAATTTCTGCAATATGTCGAACACCAGATCGAGTTCAGTGGCCACGTCTTTGGCCTTCGCCTGATCCCCGACCGACGGAAAAAAGGGCTCTTCGGACGCTTCTCGGCGAAGTGAAGTGGGAACCTCTCGGCGTATCGGCGAGAACGGACGACCGAAAACGGTCGACCGAAAACCATCAACCGCACGCCGAAGGCGTGCGTCAGGGTGCGACGACCCAAATCTCGACTGCCCGGTTCGGGTCAGTCCGCTTGCTGTCAAGCAGGTCGGTACTGCCCATTCCGACGCTACGCACGACGTTCAGCAAGTTTGTCCTTTCTTTCAGGAACTTGGCGACGTTTTCGGCTCGCTGTTCGGAGAGTTGCTGATTTTTTTTTGGATCGCCGGCGGTGTCCGCGTAACCGGCCACAACAAAAACAACTGTAGGATCGCTGATCTTATCTTGAACTTCTTTGGACTTTAACTTTTGAACCAATGCGTCGACCGCGGTTTTGCTCACGCTGGTTTGGCCCGTGGTGAAACGCACCACGAATAACCTTTCCATTGACCGGGCAGTCTCCATCTTCTCCGTTAGGCGCTGCTTTTCGTCCGCCGAAAGTTTCGCCACGTTGATTCGCTTTAAGACATCCTGACGAGCTGCTTCCACTTCTGTTTTCGAAAGCGGGGCGGCGGGCTGCACTTGGTCTTCACCAGTGGCGGGAGGCTGTTGTGCAGCGGGGGGAGGCGGGCTTGTTTGGGTGGAAAGATTGGATGACGCGGGAGCTGGTGGGGGAGTTGGAAGTTGGTCAGCGAGTTGAGGAGTCGCCGCTGAAACCGTTGCTGGACTTGATGAAGTCACTGGAGGCGGGGGTGGCGGCGTGCTCGCGTTAGCAGGACGTTCCGTCTTAGAGTCGGCGAGTTGAGGCGGAGTTGTTCCTTGGTCGGCCAGTTGCGCGCTAGGAACCGGAGTCGCCGCGTTCGTTGCCAGTGTTTCTGGACTTGTTGCTGGGGACGCTGTTTCCTTAACAACGGCCTTCTCTTCAGAATCCGGTAACTCCAGTACTTTTCGCTTGGGCTCGCTGCTGTGAAAAGCCAACTGAGCAAGCTGGTCACGCAATAGGAATACCGTCCCGGCCGCTGCGACTGCCAATAGACCCAGGAGCAGAAGAATAAACAACAATCCCTTGTTCCCGCCCTTTTTCTGGGCGGTATCGGTGACTAACGGCTGGCCGCATTCAGGACACGCACCACCGGGAGGTACCGGGATCTTTTCGCCAGTATATGCGAGACTGCATCCTACTTTGTTATTACAGACACCAAACTGCGAGGCCATTCGCGGATCATAGCGCCTGTTTCAGCCGGAGTAAGGAAAATCTGTCGATCAGGGCGTGGAATACTCCATTAGTGTTAGTCCAACTGCGTCCTCTGGAACTCGAAACCGGAGCTCAGAACCGCAAACTCACACTCAAACTAGCACTCACACTCAAAATCAGGCAATATCCGCGCTATGACCGACGTCTCGATCGATGAAGCATCGCGGCCGTTAGGCAAAAATCTCCGCCTGCTGGAACTGATTGTCGATCGTATTGACGATTTGATTGCCGTCATTAATGGGCAAGGTCGTCGCGTCTGGAACAACGCGGCTTATGCCCGCGTTCTTGGTTATCCGATCGAGGCCCTGGCTGGGAGCGATTCCTTGGTTGAAGTGCATCCGGAGGACCTTGAAGTCGTACGCGGCGCGCTCCAAGACTCGCTTCAAACCGGCAGCGGGCGCCGGATAGAATACCGTCTTCGCCATAGAGACGGGCATTACATTTATCTTGAATCACAAGGGTGGATCCTTCCTGGACAACAAGAGCCGTTACTGGTCGTCATTTCGCGGGACATTTCAAAGCGCAAAGAACTGGAGGAACGGCAAGCCCAACTCTACGAACAACAGACGCTGCAACTGAAAGCTCTACAGAAGAGCGAAAGAATGATCAACGCGCAGTTAGCTGATGCAGCCGAGTACGTCCGTTCGCAGTTGCCGGCCAATCTCGAAGGATCAATCCGCACAGAGTGGCAATACCATCCGAGTTCGGTGCTCGGTGGCGATGCGCTCGACTTTTTATGGTTGGATGAAGACCACTTGGCGATCTACGTGCTCGATGTTGTTGGTCACGGGGTCGGAGCTGCCCTTTTGGCGATCTCGATCTTGCATCTCTTGCGACAGCGAGGCCTCGGCGATTGCGATCTTCGTGACCCGATCTCGGTGCTGACCGCTCTCAATCGGGCCTTTCAGATGGATGAACACGGCGAGAAGGTCTTTTCGATCTGGTACGGTGTCTTTGATTGCCAAACCGGAACGATTCAGTTCGGCACAGCCGGGCATCCACCTGCTTTACTTGTGTGTCCGCAACCGGGGGGACGACCCGAATCGCAATGGCTTGAGGCAAGAGGTCTTCCGATTGGAGCAACCGACGCTGCATCGTTTACCGGGGCCAGCGCTGTCGTAGGACAAGGCGCCGAGCTATTTGTTTTCAGTGACGGGCTTTATGAGCTGTCGGTTAATGGGGGTGAATTGCTCGGACTGCAACGGTTTGGAGAGATTCTGGTTGAACAATTCACCACGGGAGACACCAGCCTTGAATCGATTCTACAGAGGATTGCCCGGCTTCATGGATCGGATGAATTCGATGATGATGCGGCAATTCTGAAGGTGGCTTTTTAGCGTTCGGCGTTCGGCGTTCGGCGGTAGTTTGAATGCAGATTTTGTGGTCTGGATAAAGGCTAATCGGGAGTTATCTAAATGCGCGCGTTCTCGGTGATATCCTCTTGCCGTCAAACGCCGAACGCCGAACGCCAAACGCCGAACACTAGAACGCCAAACGCAGGCAGCCCCTTGAGTTCTTCTTCTCGCACGGCTACGCTGAATTCCTATCCCCGACTATGAGCAAAGGAGCAGCATTTCGACAAGCGGTTGAGGAAGAGAGTCCCCTCCAAGTGGTTGGAACGGTTAACGCCTATTGCGCGCTGTTAGCCGCTCGAGCTGGGTTCCGGGCGATTTATCTATCGGGTGGCGCAGCCGCTGCCGGTTCATTTGGACTTCCGGACTTAGGGATCACCACATTGAACGACATTTGCGAAGACGTCCGTCGAATCACTGCTGCAACCGATCTGCCGCTGTTGGTAGACGCCGATACCGGTTGGGGCAGCGCCTTCAATATCGCTCGAACCATTCGCGAGCTGGATCGATCCGGGGCTGCTGGTTGCCATCTGGAAGATCAGGAACAAGCCAAGCGCTGTGGACATCGGCCGAACAAATCGGTCGTTTCCACTGAAGAGATGGTCGATCGAATCAGAGCAGCCGTCGATGCTCGCAGGGACAGCCAGTTTGTGATCATGGCGCGGACCGATGCCGTTGCCTCGGAGGGGATTTCTTCCGGGATTGAGCGCGCGCAAGCTTATGTCGATGCCGGCGCGGATATGGTTTTTGCTGAGGCGTTGTACGCGCTTGAAGATTATCGGGCCTTCACCAAAGCTATCTCGGTGCCTGTACTGGCCAACCTGACCGAGTTCGGTAAGACGCCACTGTTCACTTTGCGGGAGTTAAGGGAAGTCGGAGTAAAATTAGCTCTCTATCCGCTGAGCGCCTTCCGCGCAATGAGCGCCGCCGCCATCGAAGTTTACGAAACGATTCGCCAAAAGGGCACTCAACGAGACGTAGTAGAAAAGATGCAAACGCGCGATGCGCTTTACGAAGTTTTGAACTATCATTCCTTCGAGGAAAAGCTCGATCAATTGTTTTCAAAGAAATAACAATACCATGACTACAGCGGCCCCCCAGAGTGCAGGTCTTAGAGGTCAATCGGCCGGGACTACCGCAATCGCTACGGTAGGTAAACAAGGCGTCGGCTTGACTTATCGCGGGTATTCCATCGAGGAGCTTGCCGAAAGGGCTTCGTTCGAAGAAGTGGCTTATATGCTGTTGTACGGGGAGCTGCCTGGACAGAATCAACTGGATGAGTTTCGAGCCCGGCTCAAAGCGAAAAGAACTCTTCCCGCTCCGCTGAAAGATGTCCTGGAGCGGATTCCGGGCGAGGCCGATCCAATGGATGTTTTGCGTACAGGGTGCTCGATGCTTGGAGTTCTTGAACCGGAGCATTCGTTCGAGCAACAGGATGCGGTTGCCGAGCGGTTACTTGCGATTTTTCCTTCGATCCTTCTTTATTGGTATCACTTCGCTAAGTCGGGTAACCGAATCTCGACCGACGACGATGCAAATTCGGTTGCCGGACATTTTCTGACACTTCTGCATGGCGAATCCCCGAACGAAGAGATGCGGCGCTGTCTAGATGTAAGTTTGATTGTGTATGGTGAACACGAGTTCAACGCTTCAACCTTCGCCTGTCGCGTTTGTGCAGCGACATTGTCAGACTTCTATTCTTGTATCACCGCTGCGATTGGAACTTTGCGCGGACCGCTGCATGGCGGCGCGAACGAGGCGGCCATGGCACTCGTCGAACGGTATCACACGCGCGAGGAGGCCAGAGCGGGAGTGCTGAAGAAGCTGGCGAATAAAGAAAAAATCATGGGCTTTGGGCATGCCGTCTATAAGCATTCGGACCCACGAAACGCGATTGTCAAAGAATTGTCTCGCAGGTTGGGGTCTAAGGCGAGCGACGGATACCTGTTCGATGTCTCTGACGAGGTTGAAAAGGTAATGGATCAAGAGAAAAAGCTTTTCGCGAATGCCGACTTCTTCAGCGCGACAGCATACCATTTCCTGGGAATCCCAACGCCGCATTTTACGCCCCTTTTCGTGATGGCTCGAACCGCCGGTTGGTCGGCTCACCTCAAGGAGCAGCGCGCAAACAACAAGTTGATTCGTCCGAGCGCCGACTATATCGGTCCCGAGCCGCGTTCTTTTGTACCGATCGAAAAACGCTAGGTGGGATTCGCACTCCTGCGCGACCTGAATCGAAGGCTTCCCAGTTAGTCACGCGTCGGGTTCAGGTCGCGCGGGAGCGCGAACCCTACCTAGCACTCACACTCCCTCTATGCAGACTGATGCTACCCGTCCCGATCCGGATCCGCTTCTCCAGGAAATTGCAGACTACGTCCTAGGTACCGATCACGCGAGCAAGCTCGCGATCGAGACCGCGCGATATTGTTTGATGGATAGCCTTGGATGCGCGCTTTTAGCGCTTAGCTATCCTGCCTGTACTAAACTGTTGGGTCCGATCGTCCCGGGAGCGTCGGTGTTTGGCGGTGCCAAGGTGCCAGGTACCAGCTACGAACTCGATCCCATTCGCGCCGCATTCAATTTGGGAGCGATGATTCGATGGCTCGACTTTAACGACACTTGGCTAGCGGCAGAATGGGGGCATCCATCCGATAACTTGGGAGGAATCTTGTCGGTTGCCGATTACGAAAGCCGGCGGCTGGTCCGCGATGGACGCGAACCTTGGAAGATTGCTGACGTGCTTGTTGCGATGATCCAGGCACATGAAATCCAGGGTGTGCTCGCACTGGAAAATAGTTTTAACCGCGTCGGCCTTGATCATGTACTCCTGGTCCGGATCGCTTCGACAGCTGTCGTTACTCGGCTCCTGGGAGGGAATCGCGACGAAATCATCAATGCTGTCTCCAATGCGTTTGTCGATGGAGGAGCACTGCGCACCTATCGGCACGCTCCCAACGCCGGCTCCAGAAAAAGCTGGGCTGCTGGTGATGCCACAGCCCGTGCTGTTTTCCATGCGTACCAGGCGCTTCGCGGGGAGATGGGGTACCCGAGCGCTTTGACAGCGCAGACTTGGGGATTTCAAGATGCGTTATTCCGGAGGAACACGATCAAACTGAGCAGAAAACTTGGCAGTTACGTTATGGAAAACGTGCTTTTCAAGATATCGTTCCCGGCAGAATTCCATGCGCAAACGGCGGTAGAAGCTGCGATACGTCTCCACGTCGAGACCATGTACAAGTATGACAAGATCTCCAAGATCGTGATCGAAACGCAAGAGTCTGGAAAACGGATCATCGACAAAACAGGAAAGCTCAACAATCCAGCCGATCGCGATCACTGTATCCAATACATGGTGGCTGTTGGGTTGCTCAAAGGAGCGCTGACTGCCGAGG
>JBKPBY010000249.1:0-8253 GCA_046727075.1 bacterium | reverse complement strand
TTCGGTGGTAGCGGGCAGACTGGCTGAAAAGCCAGAGATTAGCGTTCTGCTGTTGGAAGCCGGCGGCAACGATGATGTGCTCAGCGTCATGGAGCCCGGTCAATGGCCTTTGAACCTTGGGAGCGATCGCGATTGGGCTTTTCAGGCTCAGCCAAATCCGCATCTGAATGGGCGCTCCATTCCAATGAATATGGGCAAGGTCCTGGGTGGTGGATCCAGCATCAATGTGATGATTTGGGCGCGGGGGCACAAGAACGATTGGGACTACTTTGCATCGGAGTCCGCCGATTCTGCCTGGAACTATGAGGCAGTGCTGAATATCTACCGGCGCATCGAAGATTGGCACGGCGCACCAGATCCCAAGTACCGTGGAACGGGAGGACCGGTTTTCGTTCAGCCCGCACCTGACCCCAATCCGATCGCTCCTGCCATGGTGGAAGGCGCGAGTTCAATTGGGATTCCGAGCTTCGCGAGTAACAACGGCCGCATGATGGAAGCCGATGGTGGCGCCTCTATCCTTGATTTGCGACTCCGGTCTGGGAAGCGGCAATCCGTATTTCGTTCGTATACCTTCCCCTACATGGACCGGCCAAATCTAACAGTGCTAACTCACGCATTGGTCACCCGGATAATCTTCGAAGGCAAGCGTGCGACGGGTGTGGAGTATTCATACAAGGGGAAGACCTATCGCATCAGCGCAGGGCATGAAGTGGTGCTGTCTTTAGGCGCAATTCATACGCCGAAGGTGCTAATGCAATCCGGCATCGGCGATCAGGCGGAGCTACAACGCCTGGGAATATCCGTCGTCCAGCATCTTCCGGGTGTGGGTCAGAACTTTCAGGATCATTTCGGGATCGGTTGTGTCTGGGAGTACCGGCAACCGCTTGCTCCACGCAACAACGCGGGTGAGGCAACCTTTTTCTGGAAGAGCAATCCTAGTCTTGACACTCCGGACATACAGACATGCCAAGCTGAAATACCGATGGCCGCTCCCGAAATGTTAGCTAAGTACAACGTGCCCGTCGGCTCCTGGTCAATGTTCGGAGGTATCGTACGGCCGAAGAGTCGAGGTAGAATTCGTTTAACAGGGTCCGGTCCGCTCGACCCCATCCAGATCGAGACGAACATGCTGTCCCATCCCGACGACTTAAAAGCCGCAATTGCTTGTGTGCAACTCTGCCGTGAAATAGGCAACTCAGCCGCACTTCGTCCTTTTGTTAAGCGTGAAGTGATGCCCGGCAACTTGAAAGGGCCAGCGCTCGTCGATTTTATTCGGGATTCAGTCGTTACCTATTGGCATCAGACGTGTACCGCTAAAATGGGACGTGATCCCATGTTGATAGTAACCTCAAAGTCTACGGGATTGAAAACCTGCGTATTGCCGATGGATCCATCATGCCCCGCGTAGCAACCGGCAATACCACGGCGCCCTGCGTCATTATCGGCGAGCGTGCCGCAGAAATCTTGAAAGCCAGCCACAAGTTATAAATAAATCCGTCCGCAGTCAGACAAAACGGGGTTAAAATTAACCTCGGATCGCCCGAGTATTAACCGCCGTGTTTATTATCTAAAGTGCGCGGTGCTCTGGTTAACAAGAATTTGCCGACGTTAGACCCAGCTAATTCGGCACTTCCGCAAGGATGACTAACAGCGGGCAATTTTCGCCAAGACATGGAAGCACGGCGAATCTAGAATCGGTTACCGCCTTTGTTAACCGCTATCTGTGGATACCGCGTCACATAATTCATTTACGGAATAGTAGGTTCTTGAGCTAACGCGGAAGGCTGGATGGCGATCTTGTTGGACTCTACAGCCCGTTATTAACACTGTATAAATCACATGAAAATAGGTTTTATTTGTTTGAATTTACCCGGTCATTTAAATCCGATGACTGCACTGGCACGTCAGCTGCAGACCAGAGGCCATGCTGTGGCGTTTCTTCATCTGCCCAGCGCCCACGGTTTGCCGTGTATATGCGGAGACGACAAAAGCGATGAGGCTAATGCGACTCGACCGGAAGTGAGCAAATTGTCAGGCTGGCAGGCTTTGGAGTTTTATGTTCCCGTGCTGGCGCAAGAAACGGAAAAAATTCTCAAAACCTTGCCCCAAATGGTAAAGACCAACGGCATTGACGCGCTGGTACTCGATCCTATTCAGTTCTTTGTCGAATTAGGTGCGATGAAATTGGGAATACCATATGTCAGTGTCGCAGTGGCGTTGTATCTAGACTACCTTGGTCATACTCCGTTATGTTGTTACGATTGGCTTCATGAGACTACGCCTGAAGCATTAGCCAGAAATCGCAAAGGCGTGGCTCAATTTACCAAACTTGCTTATAACGAGGGAACCAAAGCTTACGCCCGGGAAGCTGGAATAAAGGTCGATTGGGATGCCCCCTCTGACATATTTTCTCAACTGGCGTACATTACACAGGTCCCGAAGGAGTTTGACTTCGAAAACCCCTGGTTACCTCCGCAGTTTCATCACACGGGTCCGTTTTATGAGGCCAGCAGTCGACCCACCATAGATTTTCCTTGGAACCGCTTGACAGGCGAACCGCTGATCTATGCTTCAATGGGAACCATCTTGAATGGCCAGGCCGACGTTTTCCGAACCATTGCCGCCGGTGTTGCCAAGCATAAAGGCACACAACTAGTCCTTTCGATTGGCGACCAACTTGATCCTAAGCAGATCGAACCGGCACCGAGCAACGCGATTATCGTTAATAAGGCGCCCCAATTGGAGCTGCTGAAGCGCGCTTCCGTTTGCATCACTCATGCCGGATTAAATACGGTGTTGGAATCTCTTGCGCATGGTGTACCGCAAGTGGCGATTCCAATAACTTTTGATCAGCCTGGAGTTGCTGCCAGAGTAGCCGCCAAAAGGACCGGTGTGACGACACAATTCGATAAGCTAACAGCGGATCATCTTTCTACGCTTCTGGCCGAAGTGCTGAATAACTCGATCTACCGCGAAACCGCACGCAAGTTTCAGGACGTCATCAGCAAGACTAACGGGCTTTCCCTGGCAGCCGACATTGTCGAACGAAGCTTCAGAGTTGCCCAAGAATCAGCAAATGCTTCTGAGCGGCCCACCAAGAGGTTCTATTAAAGACTACAAACCATGTCTACGCAGTGCGCAAATCGTCGCAGCGCGCTCGACCCGCCAAGCCGGGAAATCGGACAAGCCCGCGTAAATGATCTTGCCGGCGTGCGCCAGGTTGTCTAATCCACGAACGATCTCCTCGATGGGCGCTACCAAACTGAACTTGTGGACGATGTACAAGCGCTGAGCTGCTCGAACAGGGTTTACGGCAGCTGGAACAGAATAACTCCATTGTTGAAAACTGGAGAGTTTATTACCAGCTGTTCGCTAAGCGAAAAATCTCTATTTGAAAAAGCATCAGGAGCAGCACAAGATGATAGTGCGACGAGAGAAGTCTAGTCACGAGCCGACAAGCGGGGTTTCGCACGAACGCCCTCCGATGATACCGGCGAACCTCCTTTCCGTTGGCGTAGAAGCGACAAGCCACAATTTGGGCTGGGTCGGGCTCCAGGCGGTTCGTTACCGGGAGCTCCCAACTAACGACATTCATATTCCTGCGCTTTCTCAGCATCTGTTGGTCCTACACACCAAGCCGGCCCTGGCTATGAAGTTCAGGTGCCAGGGTGTCAAAAGGGACATAAGGGACATCCCGCCCCCAGTTGGCTCGATCACGGTGATACCGGCGGGCAGCGTAACGGAGTGTTGCAGCCAAGGTACAAGGGATGCATTTCATATTCACCTGGATCCAAAGCTAATCGCACGGGTGGCAAAGACCTCGTTCGGGCGCGATCTCTCCGGCACGCCGGTCCCACCTTTCAGCGGTCTAATGTTACCCGAACTTCGCTCGACGATGCTCAGCGTGGACGCCGAGTTAAGATCCGGTGGCCTCGGAACTCCACTCATTATCGAGTCACTCGCCAACATTCTAGCCGTTCAGTTGATTCGTCACATCTTCCGGCTGCGGTCGCTAACTACTCGGAAAGACGGAGCACTCCCACCCCGAAAGCTCGGGATGACTGTTGATTACATTATGGCGAACCTAGACAGGAACCCGAGGCTGGAACAAATCGCTGCGTTGGTTAACCTCAGCCCCTATCACTTCGCCCGACAATTCAAAACGGCAACTGGCTTACCGCCACACCAATTCGTAATCACCAGGCGCGTTGAACGGGCGCAACAACTCCTGAGCATGCGAGGAGAAATCAGTCTGGTCGAAGTCGCGTTAGGCGCTGGTTTCTCCGACCAAAGCCAGCTTTCCTTTCACTTCAAACGGATCGTCGGCGTCACACCTGGACAATTTCGCGCGTCCGCTAAATTGGTTCTTCAAAGATCGCGACTACCCGGCTCCAGCCGGCCGAACCAGCTTTGATTTTCACCGGAAAACAGCTCACCACGAATCCGGAATTCGGTAGCGCCTCTAAATTATGGAGCTTCTCGATATGTGCATAGCCGATCTCGCGTCCAGCTTTATGTCCTTCCCAGATCAACGCCGGATCCCTGGTCTTCACATAACGCTGGGCGGTGTGGACAAAGGGCGCATCCCATGACCATCCGTCTGTACCGGTTACTCTGATACCTCTGGAAGTGAGATAAAGAGTCGCTTCGCGGCCCATTCCACAGCCAGAAGAAACATAGTCCGGTTTTCCGTATCGTGCTCCTGCAACGGTATTGACTAGGACGATCTCTAACGGACTTAATGTATGGTTAATCCGTTTCAATTCGGTCTCGATATCTTGGGCGGTAACAACATAGCCGTCGGGAAAATGCCGGAAATCAAGTTTCACCCCCGGTTGAAAACACCATTCCAACGGGATCTCATCGATCGTCCAAGCGCGTTCACCTCGATTCATCGTTGAAGCAAAATGCCAAGGTGCATCCAGATGCGTCCCGTTGTGCGTAGAAAGGTTGAGCTGTTCAATTGCCCAACCTTCACCGTCTGGTAAATCCTTCGGTACCAGGCCGGGAAAGAATTGGCAAACCGTCTTAGCTGTATCGGTATGCTGGAAGTACTCTATTTTCGGGCCGGCACCCGGCGGGTCGGCCAAGACATCATTTTCCAGAGGCACGGAGAGATCCACAATACGGCGTGTCATAGCAGGATAATTTTCGTCTGGTGTCTCGACTGCGCATGTAAGCTACGGCAGATGTTGAGTGTCCCGTGCCTTTCATTGTACCAATTGGCGTAATCGTTGTCCCAACTTTATCTTGGAGCCGGCGCGTAGAGCGCTGAGAGATTACCGCTGAGATCAAACTCGAAGCCGAGCTTGCGCTCGTCGCAACGCTTACGAGCATTCTTACGCTGAAGGCGTCAGCGCGTTCCTTAAGGGATATCAAGCGGGTACATCTGTCTTCCGATCTGAGTTTCGAGAGGTTGACGCCGACAGCATTCGAGCTTAGCCAAAGTCGGGAACCCATGTCGAATCCGGTCGAAAGAATCATCGAGGAGTGGATGGCACAAACGCCGTCAGAAAATCTGCCGGGAAAGGGCAAACCACTCGATCTCGAAGAGTACTTCCGATGGCCGGAAGATTACCGGCTGGCCTATTCGCTGCTGAAGAATGCCGGCTTCGTCCCGGAAGAGGTGGAACAGCTCCGCGAGATTGGCCGTCTAAAAGAGCAAATCGACCACTGCGTTGATGCTGGATTCCGGAAAAAACTGGAAAGCCAGCTGGAGGAAGAGCAAGTCTCACTAAATATCCGGCTTGAAAAGCGGCGTCGCCGGCGAAAAGCGTGAGCGTCGGTCATTTCTGCTGCAATGAGATCGATTTTGACTAGCTGTTCAATAATCGACCGGTAGGGCCGCGATCGTAGGAATCGCAACCCTAGCCGGGCGACGACTAGCGGAGATACTCGTCGAATCCGGGGCTCCGCGGCGGTTGATAACTATCGTTCTCTTCGCTGGTTCCCTGCTTTGCATTGTTCGAGGAAAAGCCAACTAGCCCAACCTGATAATGGGTCCGGGCACGATGATCAAGTCGTTTAGTATTTTTGTGTATGGGATTCGCCGGCGCGCTGACAGCGAGAACGGCTAGAGCGCTGGTCGTGATGGCGAATCGTTTCAACATCTGCGTAATTTTCATGTATTTAAGTATCATCCCAGAAAGCTAATCAATAATTCATTGTTGTTATTAGCTATCACAATTGCTGATAGCTGCGCGACCTCCTGGTACTCGATCTGCGGACTGCTGCGGAAGCGCTGCGATAGGCGAGGGCGTTAGCTGAACACACAGAACGGGCCTTCAATAATTCAAAGCATGCACCGTGTAGGAATCGAACCTACAACCCAGTGATTAAGAGTCGGCCCAAACCTTCTTTTTTCAAAGTCACCACCCGCCCTGCAAGGGCACCCGCAAATCCACCGACAATGATCCACACGACAATTTGGCCGATGCTCATGTGTCCGATGCTGCCCGCTCAGTTAGTCGAGGGCCACGGTTCATGACCACTTCATGACGCTGTCTAAGTCCTGCTATGGGGGCGGCGCGAGCCCGTAGAATCTCGTTTCCATGCGCTTCGGCGCAGGCGAAAACAGCCTTGTAGACTTCGCAATAGGGGTCCTTTGCCATCATTGTGCCTAGGGCGCTGTAGGTCCGTACCGGGCACCCGCCGTGGCAGATCGAAAGGTAGCGGCAGGAAAGGCAATCTTCGTCCTCAACTAAACGCTTCGGGCGTTCGACAAAATCGCGCCGTGCCCGGCTTGTTTTGAGCATGCGCGTCAGGTCAGGCTCGCGGAAAATGTTTCCGAAGAAATATTCCGGATAACTGGTAACCCAGCAGTCGCACTGAGCGACGGTCCCTTTTGCGTCAACCGAGATGAACTGGTTGGAGCAGTTCTCTTTCCAGATACAGGGTAAGCGCGCTTGTTTGCCGGTGAAGTGATCAATCAAGGCATCAAACGGACCCACTGACACCCCGGACGAGTACCCCTCGGCCATCCAGATATCGAACAGCCCGACCATAAAGTCGGCTAATGCGCCAGAATCCAGCTGGAAATCGCCCACAACCTCCTTCGCAGGACCACCCGGAAACGGCGTGTTAACCTGGAAGTCGGTTAGCCCAAGGTCCTCCGTAAAATATCGGTAGAACAATTCCGGGCCAGCTTCGAGACTCCCTTGATGCAGCACCGCGATTACGCCCACTCCAATCCCCGCAGCCTTCGCCTCACGAAGTTTTCTGGTCCAGAGATCGGTGTATGCCGCGGCCCCGCCTTTGAAAAGTTTCCGGTACAGATTTGGGTAGTCCATCGAGGTCCCCAGCGAACCGTTAAACATTTTGTGAATCACGCCATTCCAGGCTCGCGAGTAACCGATCAGATTGGTTTGTAAGTAGTGTACAAACCGCCGTCCTCGCTGGACCGCCGCACGGTTCATTATCTCGCCAGCATTCTCGAACCAAGCTGGGCCCATGACCATAGCCTCTCCGCCCTGCCAATAGATTTCGCATTCTTCTATGTGCTCGTTCCCAAGATGATCGAGCAAACGTTGCGTCAGCAGCGGGAGCAAGGCTGGCGAAAGGCGATGCGGTTCTTTGCGTTCGAAACAATAGTCGCAGGCGACGTTGCAGTCCGAAGTCGGAAGAAGAATAACGCTGAAGACCCGCTCGCTCATCCGGCATCCCCTCCCGGACTTGACGTACTTTCTGCGCCCGCTGCCGCGATGTCGGCCAATTCTTTCCTGATTTCGTTCCCGGCCATCTGGATAGTGGAAAAGAGCCGCTTAATGCCTTCACACGAGTAAAGGGGATTAGGCCATTTGAAATATCCTCGGCATTGCTGTTGCCATGGACAGGTGGCGCATTCGGCGCCGTGAGCTATCAGACTATTCAGATGAGTCTCGACAAATCCAGCGCAAGCCATCGTGACCGGCCCGGAATCGCCTGCTCGTGGCAATCTTGCCTGCCCGTTGGCATCAAAAAGCTGGAATGCCTTCGGGTCCTCCTCGAGTATCATCCACAGCGAGCCCGCATCCCCGCCAGACATGGTTACGAGCTAGGAGTGAAAGAACTCCATGGGTGTTTCAACCATCGGCTCATGAAGATAGAAATCCAGAGCCTCGCGCAACTCTTCCAGCACCTCAGCCGCCGGTTGCGCCGGCAACACCCGAACCGGGAGTCGCAGAGCCGCCGCCAGCCTGATCGCTTTCGCCAAACCTGGCGCGGCAGGCATGGTCACCCGGACTTCCCGGGCGGCACATGCATCTACCAATCTGT
>JBKPBY010000248.1:0-5070 GCA_046727075.1 bacterium | reverse complement strand
TGTAACGGCGCTTTCAGCGCCGCCGTTATCCCTCTTCGGTCTTCCGTCGACAATCCACCGTTCTTATTGCCGCTGGGATTGCATCGCCGAGGCGGAAGGCATATCTCATGCCATCGGTTGTACGCAGATCTGCGTATTTTTCGGGTTCCTTCCGGATTCTAGAATCGTTTGTTCCGGAGGATTAAAAACATGAAATCGTTCCCGCTTTTCTTTTGGCGCACGGCTCTCACTTTGGTCGTCGCGTTCAGTCCGGCTGTTCTTTTCGCACAACATTATATTCAAACCAATCTGGTCTCGGATCTGCCAGGCCTGGCGAAGAACCCTCCAGATAAACGTCTCAAGAACCCTTGGGGTCTATCGAGAGGAACTACTACTC
This sequence comes from bacterium, assembly GCA_046727075.1. Taxonomy (GTDB): domain Bacteria; phylum Verrucomicrobiota; class Verrucomicrobiia; order Chthoniobacterales; family JAFAMB01; genus JBKPBY01. The sequence goes on along the minus strand of JBKPBY010000248.1, from coordinate 4,694 downwards.
CATGGTGGGTTTCAGATAATGGAACTGGCCTGGCGACTCTGTACGACGGAAACGGGGTCGTCCAGCAGTTGCAGGTAACCATACCCTCGGATCCTTCACAATCTGCGACAGGCACCCCAACTGGAACTGTCTTTAATGGCAGTCCAGCCTTCCCTGTCGGCGGCCCGAACGCGCCCGCGATATTCCTGTTCGTTTCTGAGGATGGGACCATCTCAGGATGGAATCCAACGGTCAATCTGCATGCCGCGATCGCGAAAGTTCGTCAGTCAACCAAGTCAGTATTCAAAGGAGCAACGATCGCGAAGGACGGCATCTTCCATCGACTGTTCGTCGCGGACTTCCGCCAAGGAAAGATCCTGGTATACGATTCTAACTTCAAGCCTGTACCAACGCTACCAGGCGCTTTTTTTGACTTCGTCTCCAAGTTCGGCTTTGCACCGTTCAACATCCAGAACATTGGAGGGAACCTTTACGTTGGCTTTGCCAAACAGGACAGCGCAAAGCACGATGAGGTCGATGGCGCCGGGCTAGGCTTTGTCGTGGCGTTCAATGTCAAGGGAATGCCGGTTCAGTTCCTCGAGTACGGACCCTGGTTCAACGCACCGTGGGGACTCGCTCTTGCTCCCAGCGATTTCGGCACATTCAGTCATAAGTTATTGGTGGGCAATTTTGGCAGTGGCGAAATCCTTGCTTTCAATGCTGATACAGGGCGCTTTGAAGGCAAGATGCTCGACCTGAAGGGCAACACGATCCGGATCGATGGGCTTTGGACGCTTTCATTCGCCAGCGGCGACCCTGGATCGAGGTCTGGCGCCGGTAACGCCCTTTATTTTACGGCTGGTATCAACGGGGAAGCCGATGGTCTTTTTGGGAATTTGACGGCTGATCCAAAGGAGCTGGTACAAGGGAACGGGCAGTAGGAATGCTGGACACGAGGCTCGCCTCTAACAGGGGATCGACAAGGCATTCGCGAGTCACGATGAACTCGTGGACTTAACGATGACGCCCTCGGTCATGCTTCCGGCAGGGGCGCGATTTATAACGCCACGGCAAACCATGGATAGGTCCGTCATGGTGCGGCGGCGCATTTCCCGGGAGAGTCGACCTGGAAAGTCGACCCGCCAATGGCGGGTCAAGCCGGAGGCTTGCCATATCTGTTCCCTATTGCTGTTCAGTAGCGCCTTCTTCTTCGACGGGAGCGGGCGCTACCGCCTCTTCCGGCTCTGGCTCCGGGACAGTGTCTAAGTCGATATCTGTGGATACGTCCGATGTCATGCGTTCCAAACGGTCTTATCGTCATGCATGTGCTGCCGCAACGTTGACCTGCCGCTCAGCGATACTGGTAAGCTTATGATCTGCTTCGCCTTCCTCATTCAATGTTTTTTGCAGAACACTCACAAGTTCGTTCTCTCCTAGCCGCTGAGCTAGCGCACGCGGTCCCATACCCGGCCATTTCATAATGTTCTACTCGTTGCGCGGCGCCGATAATGCCGACATCACGCACGTCCGGGTCGCCCTGAGCCTTCATCATGTGCTCACCCTCTTTGACTAAGCCTTTCATATGACTTTGTTCGTCGCGAGTGGCGCGGGAGGATCCCCTCAACTGCTGCGCAGACCAGGTTTCCGCCGAAATTTTCAGCCGCTCCCCTTCTCAAGCCTGATCCGTTCAGCTCTATATCGGCGCTTCCCCAATAGGTTAATGAGATAACCCGGATCAACCGGCTTCACCAGATGGTGATGAAACCCGGCCCGCTTCGACATTTGCAGGTCCTGCATCTGGCCCCAACCCGTTAGCGCAATTAACATCACACCGGTCAGATCAAATCGTTCGCGCATTCGCCGGCACAGTTCATACCCGTCCATTTCTGGTAACCCGATGTCCAAAATGATTACTTTTGGCAAAAACGAGGGCATGATTTTTAAAGCCTCACCAGGCGCATTTGCGATCCGAACTTCGTGCCCCGCTGTTTTGAGCACCAGCGCCAGGCTCTCTGCGGAATCGCAATTGTCATCCACAACCAATACCCGCGACGGAATTGCAGAGGAGGAAGCAGAAGTTTTGCCTGATGGCAAAGGAGCAGCCTCTGGTCTCGAATTAGCTGCCGGGAGGCGTACGATCAGTTCGCTTCCTTTGCCGAGACCTTCGCTCAGCGCCGAAACTCTACCACCGTGAGCCTCAACCAATCTTTTGACCAGAGCGAGCCCAATCCCTGTCCCTGCTACCGGATAACCATGCCGTGGCTGACCCCGGACGAACAGGGTGAAAATATGGGAGATCTCAGCCGGCGCTATACCAATTCCGGAATCAATGACGCGAATAACTACCTCGTCGCCCTGTCGGTTGAGCGTTAGCCGAATTTGTCCGCCATCGTCTGTATAATTTATTGCGTTTGTCAGGAGATTCATTACCACCTGTTCGAGTCGCACCGCATCGGCCTCGACCCAAACGGGATCGGGCAAAAGCTTTACAGTCAACTCATGTCGCCGCTCCTCGATCAAAGATCGAACCGACTCGACACAACTCGTTATGATCGATCGCACATCCACTTTCTCTTTGTTCAAATCCAGGATGCCTCGCCCGATGCGTGTCAGATCAAGCAAATCGTCGAGGAGCCGTGCCATATGGCGCACCTGGCGCTTAGCGGCCTCTATCGCACGCGCCAATTCAGTAGGCACCACTTCTGACTGGTCGCTCAAGTACAGGGCGTTGCTGATTGGCGCCAATGGATTCCTCAGCTCATGAGCCAGCACAGCTAAGAATTCGTCCTTCTGACGATCCGCCTCAGCGAGAGCCTCAATTTTTCTCTTTTCCGATAAATCTCGGGTTACCTTGGCGAAGCCTTCCAGTTCGCCATTTTCATCAAATAATGCTGTGATCAAAACGCCTGCCCAAAACCGTCTGCCGTCGCGCCGGACTCTCCATCCTTCTCCCTCGAACTGGCGTTCTCGAACCGCAATGCGCAGATTTCGCTCAGGCTGCCGTTCCGCAAGTGCTTCGGGCGTATAGAAGCAGGAAAAGTGCTTGCCAATAATTTCTTCTGCCCTGTAGCCCTTCATTCGTTGCGCACCGCGATTCCAGGTCGCAACATTTCCCTTGGGATCCAACATGAAAATCGCGTACTCCTGTACACCTTCGACTAATCGCCTGAACCGATCTTCGCTCTGGCGTAATACTCCGCGTGCTTCATGCTGCTCCGTCAAGTCCCGCATTACTTGCAAAAAACCATGCAGCTCGCCACGCTTTTCACGGATCGCCGTTAGTTCAACATGCGCCCAAAACTTGGCTCCATCGTTTCTGATTCTCCAGCCCTCCTCAACGTAAGTTCCTCGCGCTTTCGCAAGATCTATACTCTGCTTGGGCAGTCCCCTTTCGACATCTTCGAGCGAATAGAAAACCAGAGAACTCTTCCCCAGAATCTCACTAGCCCGATACCCTAAGATTTGCTCAGCGCCGGTGTTCCAGCTGGAGACGAAACCTTCCCGGGTTAAAAGAAAGATGGCGTGATCTTCTACGTTGGAAACGACTCGCTGAAAGCTTTCCTCCTGGAGTGGAAATCCATCGGCTGTGCGCATCTGCGGTAGCGCGCTGGGTGTTTTCTCAGGCATAAGGGTCTTCCATCAACGGTCCGGATTCGCCCTCCACGAGGATATAAATTGACTATACGTATAGTCGCGAGCCGGGGGACGAGCGGTTGCTTCTAATATTATCTTTCTACGAAATAAAACCAAAATCACAAGAAACGTCGGGTTGTTTTGCACGCCACAACTTGCCCTGCCAGCCTGCTTGATTGAGACTAGGTTGTTGCTGCCGATGTCAACTCCTGCCAACCGAATATTTCTACTCTCACCCGCTAATGTTGCAGGAAAACGCGCCCAAATGCTCTTGAACCCGAATTCTTCTTTCGAGCTCGCCCAACGGTTACGAGCAGGCGACGTTACACTTGGCGAAGCATTTGTTTTCATGAGCGGACTCTACTTCCGCGGAAAGCTATCGTACGCTCGCACTTTTACTAATCCGATTGGCCGACCAGTGTTGGTTATTACAAGCAATCGCGGCCTTCTACCTGTTGATCAGCGAATCACCGACGACGATCTGCGCGCATTTTCCGACGTACCAATTGACGCTTTAGATGAGCGTTACAGCAGGCCGCTGATTCGCGATGCGACAATGCTTTCGCATTCACATTCCGGTTCTGTTGTTCTCCTCGGAAGTATCGCAAGCGGAAAGTATGTAGACCATCTATTGCCGATTTTTGCAGACAATCTTCAGTTCCCGATAGAGTTCGTTGGACGGGGAGACATGAGCCGCGGCGGACTGTTGCTCCGGAGCGCAATCGCCAACCAGGTCCTGACCCATGTTCCTGTCGCAGGAGCTGTGCGCCATGGCCGCCGCCCACCGTAGCTGGTTCCGCACGCTAATCCGGATTTCAAATTGAGGATCGATTCGAGTACCTCGGCACTGGCACCATTTTGGATCAGGTAGATCAAAATTCCCGGATCAACCGATCCTGATGCGGTACACATCGCAATCCCCCTGAGAGAAGAAAATAGCGACAGCCTCTGGCTCGCGATCCCGATATTGTAGATCAGATTGGATACCGCGCTCATTCACCGACCATCATTACAACCGCCCAAGAACGGCGAGGACCAAAACAATTACGAGAATTAAACCGAGTCCCCCTGAAGGGTAATAA
>JBKPBY010000247.1:0-26510 GCA_046727075.1 bacterium | reverse complement strand
CGTTCCGATCAGAGAGGGCCTGCGTCCGCCGGTTGATTCTTGGCTCTTTATTGATTCGATCAGCTTTCGTTTTTCCAGATCGAGCAATAGCCGGCTCAAAGTTTGTCTAGGCAGGTCCGAAACAAGGGCTAGGGCTCGGCGCGTCTGCGGTCCTCGCCACATGAGCCGCTCCAGAATTGGCTTTTCTTGTTTCTGCAGGCTAAGCAACTTTTGCCCAATTCATACATAACTTTGCTGGATTGAGCAAAACCGTTCTTGGGTTTTTGCTCTCTTTTGTGGAAGCGAAGTCTCCAGATTCGACGGTGGCTGGTTCCTCCGGCACAATCGGGTCAAATAAAGGTGTATCCGCCAGCAAGCGCTTGGAGCGAACGGCGGCGACCTGGATCGCCTACCTGTTGCTCGTCTACTTTTCTCTCACACTGAATTGCCTGGGACCGATTACATCTTTTGTCCGGTCGGAACAACATCTCACCTTTGGCCAGGCCGGCTTGCTCGGTAGCAGCTTCGCCGCAGGCTTTGTTGCAGCCAGCCTGGTAGCCGCAAAAATCAGCCGCACCCTCGGCCCTTGGAGAACCCTTTCTCTGGCCTGCGCCGGTTTGCTTTCTGGAAGTCTGCTTATTTGTACTAGCAAAGCTTATTTTGTTTTGCTCGCCGGTTCCTTTTTCGCGGGAACCCTCGGTTCCCTGATCATTACCGAGATACCGTTGCTGCTCGTCCGGGAGCACCGCTCCCAGTCAAGAGCAGCGATCACCGAAGCAAACGGGTTGGCCAGCGCCAGCACTGTCTTTGCGCCAGCCATGTTGAGTCTAGCCGAACAAGGACACTTCGGATGGCGCACAGCCTTCCTTGCTCCTTTCTTATTGGTCGTCGTATGCGCCTTTATCTTCTTCCGCTATCGACCAATGGCAGGCCGGTTGAACGTACCGGCATCCCGCTCGGGGGGTCGTAAACTTGGGGCAGCCTTCTGGACAATTTGGTTGCTTTTACTGTTATCGGTCGCAGTCGAGTTCTCAGTCATTTTCTGGGCAACCGATTTGTTCCGGCAGACAGGACTCTCTGACCCCGCACAGGCCGGCGCAGTTCTCATCGTGTTCTTTGCTGCGATGTCTGGTGGCCGGATGCTGGGCAGCTTTTTAGCGGCAACGATTTCCGCGAGCCGGATCATCACGGTTTCTCTGTACACCGCATTTTGTGGATCAATTCTCTATTGCCAGGCGCCCACTGTTATCCTCCGCCTTGTTGCTCTGGCTGTTGTCGGGTTGGGAATCTCGAATTTGTATCCGTCCTTTCTCTCCCTCGCTCTTTCGAAGGCGGATGAAACCGAGGCGAGCGGAAGGACTACGATGGCATCTGGGATCGCGATTCTGGTTTTCCCGTTCATTTTAGGAGGAGTGGCCGACCTGACGAATATTCGCCAAGCTCAGGTACTGATCCCGTGTATCCTGATCGCGATATTTGCGATCTTTTTGAGGTTAGCACGACAGAGGAATTCTTAGCGACCGGACGTTTAGCGGGTTGCTGGGGGCGATTGGAAGATCTGTAACTTCTCACCGTTAATTTATCGGAGGTGATGACGAAGGAAACACCTACTAATCGCAGAAACTCGCGACTTATGGGTCGAAGAGGCGGTAGGTACCGACTGCTTCCAGGTCCCAAGTAACCGGGAGTTCTTCGCAGCGCTCGTCTATTGTGTCGGTGAAGGCTCTGAATGTTTCCAGTTGCTTGAGCGGATGGCTGCTTGCCTCGGGTTCAATCGAAACGATGTGGACGAACGTTGCACCGTCGTTCAGCTTGAAACTGGCATAGCGAAGTCCTTTCGGCTGGGTCTGTTTGAGCTGCTCAAATACCTTGGTAATGTAGCGCTCGTTTTCCTCCGCTCTGTCCGGTTTGATTTTGTATCGCACCATTCGGTTCATGGCTTGGCTCCGTTGAAAAGCGCGGCATTCCGGAACGCGAACTCCTGCGGCTCCTGTTACAAGAATCACGGAAATGCCTCCTCAAAATTTGATAGTTATTTAGTTCGTTCTCAGTTTAGATTTCATTGGTAAGGACGATTGCAGCGGCGAAAACGATCCGTTAAAAATCCGGCGACTTGACATGTGTAACCGACCGGTTACGATCTCCGTAACCAAATGGTTACAATAAGGCGCAAAAAAGAAGATGCTTTGTTCCGGGCTATCGCTGACCCGACTCGTCGTGCGATCCTTCGACTCCTCCGCGATGGTCCGCGTACAGTTGGCGATATCGCTTCGAATTTTCGTACCAGCCGTCCGGCTATCTCCAAACATCTTCGCCTGCTCCGCGCCGCCGGACTAGTGGTCAGCCACAAAGATGGTACGGCCAGCATCTGCGGGCTAAACGCTAAGCCGTTACAAGCGGTAAACGACTGGCTGCAGGATTACCGGGCGCTCTGGGGTGAAAGCATGCGCAGCCTGAAGACGTATATTGAGGGGGGAACCACGTCAGCGCGCGACAGCGCTCTTTAGCGGTTGCTATACAGCGCGATGGGTGCCGGCGACAGGGTCAGCCTTCGCCAAGGCTACGGCACGACAAGCTCTGGCGCCCTACAGCGCTAGATTTTTCAACTCCCTTAGCGCAACGGAAAGCATTGGGAAATCGATGCCACCGTTTCCGACCGATTTGAGGTCGGACAACACTTGTCGGACTCGCGCTAGCTCGTTCTGCTTTTGCCCTTCCCAGAGACTGATGAGCGCATTTGGGTCTTTCTCGTCAGCGCTCAGCCTGAGGATCTGGCGGGCCAGGTCTGTCTGTAACTTCAACAGATCTTCGCCTAGCGTGGCTTTCGCTAGCATCTGCCAGTGCGAATCGGCAGGCAGCGTCTCGATCTGCTTGGCAACCCACGAAAGATTCAAGCGATCGCCAGCTGCAAAATAGACTCCCGCCACCTCCCCGACGCTTCGTTTCGCCGCTATAGCGATTTCGACAATGTCCAGTGCCGAGTAAAGCAAATCAAAACTTGCCACACGCTTCGCCAGGTCTCGCGGAACGAAGCTAGCACACAGCTCTTCCTCTCTCGCTGTTATCGTAGCGCGCTCGGCCGGCGACAGAATCGTGTCGAGGTTCGCAGCGACAGTTCGAACTCCCGAAGTGAAATGCTCACTGGTTTGGACGATATCGGCGTGCAAATTCGGATAATGCAGGAACCAGAGTGTAGCGCGCGTAGTTAGTCGTTCCGAATCGACTAACATTTCTGCCTGCACCGCATCCGCCACCTTATTGTCGAGCTCTTCGACAGATCGCCAGAAGGATGTGAAATCGAAAATTTCGCGGTTAAGCAGATAAGCTCTCACCACGTCCGGTGCCGAGGCGCCTGTCTCCTCCTGGATGCGGTGAACAAATGTGCTCCCAACCCGATTGATGATTCCATTGGTGACTTGGGTTGCAATGATTTCACGCCTGAGAGGATGCTGTTCCATTTCCGTCTGATACCTCTGCCGAATTGGCTCAGGGAAATAGCGGACCAGCGCGTTCGAAATATCGCTATCATCTGGAAGTTTCGAAGCCAGCAGTTCATCATACAGGGCGATCTTGCTGTAGGCTAAGAGGATCGCGCGTTCTGGAGCGGTCAGTCCTATTTTCTTTGCCCGGCGCGATGCAAGTTCCTCACCCGATGGTAAGAATTCGATGGTGCGATTCAGTCTTCCGGCTTTCTCTAACGACTTCATGAAGCGCGCCTGTTCCTCCAGCATTGCCTTCTCCCGCACGCTGAGCGATTGGGTCTGCAGATAATTGTCGCGCAGAACAAGTGTCGCCACTTCCTCGGTCATTTCAGCGAGCAACTTATTTCGCTGGTCTAAAGTCAAGGTGCCGTTAGAAACTAACGAATTGAGGAGAATCTTGATGTTGACCTCATGATCGGAGCAGTCTACCCCGGCCGAATTATCGATCGCGTCGGTATAGATCTTGCCGCCTTTCAGCGCAAATTCGATCCGGCCTTGTTGGGTAAGGCCGAGATTTCCGCCTTCAGTAACGACCTTGCACCGCAGTTCGTCACCGTTGACCCGAATCCCATCGTTTGTGCGATCTCCGACCTCAGCATGGGCTTCGTGGGACGCCTTTACATAGGTACCAATCCCGCCGTTATAAAGGAGATCGACCGGCGCTGTTAACAGCGCCCGTATCAAATCGTTAGGTGTGAGAGAACTCTGCGCTACGTCCAATGCGGCCTGTACCTCTTCACTGAGCCTGATTGATTTGGCGCTGCGCGGATAAACCCCACCGCCTTTTGAAATCAATTGGCGATTATAGTCATTCCATGATGACCGAGGCAGGTTAAACAACCGTTCCCGCTCATTGAAGCTGGTTTGTGGGTCCGGATTTGGATCCAGGAAAATGTGTCTGTGGTCAAATGCGCCTACCAATCTGATGTGCCTGGAAAGCAACATGCCATTGCCAAAAACGTCGCCTGACATGTCTCCAATCCCGACCACAGTAAAGTCGGTCGTTTGCGTGTTAACGCCCATCTCGCGGAAGTGGCGCTTAACCGATTCCCAGGCGCCACGCGCGGTGATCGCCATCTTTTTGTGATCGTAACCAGCTGAGCCGCCGGAAGCGAAAGCATCGTCCAGCCAGAATCCGTACTCTTTCGCGATACCATTAGCGATATCCGAAAAAGTCGCGGTACCTTTGTCGGCCGCTACGACCAGATAAGGATCGTCGCTGTCGTAACGTACTGTGTCCGGAGGTGGAACAACCCTCGCCGCAACCAGGTTATCTGTGATGTCCAACAAGCCTCGCAGGAAAGTCTGATAGCAGGCGACTCCTTCTTTCAGATAGGCGTCGCGGTCCACCGGTGGCTGCTTCACGACGAAACCGCCTTTGGAGCCCACCGGGACAATAACAGTGTTCTTTACCATCTGCGCTTTCATCAGGCCGAGCACTTCTGTTCGGAAATCCTCCATTCGGTCGGACCAACGCAGACCTCCGCGCGCAACCTTCCCGCCACGCAGGTGCACTCCCTCCATCCGGGTTGAGTAGACGTAGATTTCGAACATCGGCTTTGGATCGGGTAATCCCGGCACCAGCAGCGGATTGAATTTGAACGAAATGTACGACTTTGCAGCGTCGCTTGAGTCCTTTTGAAAGAAGTTCGTGCGCGTAGTCGCTTGAATCACCGCCAGGAAAGCGCGGAGAATGCGGTCCTCGTCCAGATTAGCAACAGCATCCAATCCTTCGCCGATTTCGGAAACGAGCGCGAGCGTCTTGATCGCTCCTTCCTCGGAGCCAGGAGGGTTAAAGCGTGCGAGAAACAGGTCGACCAGCCTGGCTGCGATCGATGCGTTAGCGGTGAGCGCCTGTTCCATGTACGCCTGACTGAAGGTAGATCCGGCTTGGCGAAGATATTTGCTGTAGGCCCGAAGAACTGTGATCTCGCGCCATCCCAGATTTGCGCGCAAGGCCAACCGATTGAAATCGTCGCTTTCTATTTCGCCATGCCAGGCGCGGGCAAACGTTTCTTCGAATCTGGCTTTGACTTGGGCAACCGGCAGCCCGATTCCGCCGCTTGATTGCATACCGAAATTACTGAGATAGATCGGCCGCATGTCAGCCGGCTCTACCATGTAGCTTAACTGTTCGAGAACCTTGACCCCCATATGCTCGAGCATAGGCAGGATCGTTGAGAGAGGCATCGGTTCGCCCGCATGAAAAACGATCAGCTGTAGCGGCGTGTTGCTCCCGGGCTCACCGGCATAAAAGTTCATCGCCAGATCTTTGCCGTTACCCAGCGTGGCCATGATGGCTGTATCTGATACCGCATCGTCGACAGTGTAGTCGTCTTGGTAACCGGGCGGGAATGCTTTGCCAAAGCGCTTGAAGAGCTCCATGCCACGCTCTTCACCGAATCGGGCGATCAACGCGTCATGGAAATCGTCCTCCCAGCGTCGTGACACCTGGATGATCTGTTTTTCGATTTCACGAACATCGTAGGCCGGCACACTGCCGGGCGTTGTTCGAACCATGACATGCAACCGCACCAGCGCGGATTCAGTCAGATTGACCGCAAATTCAAGACCGGTGCCGTTAAACGCTCGCATCAGAATATCTTGAATTCGCAAGCGAAGCTCGGTGCCGAAGATTTCGCGCGGTACATACACGAGGCAAGAAAGGAATCGGCCGTAAACATCGCTTCGCACAAACAAGCGAATCTTCTGGCGGTAGCCCAGTTGCATGATACCGATCGCATCTTCGAAAAGCTCATCTTCGGATCTCTGAAAAAGCTCGTCTCGCGGATGCTCCTCCAGAACGGTTACCAACGACTTACCGAGGTACCCGCGCGGATCGAATCCTGCACGTGTAAGAACGTTGCTAACCTTGCGACGCAACAGAGGTATTTCCTCGGGGTGAGAGCTGTAAACTTTTGACGTGAACAGCCCTAGGAAGCGGTGTTCCCCTTGGACCTGGCCATTGGCATCGATGCGTTTCACCCCTATGTAATCGAGGTATCCCGGCCGGTGCACTGTTGCCCGCGAATTCGCTTTAGTGACCATCACCAGTTGGGGCACGCGCGCGAGTTTTCGGACTTCCGGGGTTGCTGTCGCGAAGCTCATCGAGACTTTGGTCTCTTTTGTCTCCCGCAATATTCCCAGGCCTGACCCCGGGACAATCCGCAGAACATCCTCGCCGTTTTCGTTGATCAGATCGTAATCGCGACTTCCGAGAAACGTGAAATGTCCGTTGGCTAGCCAAGTCAATAACGCTCTGACCTCGTCGACAAATTCTGAGTCCAGTCCGGCCGGGTAAGGCGTCTTCAATTCGGCAACAATCCGCTTCATCTTGTTCCGCATCTTCGGATAGTCCTCGACCGCCTTACGCACATCGCCAAGGATCCGTATAATCGCTGTCTCTAATTCGGCGAGCTTAGCGGAATCGGTTTCTCGATCGATCTGCAGGTGCATGAGCGATTCAGAAGTGTACTCTTGACGCGAGCGCGACGGCAGGATCTGCAGAAGGCGGCTGTTTTCATCCCGCTTAACTTTCATTACAGGATGGATCGTCAGATGTAGCGTGATTCCGCGCCGAATGATCTCCATGGTCACCGAGTCCACGAGAAACGGCATATCGTCATTGACGATCTCGATGACAGTGTGTGTAGACTGCCAGCCATCCTTAGCGTGTTGTGGATTGTAAATCCGCAACTTGGGCACACCCGTTTTGAACTCCTCCATGAAGTTCAGATGTGCCATCGCAGCACCAAACAGGTCAGCGATCTCTCGCTCGGCCAGCTCCTCGGGAGCAACCTGGCTGTAGTATTGGCGGATAAACACTTCGGCCAGTTCGGCCTTCTCTTTTCCCAGGTTCTCTCGAGCGTTGGCTACGACGCGTTGAATGATAGGCCCACTCTTTGCTTGCACTTCTGCCTGCATACGAATCTCCTAGTTACTCCTTTACCAGGAGTCGAGGTTGACAGAGGCAGCAGGAATCATCGGATCGAGTCGATTAGTTTTGGAGGGCATAGGCGTTTTGCGTTCCGACTTCGCCGAGGCTTCCGACTTCGGCGAGGCTTCCGACTTCGCCGAGGCTTCGTCGGACAGGTCGTCGGACAGGTCGTCGGACAGGTCGTCGGACAGGTTGGCGTTCAGAGCTTGGCGCGGGAAACTCAGATCTCGCAGGGGGTGGATGAATTGCTGAGCTAGCTGTAATCGCACACTTCGGGATTTGTGCTGCAGGTGCTCGCGAAATCCAAAATCGATGCTTTTCAGCCACGTCAAGTTCATTATAGGTGCCGAAACGGCGAGTTCAAGCGTGGCGCCTTCAGCGCCATGTCGAGCTTCCAGGTCGACGTTCATTTCTTCGGCAGAGCAAAATCGCAGATGTCTACGACGTGATCATGAAACTTCGGCAACGTGCTCTTGTAGGTCGCACTCACGATCGTCATCTGCCACGGCGCTTTTTGGAGCAGCCCGTATAGTTTCGCCTCAGTTTTGTCATCCAGCGCAGACGAAACATCATCGAGAAAAACTAGCGCCGGCTTTGTCAGCAAGATTCTGGCAAAGGTAACTTGTTGTTCTTCCGCCAGTGACAAGCGTCGGCTCCAGTTTTCGACCTTATCGAGTTCTTTGCTCAGATCCTCCAGATCAGCCTGCCGCAGCACTTCAATGATTCGTTCCTTCGGAATTTTTCTTCCGTTTCCATATGGGTAGAACAGGACATTGGTCAGCGTGCTGAACGGCAGGTAGGGACTTTGAGGAGCGAAAAGTGCCCGGCCTTCCCCTAGGCGAACTTGACCACGACCAAAAGGCCAGATGCCGGCTACCGCGCGCAACAAAGTCGTTTTGCCTGTGCCTGAGGGTCCGGTAATGAGCACTGATTTTCCGGGCGCTGCGGCGAAGGTGATCCCGCGTAAAAGCGGACTGCCATCAGGCAAGTCTAGGTCGAGTTTGTCAACTGTAACTCCGGTACCCTTGCGCAGAATGGCGATCTGTTGGGTTGCCTGCGCCGTTTCATGAATCTCTTGCAGCCGCTTCTCGAAGCCGCCCAGTCGATCGGTTACCGCTTCCCACGCGGCGATATCTTTGTACGCATTGATGATGAAAGAGAGCGCGTTCTGAACAAACGCGAATGCGTTTGCCACCTGCATTAACTCGCCCAATCCAATCTGATGGGAAAAATATCGCGGAGAAACGACAATCAAGGGAAACACCACGACGAATTGGGCGTAGCCTAAAGTGAACCAGTTCAGCCGCCTCTGCTGTTTCATGATTTGCCAAAAGTTGGCGAACACCTTTTTGAAACGTTCCTGAAAAAGATGGAGTTCGACAGGTTCTCCACCATAAAGCGCAACGCTTTCGGCGTTCTCACGCAAATGTGTAAGACTGAATCGAAAATCGCCTTCGTAACGCTGCTTGGCGAAATTGGATGACACGAGAGGGCGCCCAATCAGGATCGTGATCCATGTCGCAAGGCCGGCGGAGAGGAGTGCTGCCCAAACCAGGTAAGCCGGAATCTGCAGAATTCCCCAAGCGCCCAGTGGGATCCAGGCCGGACCTGAAAGTCCCCAAAGTATTACGATAAACGACGCAAGGGAAACAAGGGAGGTAAGCAATCCGATCAACAGATTCAAAACGTAGGTGGTGAACTGCTGAATATCTTCGGCAATCCTCTGATCTGGATTGTCGGTCGTTGTTTCGAACTGGATTCGGTAGTAGGCGCGATCAGCTAACCAGGTTCGCAGGTATTTATGAGTCAACCAGCGGCGCCATCGAGTCTGCAGCCCCTGGTTCCAATAGGTGGCGTAGACTGATAACCCAATGGCCAACGCAGCCAACAGACAGAAAACGCCCAACTGGCGAAAGACTTCTCCCTGATCGAAAGCCTGGAGCGCATTAAAGAAGTTTTTGTTCCAGTCGTTGATCCGGACGCTGATGTAAACCGTGCCAAGGTTCAAAGCGATAATGCCAAGGAGCATCCCCCAGGCGATCCATTTTTCGTCACAGGTCCAATATGCTTTAGCGAGTCGCCAGGCTTCTTTAAAGGCGTTGCTTTTAGGTACAGGGGATTTCATTAGGTGCTGAGTTACAGCGTTCCGATTAGCAATGCGTTAATCTGAACGCTTCCCGCATAACGAATAGGTCGCACTCATCAATTGTCGAGGGTGTAGGGGCAGGATGTACACGTTGAGGATCGCTTGTCGCAACGCGACAACAGGGGAAAGCCAGGGGTGATCCAGCAGCCGCCGGATCACCCCTGGCTGAAATTTGTCGTCGCTTTGCGACTTCTGACACAGCCTCCTTTAGCATCAAAACGTTGAACAGATGGCCATCAACGTGGACGGTTGGCTCATGCGTAGATTCACCACCCCTCATTCACGCGTACCGCAAGTTCACTTCTTATACAACGGTCATTATCAGGTGATGGTCACGAACGCGGGCGGTGGCTTTAGTCGATGGGGTGATTTAATGCTCACCCGTTGGCGCGAAGATTCCACCAGCGACCCTTGGGGAACTTTTGTTTATCTGCGCGACCTTACTACCGGCGAGTATTGGTCAACCGGCTACCAGCCTACTCTTCAGCCACCCGATCGATATGAAGTGTTTTTTTCTGAGGGGCTCGCCGAATTCAAAATGCAACGGTCTGGCATCGAAGTCCAAATGACCATCTGTGTCTCGAAAAAATATGATGTAGAGCTGCGCCGCATCCGTCTGGTCAATCACTCCTCTCAGTCACGGTCCATTGAACTGACGAGCTACGCCGAAATCGTTTTGGCGCATCCAGCTGCTGACGCCGCACATCCGACATTCAGCAATCTGTTTGTGCAAACAGAGTTCGAGCCAAACGAGAAAGTGCTGCTTTGCAAGAGGCGTCCACGATCTGAGGGCGAGAATCCGCCATGGCTTTTGCATGCAATCGCCGGGCACGACGACGGAGATATCTCGTATGAAACTGATCGGGCCAGGTTTGTGGGCCGTAATCGGACCCTGGCGAGACCTGCGGCAATGGAGAAAGGCGAGGCGCTATCGTTGACCACTGGATCTGTTCTCGACCCGATCGTATCGCTGCGGCGAGCATTCATTCTAGAGCCGGAAAACGCGGTCGAAATTGATCTCATCTTTTGCGCGGCTGAGAATCGGGAATCGGCTCTTGCCGTTTTCAAAGAGAACCGTCAACGCGAGCCGGCAAACCAGACAATCGAGGCCGCGAGGAATCTGACGTCGCCGTCAGATGTCAGTTCTGTCGAGCTCGAGCATTATGAGCGGCTTGCCGGTGCACTGGTTTACGCAGACCCATCCTATCGAGCAGCTCCAGACATCCTGCTTCAGAACCGTCTTGGGCAGAGTGGCCTCTGGAGACACGGTATTTCCGGGGACATTCCAATTGCGCTGGCCCGTCTACGCGAAAGCGCCGATCTAGGCCTTGGCAGACAGTTGGTTCAAGCCGCGTCTTACTGGCGGTCCAAAGGGATCGCAGTGGATATCGTGCTTTTGCTCGAGCAACCTTTGTCCTCGAACCGATCACTGGAGCAAGAGCTCGCCCACTTAACTTCCCATGGCGCGAAAGTCTTGCGGATTGATCAGATTTCCGTTGAAGAAGCGGTGCTGTTGCAAACAGCGGCTCGGATTATACTGCCAGAAGGCGTTTCGCGTTTGGCGTTTGGCGTTTCGAATTCCGCGCCTGACCTTGCAGTGGGCGTGGTCACTACCGCCGAAACCTCGCCAATGTCCTCAAAATCGCCAGGCCCATTGCATTCCGCCGAACGCGAAACGCCAAACGCCAAACGCGAAACGCTCTCCTTCCACAACGGCCTCGGTGGATTCACCGCTGATGGCCGCGAATATGTTCTCACCTTGCACCGGGGACAAACGACGCCAGCGCCATGGGTGAACGTTTTGGCGAATCCAAATTTCGGAACCGTGATCTCTGAGAGCGGTTCATCGTATACCTGGGCCGAAAACTCGCATGAGTTTCGATTGACGCCGTGGAATAACGATCCGGTTACCGACTCGAGTGGAGAAGCGTTTTATATCCGTGATGACGAGAGCGGCGAGTTCTGGTCCCCTACTCCTTGGCCTGCGCAAGGCGCGACTTCTTATGTGGTCAGGCACGGGTTCGGTTACTCCGTTTTTGAGCATTCGGAAAATGGAATAACTTCTGAACTGACAATCTGTGTGGCGATTGATGCCCCGGTAAAGATCGCAATTCTGATGTTAAAGAATGTGTCCGGACGGCCACGCAAGATTTCTGTGACGGGGTATTGGGAATGGGTTCTCGGCGATTCGCGCCAGAAGTATTCTCTGCACGTGGAGACCGACAGGAATAGCGGAGCGTTGCTTGCCCGGAATCTCTACAATTCAGACTTTGCCGGGTGGACTGCGTTCGTTGATTTAAGCGAATCTGAATACACCTTCACTGCCGATCGAACAGAATTCCTCGGCCGGAACCGGACCGCGTCGGACCCTCAAGCGTTGCGCGGCGAGCAATTGTCGGGTCGAACAGGCATGGGGCTCGATCCGTGCGCCGCTGTGCAGGTGAAGTTCGATTTAACCAACGGCGAGACGCGAGAAACCAGTTTCCGTCTGGGAGCTCGTCCAAGCCCGGAAGCCGTCGACCAGCTCATTTTTCGGTTTTGCGAACGAGGCGCGGACAGGTCAGCGGTGGCGGCCACTCGCGCCTATTGGCAGAAAATGCTCGGACGGCTTCAAGTGGAAACGCCGGATCCTTCGGTGAACTTTCTGGTGAACGGCTGGCTCCTTTATCAAGTCTTAAGCTGCCGTTTCTGGGGTCGTACAGGTTTCTATCAATCTGGCGGAGCGTTCGGATTCCGGGATCAATTACAAGACGTCATGGCACTTGTTCATGCTGAACCAGGGCTGGTTCGCGAGCATCTACTGCGGGCGGCCGCGCATCAATTTCGAAAAGGTGACGTTCTGCATTGGTGGCATCCACCGGCTGGACGCGGCGTCCGAACACATGTCTCGGATGACTACTTGTGGCTGCCCTACGTCGTGCACCGGTATGTATCTGCTCTCGGTGACGAACCAGTTCTTGATGAACAGATTTCTTTCTTGGAAGGGCGTCCTCTAAAACAGGACGAAGAGTCCTACTACGATCTACCGCAGCGCTCGCGGGAGTCAGCCACTCTCTACCAACATTGCGTGCGCTCAATTAAGAACGGTCTGAGATTCGGTGAACATGGTTTGCCACTGATGGGAACAGGCGATTGGAATGACGGGATGAACCTTGTGGGAGCGCAAGGCCGCGGCGAAAGCGTTTGGCTAGGTTTCTTTCTCTATGATGTATTAACCCGATTTGCTGAATTGGCCCGTCGTCGAAATGATATCGAATTCGCGGATCATTGTTTCAGTCAGGCAAAGCAGCTCCAGACAAACATCGAAGCATACGCCTGGGATGGCGACTGGTACCGGCGCGCGTATTTCGACAATGGGGAACCGCTCGGCTCACACGTAAACCAGGAGTGCCGGATCGATGCGGTTTCGCAGAGCTGGTCAGTCATCAGTGGAGCAGCTCCTTTCGAACGGGCGACCCAAGCGATGCAGTCGGCAGCCAAGCATCTCGTCCGCACTGATGGGAAGCTCATTCAGCTGTTAGATCCGCCGTTTGATCGATCGGTTCCGCATCCGGGCTACATACGCGGGTATGTTCCTGGTGTTCGCGAGAACGGCGGCCAATATACGCATGCAGCGATCTGGACTACGATGGCTTTCGCGCTTTTGGGCGATGTTGACCGCGCGTGGGATTTGGTGGCGCTGCTGAATCCGATCCGTCACGCGATGACGCCGGAGCAAGTGAACATCTACAAAGTTGAACCGTATGTCATTGCGGCGGACGTGTATGCGGTCGCACCACATACCGGTCGTGGCGGCTGGACCTGGTACACCGGTTCAGCCGGATGGATGTACCGGCTGCTGACGGAAACGTTGTTGGGTCTGAATTTGGAAGGTGATCGCTTGCGGTTCGCGCCACGGATTCCGAAGAGTTGGGCGGGTTATAAAGTGGATTATCGGTATAAAGAAACGTGGTACCACATCGCGTTTGTCAGGCAGCCAGTTGCAAAGGGTCTTCGGGTGTCGCTGGATGGGAAGTCGATTGATGATTCGGCGATTCCGTTGGTTGACGATAAGCGCGACCATCAGGTTGAGGTGGTGATGCCGAGTGAGGCGGCGGATTAACCAGGTCATGGGTTCAGCTCGCGCAGGAGCGCGAACCCTACCAATGAAATCGCACACACACACCGATCTCACATACCGCCGCACCTAACCCGCATGGCGGGATGGGTAGGGTTCGCGCTCCTGCGCGACCTGAACCCATCGTGTGCCACCTCCAACATTCACCGCACCGCCAGTTCGTACCGGTCATGGTGCCGTATCCATGCCATCGGAAAAGGCAATGAATCTTCATCGCGGCCTTTTGGTACGAGGTCCAGATAGAAATAAACGCCGAGCATCTCTTCACAGCCGCGTCCGTAGGTCGAATAAGTATGATAGGTGTTTCCCGCCTCGTCTTTGTAGAACACACTCAAGCCGTGCTTATCTTCGCTCGGGTATTCTTGAAACTTTATTGTTCCGTAGTTGTAGTGGACCGCGTCGTTAGCAACTTCCTCTCTGGTGGCTAAAACACCAAAGTCGCGATTGAAGTCATTCGCTAATGACGAGACCCAATTGAAATTCCAGCCCATCCGTTTCTTAAGTGCTTCAATGTTCTCGACAGGCAGACGTGAGACTACCGAGAGAGTCACATCGCGATTCTTCAGATGCGTGAAACTGGCATTAATATGGTCGGCGACCGTAGAGCAAGTCGGACAGCCATCCGACCATTCCGGAGAAGTGTCACCGACCGCTTTCCCCATAAAATGGTAGATGACTAGTTGGCTTCGTCCTTCAAACAGCATGCTAAGTGGAACCTTGCCCTTAGCGCTGTCAAAGATGTAGTTCTTGTCGAGTTTGACCCAGGGAAGCTTCCGCCGCTCAACACTCACTTGATCCTTTAGCCGGGTTATTTCTTTCTCTTTCTTCAAGATCTCCTTGCGTCTTTTGATCCAATCTTCTCTCGAAACTATTTCATGCGCTGTCATAGGTTTCCTTTCTTGTCGTGAACTCCGGCTGGCGTATCAGCTCGATATTGGCTTCGTGCGCGATGTACGGCACGTATCGAAAATCTCTGATCGTTGCCACCCGTTCGTTCGAAAATGTTAGCTGCACAAAATAAGCCGGCCGTGGGTCCCCAGGATTGTTGAAAACTGCCAGGACTTCGCGGCCGCCCAAGATTGCCGGAACAACTTTCCATCCAGCCACCTGATCGTAATTTGAAAAATAGTTTTCTACTGCGCTCCGCCCTGCAAACTTGAATCGAGAGGCGAGCTCGAGCTTGACGTCGTCAACGAGCATTTCTCGCAGACTATCCCAGTCGCGCCGGTTAAATAAGTCGGCGTACTTCACAAGCACCGGTGAAACCGTCATGGATCTGTCCCTAGCTTGATTTTCGTCGGCTGGAGCGGATCCTTTGCGCAGCCGGGCACGTCCACGGGCCAGCGCAGCTTTAATTGCCGGGACACTTAGTCCCAACATTTCGCTGATCTCTTCCAAAGAATAGTCGAATACATCTTTCAAGATGACGCAGCCGCGCTGCACGGGGGCCAGCTCGAGAAACCGCGTGATAGCGCTCCGCACCGCTTCTTGACGGGCGGCGGCATTGTCAGGTTCGAACGAAGGATCGGCCGGGAACTCTAAAGCTTCTTCCAGCGGTTCGCTCACTCTGCGAATGCGCGCGCGAAGATAGTCAATCGCACGATTGTGCGCTATACGGAACAGCCAAGAGCGTAGTGCTGGCATTTCTTTTAGCTCCGCAAGTTCGTAATAGGCATGAGCCAGAGTTTCCTGAACGACATCTTCGCCGTCGATTATCGAACCGGTCATTCGCGCGCAGTACCGGTGCAGATCGGGGCGCAATTGTTCAACCAACGCCAGAAATCGGCCCCTGTTACTCTGTAATTCGGCAAAGAGGCCGTCGTCGCCTATGACGCCATTCGGTTTCTCTGTTCGTTCCATCGATCGCTCTACCGATACAACGAACGGAAGGGACCGTTTCTGGACGCGTGGCAACGATTTTATGTTATTCACCGGGATTCTTGATGGCACGTTGATTTCCACTCTCTTTTTGCTCTTCAGCTACAGGGACGATTGGAGGCGCTAAAAAGATCCGGAGTTTTTTGGGGGGCGGCGCGTCCAGCGCGTTACTGCAACCTCCAGCGGTGTCTACTGGGCCGACTTCAAGCTTACCGGAGGACAATAGAGTTCGGTCTCTTCTCTTACCCACCAGGCGCCTGTCCGTTTTCGCTCCGATTCGCCGGAGAAGCGATACTGGTACAAGCGCGCTCGGACGTAACGCGGTGGCGAGTCCGAGAACGGGTTCTTAGCCAGCAGAGAAACGACGGGCTTTGAATTTTCGAGCAGACGCATCATGAAATTCAAAAACCATCGTTCGCGCCGGACATCGTCCAAAGCAGCAAACCACATTTGCCAGTCTAGTCGCGGCTGATGGGGCGCCACAATTGGCGGAGGCCGACTAGGGTCTCCCGGTTTGAACTTGAATTCGTAGGCAGTCCACGTCTCTCCGTCAGCGCTTCCTTCGACAATTATTTCCGGGCGGCTCTTTGTCATTACTCGAAACAGTCCATAACCATTGAGTGAACGGAATGATTCGATGTAGCTGTAAGGAATAGCCAGGACGGATGGCCACTGATTCTGTGGAAAAAGTGCTTCCCAAAACAGCATGCCGCTGAATGTGAGTACGACGATAGTTACTGGAACAAGGATCCAATCTGGCCATAACCTGCCGCGCACCTCTGCGGAATCTCTTTTGTGTGAGCGAGGCCAAACGGCGTCATCTATGGCCAGCAGACAGAGCGCAATTGTGAGCAAGTTGAAGAAGCAATAGTTGCCGGTCAGAGCAATCAAGATCTGAAACACGATCAGAGACATCGCTCCAAACAAACGCAACCGCCGCGGTGCAAACAGCAGAAACGGAGCACCTATTTCGATGGCAAACATCACGACAACCGACGCCGCGTGGAACGAATCGGGGAGCCAGCGCGCCCACCACGCAAGCGGAGTCGGCAACGGTTGCGTCTCATAATGATAACTGAGCGCAGTCAGATTCAACCATGATTCATCGCCGCTGGTAAGTTTGACGATGCCGGACATCACCATCAGGCGAAACAATAACAAAACGAGAAGGAACCGAGCGAGCGGCTGCACAGGCGCGACCCGGTGCGTCGACGGCAGAATTCTTAACGGCGCCAGAAAGATGCTGAAGAACCCGGCTTCCAGAAGAAGGTAATCCCACTGAAAATTCAGAAAGACCTGCCCGGCGACGGCTAACGACAAGTAGCAGATCCAGAGTAACGCAAGGCTGAGTGCAGGAAGAATTTGAAAGATCAGAAGTGCGCTTAAGATCACGCCGGCTGCGCAGAGGGAATGTAGAAACCAATCGCTGGAATTAAACCAGCACAGAGTTGGTAGAATCCGGTAGGCGTCCGGTCCGAGCTGAGCTCGAACTGCTGTCAACCAGCGCGCGACCGGCAGAATTCCGTTGCTGCCGATCAAACCATCGATTTGGACCCAATAAGAGAGAAATGCGATTAAGTAAATGACGCCGAGCAGGCGGAGAAACCAATCACGCGCAGAATAGTAGGTTGGTAAGCATACGGCGTCTTCTCCTTTTCCCCAAAGGAGAGTGGTGAATACGGATGCAAAGGTTCGATGTTTTGCTATCCAGCGATAGATCGAAGAGAGAACTGGCCGGCAACCAGGAATCTGATGAAAACACCATAACGGAAGACCGGTTGCGAGTCCCGGTCGATAGCTCAGTGTCCGGAAGACGGCCTCGGCTCCAGCGAACACCTGGCCGTCCGGCTCGATCAGCCGCATGGCGGCCTGAAACGATTCGACTGGTATATCTTGAGTGAATCTCTCCCCCAGAGATTGATAGGAAGCTGCATCGATCTTTCCTTCGGTCACTTGCAACCAACGCCGGACCCACCGGATACAGAAATAACAATCGGCATCGTAGACCAGAAGCGGTCGATCATGGGGTGGCTCGCTATGGGTCAGTTGTTTCGGGCCGATCGAGGACGGCATAAACCGTAGTTAGCGCAACGCGCGTAGGACGTCGACCTGGAAGGTCTGGCGACGCATGGGAACGCACGGGAACGCACGGGAACGCCGGGAACTGAAAATGCTTCCAACGAACCGTCGACCTGGAAGCGCTTGTGTTTCGGTTTGGGCGGTGTTTAAGTGGCAAGCTGCTGTCGCATTAAGCTATTGAGATGGACCAGGAGCTTACGCATCAGTACGGTCAGGGCTAGCTTTTTGGCTTTGCCCGCTTTGAGCAATCGTTGGTAGAGGGTGCGTAGGATCGGATTGTGGACACCAGCGGTGACGCTGGCCATAAAGAGCGCAGCGCGGACGAAAACTCCCTCCCCGCTGATGAACCATAAACCCAGCGCAGGTCCCTTTCAGCTCCCGCGCGTTCCCGGCGTTCCCGGCGATCCCGGCGTTCCGATCCCGGCGTTAATGATTATCCGCGTTGGACGGTTCTTTGCGCTCGTAGCCGATTGCCTCGTCAATCTGATGCATAGCATCCGGAGTCAATCTTTCGACTGCGGTCGACGCGGTGAGGTTTTCCTCAAGCTGCGAGACCTTGGAAGCTCCGAGAATGATTGTGCTCACATGCGGATTCTTCAAGCACCATGCGATTCCCAGCACCGATCTGGATAAACCGATCCCTTTCGCTAAGCGCCCTAGAGCGCGAACTTTTTCCAGGCGCTCCGGGTTTGCCACCCATTCACGTAACCAATCGTAACGATCGAGTCCTAAACGGGCATCCTTCGGAAAACCGTTGTCGTATTTTCCGGTTAAAAGCCCGCTGGCCAGGGGCGACCAGATCGTCGTTCCCAATCCAAAAGTCTCATATAGTCTTGCGTATTCGACTTCTACTTTGTCGCGCTGGAGTAGATTGTAGTACGGCTGTTCCATTGTAGGCGGAACAAGGTTGAGTTGACGCGCGATCGCGTGGGCTTCGGTAATCTCCTGGGCACTCCAGACACTAGTCCCCCAGTAAAGTACTTTTCCTTGAGTCACCAGGTCAGACATGATTCGGACCGTTTCTTCAATCGGCGTTTCAGGGTCGGGCCGGTGACAAAAGAAAAGATCCAGATAATCGACCTGCAGCCGATTCAGAGCAGCGTGACAAGCCTCGAAAATGTGCTTACGACTCAACCCATATTGATTCGGTTTTTGCGGATGTGGCGCGGAGCCAAAAAAAACCTTACTGGAAACCAGCCAGGTGTCTCGTGACCAGCCGAGCTTCTTCAGGATTTTGCCCATGACAAGTTCGGAACGACCCGAAGCATAAGCCTCCGCGTTATCAAAAAAGTTGATGCCGCCTTCGTAGGCCTTAATCATGAGCGCCTCAGCGACATTATCAGAAATCTGGTCCCCAAAAGTGACCCAGGATCCAAACGAAAGCTCACTGACTTTCACCCCGGCCTTACCAAGTCTGCGATAATTCATATGGCGAGAATGTGGACGACTGTGGATGCGGACGCGAGTGGTTTCCGGTTTTCAGCTTTCCACTACGGTGGACAGGTCGGTTTACAGTTCCCGCTCGACCTGTCCTCCGTAGTCCGGCTCTGGCAGGACGAAGGAGGATCCCGGCGATGCTTTGAGTGCGAGAAAAATCGGCCAACGGAAGACGGTCGACTGTTGACGGTTGACCACGCCCTGAAAGGGCGCGCCGTCGTCCGCCTCATCATTGCCCGAGATAGTCGCTGTGTTTCTGACCGAAAGCCGAGCCTCATTTCCTAGCGCCTAACGGCGTGGCAGCTCCCGGCTGCCACGCCGCCCACCTCATTATTGTCCGAGAAAGCCGCTGTGTTTCTGGCCCAAACACGCTGGACCGTGTTGCTCCAGAAACGCCCTAATCTCGGTTTGGCTCCCCTCTCGAGGATGGCTTGCGCCGTTCAACCAGCTTTTCATGGCGTTGGCTGAAACGCCCATCATTTGCGCTACTCGATATTCGCTGAGTCGCGATTGTTGGATAAACGATCTCAACGTTTCGAGAGTTCCCTGCACATTCGTGTGATCCCTTTTGTTCGCCGTGAACGTGCTGATCCCTTCGGAAATGTTGAAAGCATTCATTGAACGCCCTCAGTCTGCCAGGGATGAGAAAGGAGCGGTATGGCCCGATAGTATTAGTTCGCTTTTCGCGCGAGGCGAAGGCTTAACAAGCTATTGATTTTGCCTCGAAGAACCGCAAAGTTTTTCGCCGAAAGAGCGAACTGAAAAATTGCAAAGTGCGGCATTTTAAAACCTGGCCGGGTTAAACCGCGCCGCAGAGCTGGTATGGACCCGATCGTGAACGTGTCGGCGTGTCGAGGTGTCGGCCTATCGATACGTCCCCCTTATTTCCCCAGACCGACTGTTCTTCCAGGGAAACCAGCGGCGTCGAAATACACCGTCTGACCGACTTGCTGATAACGCAAAACGGTTTTTTGGCCGTTTGCTGCCGGCTTTGATTGCAAAGTTTTCGATACGCCGGCCACCCTGCGCGGTCCATTTACTACCGCTTCAACCGCAGTTCTTCCAAGCAGCGTGCCGTTGTGCGGAATCTGTAATTTCAATATCTGCGCGAATGTCCACGTTAAATCAGCGTTACTAACAGACGTGTTATCAACGAAACGTTTTTTGAAATCCGGCCCCGTCGCCGCCATGCAGTTGAACGTATCCGCTCGGTTGAAACTTCCGTGCATCCCCTGCCCTTGCTGAAGGGCGGTATCACAGACAGTGACAGCCGACATGTTTGGATTTGCGGGATCTGTGGCAAAACTTCGAAAGTTCACAACGACCGCTGGTGTCGGCATGTGAGTCGACCCTTTCAGACCAATATCGGTAAGTTTCAACGCTCCGTCGATTTCGCCATACTCCGGATCCGAAAATATCCCGCTGATATAGTCCTGCGTAGTCAAGAACTGCACGATCTTCTGAACCAGATCGCGATCTTTTTCGGTCACGTAGATCAGATCTGATCCGCCGTTTGCTGCTATCACTACTTTTGCATCTGTGGGAATTTTGCCGGTTCCACCGATGGCGCCGTCTCCTTTGACAGGACGTTGTGCAACCTGGTCGGTTGGTGCTGACGAAAGTTCGGGGTCCACCGGTTTATACATGGTGCTTCCGTCCGTGTTAATCGTCTGGTCGGGATCGAACAGTGGCAGACCGAGCGCATGGGCAAGATCGATTGCCAGAAAACCGGGAGGCAGAAAGCCGGTATTCACCTCCTGGCGCCCTTTTGAGTCCCGATAGGTCTTGGTCGCCGAGTAACTCTTTGTAACGGTCCTTCCGGTCGCGTCGAGAGGAGACTTGCTAATGGTCGAGAAACCGTGATCTGCTGTGACAAACACGTCGGTATCTGCCACAAGACCATCCACCGACTGCAAATATTCAAGTATCTGGCGCAGGTTATTGTCAGCGTTCGACAGAGCTTTCCGACAGGTCGGCCCATTAATTCCCGGTTTCAGTTGATTAAGGCTGTCGCCTTGATTGTGCTGAGTGCCATCAGGATCTCTTGACCAATAGACAACGACGAACGGTTTTCCCGCTCTGACAAACGCAGGCAGTATCGCCTCAGTCAGGGCGCTGGTGAAATATTGCTGTTGTACTTGGTTAGCAGCGATTGTTCCGGGCGTTCCGTTGTTCCCGGAAAATCCGTTGTCCCGTTTGGTTTTCTCGAATTGACCATTTGCACGTGTTGGTGCGACCGTGGTCAAACCTGCCGCCCGTAAAGCATCAGCAATATCAGGACGCAACGGGACTCCTCCGTCTCGTCCAGTGGAATCGTCAATTATCACGGTGTCGGGAACGGCAACGCTACCGTTGGTCGAAGCGCCTTCGGAGGCATCCTGAATAAGCGCCGGACCGAGCTTACCGACGGCTGCTGTTAAGTACCCATTCTTACGCGCAAAAGCTAAAAGGGTTTCTTCGTTGAGATAGTTGCCATCGAAATGATCATCGATCTCCTCGATCACTACGTCGTTCTCGATGAACGGCGTTTCAGTCGACGGCACGTCAATACCTGTTTTCTTCTCGATCGGGAAACCGGTGTAGAGGGTGTTGCCGAAATCTCCGGTATCTCCAAGCAAGTGACCGGTCGCCATTGCTGATGCGTTTGGTGTCGTGAATGTCGGAAACAAAGAATGGCTGTTGGTAAACCAGACTCCGCCCTGTCGAAGCGCGTAAAGAGTCGGCATATCCTTCATATTCACCGATCCACTGCGCAGGCCGTCGGCGACAAAGATGATTACATTGCGACCAGACGACGACTGCCCAAACGACAAAGCGACAATTGCCGCAAGGCAAAGAACGCGGGCTATTTTCATATCAAGATCAGCGACCCGAATAAGGCTTTTCGCCAGCCGAGCGCAAGTGACAATTGTGAGGCGAGAACGCCGAGAACGCCGAGAGCGCCGGGATCGCCGAGAACTGAAGGCAATGGAGCGCCGGGAACGCCGGGAGCGCTGGGAACGAAACGCCGGGAACGCACGGGAACGCCGGGAGCGCCGGGAACTGAAAATGGTTGAGCCACAACCCTGCGGGTCGACCGTGGGCTGAGCTTCCAGCTCGGCAATTTGAGGCGCCTTCAGCGCGCCCGCCTAATAAAACAGAATACCTAGGGCCACGCTTCGATTTGCCCTAGTCGATTCGCGGCTTCCTCCTTCGTCCGGCCAAGGCCGGACGAAGGAGGACAGGTCGCCGCGTACGCCCTCCCGGCTGATGAACCAAAAACACCGCGCGGATCCCCATCAGTTCCCGGCGCTCACGGCGTTCCCGTGCGTTCCCGTGCGTTCCCTGCGTTCCATTCTCCGTTGCAAATCCTCGCACTCACATTGACACTCGCACTCATCCCATGCGACGATATTTCATTGTAGCAATAGGTGGCGGACTTGGCACTCTGGCTCGTTTCGGAATCGCTGAACTAGGGTCAGCGGTTCATATCACTGCACTGGCCGCTATTTTGTTCATCAACGTCACGGGATGTTTTCTGATCTCGTTCCTTCATTTTGTCTCCGATCCGTCCGGCCAGATTTACCTCCGTCCAAATCATCGCTTGTTTCTGCTGGTAGGATTTTGCGGCGGATATACAACTTTCAGCACATTCAGCCTGATCTCATTTTTGGCGGCGACCCGCGGCCAATCGGTTGAACTCTGGATCAATATTCTGTTTTCGCACTCCCTCTGTTTGATCGCTGTCATCCTAGGGGCCATCGCTGCCCCTGCTTATCCCCGCTGGTTGCGACGATGATGCGGTTGGCCCTGATCATACTCCTTGTTTTCGGCGGAGGCGCGATCGGTAGCGTTTGCCGCTATTGGTTATCCGGAGTTGTCGCGGAGCGTTTTGGGGAGGTGTTCCCGTTAGGCACGCTGGTGGTCAATGTTACCGGTTCGCTATTGATCGGCTTGTTTGCCGGCGCGCTGAGTCATCATCCAAAGGCCAGTATCTGGCTTCAGCCGTTCTTGAGCATCGGTATATGCGGCGGGTTGACCACCTTTTCGTCGTTCAGTCTGCAAACCTGGACCCTGTTGCGGTCGGGACGATGGGGGCTCGCGCTTTTGAATATCGTTCTTTCGACGGCGCTCTGTCTAGGTTGTGTTGGTTTAGGGTGGTTGGTTGGCGGATATGGATGGAGGTGAGGAGTGAAAGCTGAGAGGCGAGATGTGAGACGTGAGAGGTTATGGAACAGTTGTTTCTTGCTTGTAGCATTAGATTTATCCCGGCCTAAAAGAGCGGGTTGTTTTCTTTATTGCCATACGGACTTCTCACCTCTCACTTCTCACCTCTCACCTTTCACTCCTCGCCTCTCGTGTTGCCGATAATGCAAAACCTGAACTCGTTCCATCGTAACCAGGCCTCCCTCCAGCATTTTATCCAGATGCGGAAGGAAAGAGTTTATTTTTTCTTCTGTATCGACGATTTCGATCACCATCGGGAGATCGGTCGAGAGCCGAAGAATACTAGCTGTATGAATATGACTGGATCTGCCAAAGCCGACTGGTCCGCGAAGGACCGTTGCCCCCGCCAAATGTAGTTCCCGCGCTTTGAAGACGACCGCTTCATAAAGAGGCCGATGCTCATAGCGATCATCTTCACCGATAAAAATCCGTAAAAGAACCCCTTCCTGAGGCAGCGCTCGAGGACCCCGCGCTTGGTCCGGGTTCTTGTTCGGGGGAACATTCGGGTCGGCCATATCGGGAGATTCACACACTGGCGATATCGCCGTCAACGCCGGCGTTCCTAACTCTACGTAAGCAAACCGACTTCTTTTTCCGTTCTCTCCACCGTGCTGTGCATGACTGCGACGGTTGCGGCGAGTCTTTCTACGATTAGATCGCTTAATGTGCGGCTGACGGCTGGTGCTTCGGTGGATCTGGTGATCAAGCGTTCTTCAGACTCCGGCAGTTTGTTGAGCGGTGCGCGATGCTTAAGCACATCAGCCAGGTTGCTGAGGACCGGTTCGATTTCTCTGGCTAACTCCTCTACGCGATAATTCGGCCGCTCGTCTTTCATTTCTCGGACGCTGTCGACGAGCGCCGTGACAGAATTGAAGAAGCCACGGATGTAGACTCCCAACGTTAAAACGAGCTCGATCTCCTGGCGCGAGCGCCCAGGCTCACTCAGTGAGCGTTGTGCCGAGGCGACAACGTTTGAAATATCCAGCGCAGCTTGATGCTGAGCGTCGTCAAGCGTCGTATTCGAAACAGGATCGCCACGGACAAGTCCGCTCGCCCGGAGAAAATAGTCGCGACTCGAGCGGATGGCCCTAGCCAACCGCGGACGCAGCTGTTGCCGGTCCCAAACGGGAAATAAGACGCAACCGCCCAACACCCCAAGACCTCCTCCCAGCAAGGTTTCGAAAACTCGCAGCAGAGCGATCCACCAGTCGCCGATGTTAGAGAGGTTCAAAATCAGCACCACCATCGGGGTCAAAGCCAGGACAAACAGACTGTAGTTCAGAGGTCTTAAGCTAAAGGCGGCAAACGCGAGCAGTCCGGCACAGAACAGAAGAGCCACCTGATCGTGGATAAAGGCACCAAGGATTACTGCTATTAATCCGCCAAGAATCGTTCCTGCGATTCGTTGGATAACGATTGCTAAAGTGCCTCCAAAATTCGGCTTCAAGACAACCAGAACCGTAAGCACAGCCCAATAGCCGCGAGGCATCTGCAATAGGAGTGTCAGAGCCGACGCGAGTGCGGCGATTATACCCATTCGAACTGCATGGCGAAATCCCAGGGAACGGAAGTTAAAATTGTCGCGCAGCGTTCCCCAAATCGGAGGGTGTTCGCGCACAATTTCGCGTATGAAATCGGAGTCGAGTGGTTCAACGTTTACCGTCCCACTCAGCGTCGCGGCAATCTCGGCGTCTCGATGGACCTTCTGAGTAAAGAGTTCCACCCGGGTAAGGAGTTTATGGATGTTATCCGCGTCGAACCCTTCGACCGAAACTCCTCGAATATACCTGCGGAGTAGGGCTAGCTTTGAGTCGATTGAATCCAACGTACCTGTCAGCGCGGAAAGATCAGCCTCGGAACCGCCCCGTTTACTGATCACTATTGCGAGCGAGCGAAGAGCGTCCCTGAGTTGTCTGGAAAGTTCCACGAATTGAGCGCGGATATCTGATAAAGAGGGGTGAGCCGTGGCCGCATCGAAAAGTTCCACAATGGTTACGATTGCGTTCGCCATTTGTGCGGCGCTCTCGATTAGGATCAGAAGTTGAATTCCGCGCCGGCTTGCGCCGCTGCGCTGTGCGCGGGTGTCCGCCCAAGTGGAACGCGCCGCATCGATCTGGACAACCAGCGCATCATACATTTGGGTGAACGCCTCTCGGCTCGCCTCAGCGAGTGCACCTTGTTCAGCAACATGCCGGACACCCGACTCCAGGAACAGGGCCAGCCGTTGATAGATGTTCGTTAACGCGCGAAAAATCGGAGTGTGTGTTTGCAACGACCAAAGCGCCAGCGACAAGATCATCGCCCAAAGACCCCCTGCGAGATAGAGCAGAACACGTTGGCCGGCGTCGGGCGGATTTGGGAGATCTACAGCGGTCGCCAAGACAATTGCTGTAATAAAGCTGACTACCGATGCGGCGTTCCCGTAGAGCGCTGCGAGCCCCGCGCCAAAGGCCCAGAGAAACATCACCAGAACCCGAGCCCAAGGATATGGATTGGTCAGCGTCGCAACGAATACGGCAAGCGCTATACCGACCGTTGCACTCGAGAGCGCGATGGCTTTGGTACGGTAGGCGCCCCCCGCGTCAGCCGATAAAACGTTAACCGCTGCGAACCCGGCGAGCACACCAAAACGGAGATCGCCAAAAGCGAGGCCTAGACCGATCGGGACCCAAACCCCGAGAGCGCCTCGGAGCCCATGTTCAATTGCGGGCCGCGCCAGCGCTAATTGAAAAGGACTGGAGATTGCCTGAAGCGATCTGGCACGAGAGACAGTGGAACTGCTTGAATCGTGCGAGCGCACAATCCTATCGTTTCAAGCGTTCGATTGCCTGGACCTGATAGCGGCGATCCTGCGCGTAGAGCGGCTTAAGTTCCGTTACTTTCGTCCATTCACGGTCCGCGTCCTGCCTGTCGCCCAGAAGGTCGAGCGCTTTTGCGTACTCGGCGTGATGAACAATCCGCTGCGGAGCAAGTTCAATTGCTCTCTTAAAATGTGCGATTCCCTCTTCCTTCGATGCGGGAGGAAATTGACCGTAAACGATCTGGACCAAGCCTTTCAGAAAGGGATTAAGCACAACCATGTCAATGTTCCAGCAGCCAAGTATCATATGACCAAAATCGCTGTTCGGATCCAAAGCAACCGCTTTGTTAGCCTCCGCGTAAACTCGTTTCGAGTATTCAATTCTTAACTTGGGGTTTACCAGTTCGCACAGCTTGCCATAGGAAGCTGCCACACTTGCTTGCGCCTCG
>JBKPBY010000246.1:0-10356 GCA_046727075.1 bacterium | reverse complement strand
CTCTCTTCTGAGTCGTTTCCGATTATTGGACTGGATGTAACGACGAGTCTGGACAGACTGCAACCGCGGGCCTTCGAAATCGTGGTCCACTGCGCAAGTTCTGGCCGGCGACGTACTCGGGTGTACGAAGCGATATTTCTCCGCGCGACACGCAATCTCCTATCCACTCTCGCGGTCAATCACTTCATGTTTGTGAGCTCGACCTCTGTCTATGACCAAATCGATGGATCATGGGTGGATGAAAACAGCCTGGCCGAGCCATTTCGGGAAACGGGTCTCGTACTTCGAGCAGCGGAAGAGATTGTACTGGAACAAAAGGGAACCGTCGCTCGATTAGCCGGGATCTACGGGCCCGACCGTTGTGTCCCGCTTCGAAAGTTGCTCGATCAGACAGCCATAATCGAGGGCGAAGGGGAGCGATTGATGAATCTGATTCACCGCGATGACGCTGTATCCGCGCTTTTTTTCCTGGCCGAAAAGAGTCTACGGGGAATCTATAACGTCACCGACGACGAACCGGTTAGTCAGCTCGACTGGTTCCGTCACGTTTGCAACCAGCTTGATCGCCCTTTACCTCCGTTTGGCCCAAGAGATACAACCAGGAAGCGGGGATGGACGAGCAAGCGCGTCTCAAATCAAAAATTACGCCAAGCTGGTTGGATACCCAGATTTGAAACGTTTCGAGAGGGACTAGCTCCACTGCTGCGTCAGGTTAAAAGCCAGAGTTGATAGGCTTGGCGTCTTCGGTCTTCCGTCTTCCGTTTGCAGCCAGCCGTTATTACGGACCAGCGGGTTAATGGGAGACGGTCGACGGTGGACGCGACGGAAGACGGGAAACATGGGCGCTGAAGGCGCCTAAAATCTGATTTCCCCTCGCGAGGGGAGTTTTGTGTGTTATATTTGCCGTCTCTATGGCTATGCAGAAGAAGAACGCATTTTCCCGTCGTCTCCCAGACCTTGTTACAGAAGAACTCGTATCGGCGCTATCACAGAAGAGATCGTTTGAATTCAAGCAACTTTTCGAGATAGTGCACGAGAATTTGCGACAACGCAATGCGGCGAGTGGCGGGGAAGAGATGTTGCGTTTACGGGCGTATGAAAAGTTGCAGAACTTGGTAGCCCGAGGCGTTGTGAAAAAGACCGGCAAAAGCTACAAAGGCGACGCCTCAGCACTGGCGGCAATGGCCGCAGCAAATGCGGTATCCGTGGCTCAAATCGCTTCGAAGTCCTGAATAAGGACGCTCTTATGATTGTACAGGATTATTTGCCAATCCTGTTGCAAGTGTTGGTTGCACTAGGATTCGCTGGCGTCGCCTTAGTCGCCAGCGTTGTCCTTGGGCGCACCGGCAAGCGAACTGCGACCAAAGATACCCCTTATGAATGTGGCATGATTGCCATTGGGGAACCTCAACCGCGATTCAGCGTAAAGTTTTACCTGGTCGCAATGCTATTCATCCTGTTCGACATCGAAATTGTCTTCATGTACCCCTGGGCAATCGTTTACCGCGATTTCATCGCGCAGTCGGGACCATGGACAATTTTCGGCAGCATGCTGGCATTTTTGACGATCCTGATGGTCGGGTTCGTATACGCTCTTAAAAAGGGTGTTCTGGAATGGAGGCGGTGAGCGGGCCTTCAGCCCGCTCACCGCTTCCGTTTTCCGTCTACCGTCTCCGGTCAACCGTCCACCGTTGTGTTATGCTGTTGCGCCGTGATGGCGACGACAGAGCGTCGCCCTCAAACGGATCAACCGAGATCAACCCGGATCACAAGAAATGATCGCCAAACGTGTTTTCTATGAAGGCCGGGTTCAGGGCGTGGGTTTTCGTTACACCGTCCGGCATCTCGCGACTGGCTTTGATGTTGTGGGCTGGGTCGAGAATCTGATCGACGGACGCGTGCAGATGGAGGTGCAAGGCGCAGCCGAAGAGATCGATGAGTTCCTGCAAGCGATCCGCGACAGTTATCTCCGCGGATACATCGATAGGGTTACTATTGATGATATTAAGCCCACCCCTGGATCAAAGGGCTTCGGGATCCGGCACTAGGCTGTGCCTTCAGCACAGCCGTTTTCCGTCAACCGTCAACCGTCGACCGTCTTCCGTTGTCCAGCCTTGGGGTGTCAACCGGGAACGGTGGACAGTCGGCGCTGAAAACGGTAGACGGAAGACGGCGAACAGTAGACCATATCGCCCATGCGATTCGCTATCTTTGGCGACATTCACGCCAATCTTGAAGCCCTTCAAACAGTGTTGACGGACGCTCGTGAGCAGGGCTGTACGGATTACGTCTGTCTCGGCGATGTGGTCGGCTATAACGCGAATCCGAAGGAATGCATGTCCTTGGTGCGATCGCTCAAGTGCCCGGTCGTCAAAGGGAACCATGACGAATATTCATCTTCAGACTCAGTCCTCGATTCGCTGAATCCCCTTGCCGAGCTAGCGATTCAATGGACGCGCGAGCAGTTGACCGTCGAAGAAAAGCAGTGGCTCAGTGCCTTGCCTTACGTTTGTGAAGTACATGGCTTCACAATTGTTCATGCAACGCTGTTTGATCCACCCAGCTGGGACTACGTGCTCAATCAACTCAATGCTGCCGCCAGTTTCTCCCAACAAAAAACCGAAATCTGCTTTTACGGCCATACACACGTTCCTCGCGCCTATTTGCACGAAAGTTCAGTGATTGGAATGCCCTATGAGGAATTGTCGCTGGTCCCAGGGCCCCAGTATTTCATCAACGTTGGCAGCGTGGGGCAACCGCGAGACGGTGATTGGCGTGCCGCGTACGTTATCTTCGACACAGAGACCCTAATGGTACGCCTCCGCCGGTTGCCTTACGATTTGCCGACCACACAGAAAAAAATCCTTGCCTGCGGGCTACCCCCGCGACTTGCTGATCGGCTAGCGCTCGGGCGGTGACACGCCTACACCGTGATCCGTAATCCGTGATCCCTAATCCGTAAACCGTATTCCGTATTGGCTCAACCGGCTAGCAGATCGCAGACTGTGTATCACGGTTTACGGATTAGGGATTACGGATTAGGGATCACGGATTACGGATTACGGATCACGGATCACGGATTACGAACTGCCTCCCCACCGTGGACAAAATACTAATCATCAAGCCCAGCTCACTTGGCGATATTGTCCATACGTTACCGGCGGTTCATTTCTTAAAACAAACATTCCCCAATTCGAAAATTTCGTGGGTCATCAATTCAGAATGGGCACCGCTGCTAAGTGAGAATGCAGATGTCGATTCAGTGATTGCGTTCCCCCGATTAGGCTTTCGCGGCCCGGCCGGACCGTTGCGATTTTTTTCCTGGTCCCGGCAATTAGCCAAGCTCAGACCTGACCTGGTGCTCGATTTCCAAGGTCTGCTGCGCAGCGCATGGATGGCTCGGAGTTCAAAGGGAGGACGGATTCTAGGCTTATCTGATGCCCGCGAAGGAGCACACTGGTTTTATACTGAGAGAGTAGTCGTCGATTCGCGTCAACACGCCGTTGATCGGTATCTGGAGCTGGCGAAACTCGCGGGATCCGAGATTGCGGGTCCAGCCCTTTTCCCGCTGCCAGAAGGAAAAGCAATTCGAGATTTCGAGTGCCCGGCTCGAGCCGTAATTCTCCATCCTTTTGCTCGCGGCGCCGGAAAATCGCTGACCGGTGACGAAGTGTTTCAGCTAAGCAGGCTGTTAGCTCCTTTGCCAGTGATCGTGGTTGGCAAATCGGATGAAGATTTGCGACTGGATCGAAATGCTATCTCACTCGTAAATGAGACCAGTCTGGAAGAGCTGATCTGGCTGCTCCGGCGCGCGGCATTTATCATCAGTGTGGACAGCGGACCGATGCATATGGCTGCTGGGTTAACCGCGAATCTGCTCTCCATCCATCTCTGGAGCGATCCGCGCTGCGTCGGCCCTTACAATCCAGACGCCTGGGTTTGGAAAGACAATCAGATCATTCAGGTCCGAAGCCTTGGGGAAAGGAGCTTCGCTGCCCGCCTTTCGAGCCGTCCTGCGCCACTACAGATTGCAAGGTTTGTGCACGATAGGCTGGAGGGCGGCGCTCATGGCCTGCGTTAGGTTATCAGCTTTTGCTGATGACGGCGCTGTTGGCATTGTTGGCAATGATGGCATTATTTGACTATGCCCTCTTTCGACGTTGTTTCAGAAGTCGATAAACAAGAGATCGACAACGCAATTAATCAGGCGAGGAAAGAACTAACTACCCGTTTCGACCTCAAGGACAGTAAAGCTGTTATTCAGCTTACGAACCCAGATCTTATTGAACTGAGTGCGGAAGACGCGCCAAGATTGAAATCGCTTGTCGAGATCGTTATCGGCAAGCTGGCCAAGCGTGGTATTGATCTACGAAACGTTGAACGCAAAGATCCAGCAATCTCGCCCTTAGGCCACGCTCGACAGGAACTTCATATCAAACAAGGGCTCGAGGGAGAGAAGGCGAAGGAGATCATTAAGGCAATTAAGGGCGTGAACGTTAAGGTCCAGAGCCAGCTGCAGGACCGCCAAGTGCGTGTCACCGGCAAGAAAAAAGATGAGCTGCAGACCGTAATCCAATTCCTGCGCAGCAAAGACTTCGGTATCGGATTAGGATTCAAGAATTTCCGAGACTAGCTGCTCAGTCACTACTGGCGTGCCGCTTCTTTGTTTTTTTCCGCAGATGACCTGATTTCCCGCTTTTCTTATTCTCGCTCTTCGCTTCTTCCGCTTTCTTTTCCTGTTCCGCTTTTCTCTGTTCTTCCGCTTTCTTTTCCGCCGCTTCTTTCGCTAAGCGCTGCTCGTAATCAGCAGTCGTAATAACGAGAAACTTGTCCTTTGTATAAACCGCTGACAGCGACCTGTCCTGTAGTCCCCATTGTTTCGCGCCTTCCTTGGCGCCGGTCTGTTTCCATTGCTGATACGAATTCAACCCGAGCAATCGATCGATCTCATCGGGTGACATCTCGCTCTCACCGTTCGCGCCTTTCTTGCTCTTCACGTACGTGATGGCATCGGTCTTCCCGTCAGAAAGATGGACGGTGACATAGTACGGGGGCTTTTCGAACATAGCCGTGTCTCCCGCTGCATTGATCGGCTTTCCATATCGGGTTATCGATTCGTCAAGCGTGTCACCAATCCTGGCCAGACAAAGGCCAGCCGTTGCAACGAAGATCAGCAGAGCGAGTAAACGGATCATGGATACTCCTCGCAGGCTATCAAAAATCCCTTGGGTCTGCAGAGACTTGCAATTGGCTTTTTGTCGATTGGCGCAAAATGAATATGGCAAACACCGATTTTCAACGCCGTTCGATACGAGTGGGACCTTAGTGCGGAGGCCCAAGAAAAATGCACAAGGGCGCCTTCAGGACCAGAATCATCCACCCTGAACGGGCGGCATCAGCGAAATAATTTCTCCCGGCGCGATCACGTGATCTCTAGACACCCAGTCCGTTCCTGCCGCCATACGGATTTGTCGATCCCAAGCTTTTAGTTTTGGCTGCAATTCAAAAACCTTCTGCAGTAGCGTGCCGACGGTGCTTCCTTCCGGCAGTTCAATCACCTCGGGTCCACCTAAATCCCGCAGCTGGGCAAAATATTGAAGAGAAACCTTCATCCCACTGATTACTAGCTCCTTGCTCCTGACTCCTGCCATTTCAAAACCCCGATCAATGGAAGGTTTCGATAACGCTCCTGATAATCCAGACCATAGCCGACAACGAATTCATCGGGTACATCGAACCCGATATAGTCTGCCTCAACCGGAATCGCTCGTTCCTTCAGCTTTCTCAGCAGAACGCAGCTCTTTACGCTCAACGGTCTCCCTTCAAGGCTAATTGCTTCCTCAATGGCCGCAAGTGTGTGCCCGCTATCGAGAATGTCGTCCAACAACAATACGTGCCGCCCCTTCAGATCCGGCAACGCTGAGCGATCAAAATCCACCTGTCCCGTGGTGACCGTGCCTCCGTGATAACTCCTCACCCGCAAACAATCGAGCTGTATCGGCAAAGGGATCCGGCGCAGGAGATCAGCCATGAAAATCAGGCTTCCGTTCAGAATCGCTAGCACGGTCAGATCTTTTCCGCGGTAGTCTGCCGTGATCCGGGTAGCCAATTCATCCAGCCGCTTCGCGATTTCCGGCTCGCGAAACAGCACTTTCTCCAGGTCTTCCTCCATCCTGCTATTTCGAGGACAGGACGCTATTCATCAAAAGAAATATTCACTGCGGCGCGGCTCGAAAAGCGCCGAATGAGAGCCATCAAGCGTTGTTTGCTGGTCTTGTCTGTGAACTTGATTCCATTGGTCGACGCGAGCCGTCGTAACTCGCCAAATGTCCGCTTCCCAATCTCCTTCTCGTACTCCTCGTCGCTTAGCCCGCCCAGTCTTACGAACTCGCGTTGGATGGACGCTTTATCCTTCCCGCCCGGCTCCACACAAGCAGCCTCTTCAAAGGCTGCCTGCAAAAACTTACCTCCCTGGCTACCCTTCTCGTTTGCGTGCAGCACCTCCACAAATTCTTTCCTGGCGGCGCTAAGCTCGTCCGCTTGCAATCTCTTTCCCGCGACTTCTCGCAGACCTCTTTTCAGAAGCTCAACAGTCAGGTGCCGCTTTGCCGATGGCGACCGCAGCATTGTTTCCAACAAAAGCTCCCCGGACTTGCGGCTGGCGAGAAAACTGTCCAGCGTGTCTTCGAATCGTTCTACTGCTTGCGCGAGTTTTTTCGCGGATCGTCCGACCTTATCACCTTCAATCTTGCGCGAGTGTTTCTGCAATCGTTCTCCCAGGTTGAGGAGATGTGTCGCGAGATCGGTGTAGTTCATTTTGTTGAATCAAAATGGTTTAGAACATTCTGAGTCAGATCGCTGTAGTCCTGTGCACCAATACTTCCCGGTGCATAGAGGATGACCGGCAAATGTTCGCTAGTCGATTCAGCAACCCTCACACAATGGCGCACATATGGTTCCAGCAGGACAGCGTCCTCGCTCAGAAGACCGATCGCCTGCAGATTCGCCATAGAAATCTCCAACTCGTTAATTGCCAGGCGAAAGACGTTTCCTGTCTGCCGGTAATGGCTCACAATGAGCGCGCCTATGTTCGGTTTCCGTCTGCCCGGCAGATGACCGGAAAATTTTTCCCCCAGCTCGGCAACCTGCTCCGCCAACACATGAAAACCGGAAAGGGAGAGATAGTCAGGCACATAAGGAACAACACAGCTATCAGCACAGAACACTGCATTTTTTGTGGTGCTATAAAGATTCGGCGGACAATCAAGCAACACGAAATCGTAGTCCTTGAAGCGGGCGCTCAGCGCCTTGTCCAGGACCTGGTAATTCGCCGGCGCTCGCAGCTCATGGATCCGGTCCTCAATGCGGAGAAGCTCGACCGATGCTGGTAAAAGATGCAATCGCGGGAGATCGGTGAACCCAGTCCAGGTTACGACTCCTTTGATGATAGCCTCATCGAAATCGAAGCGAGCTTTTCCCTGCAGAGCATCATCAAAAATCTGGAAAGTTGATTGCTGCCCTTTTGTAACATGTTGTCGCCACCGATCGGGGCGCATCAACCAGACACTCGAATTCGATTGAGGATCCAAGTCTACGATCAGAACTTTCTTACGATGAAGCTTTGCCAGGCTTGCTCCGATGTTAATCACCGTTGCAGTTTTGCCGACACCGCCTTTGAAGTTAATGAATGCCAGGACTCGGGTGCTCATGACAATCCGCTATTCACATATCGCTGCAAAACATGGCCAACGATCAAGCTTTTCTTTGCATTTTAGCGTTTAGCGTTCGGCCCAGCGCAGAGGCAGTTAAAAATCATTTACTTTCAACCAGACATCTGCATCGGTTTTTTTGAAAAACGCCGAACGCCGAACGCCGAACGCCGAACGCCGAACGCCGAACGCCGAACGCCGAACGCCGAACGCCGAACGCCGAACGCCTAACGCCGAACGCCGAACGCCTAACGCCGAACGCCGAACGCCGAACGCCGAACGCCAAACGCCGAACGCCGAACGCCAAACGCCGAACGCCAAACGCCAAACGCCGAACGCCGAACGCCATGACAAGCGCTGATTACGACGAAAAGCTCCGCGAAATGGGCAACTATCTCTGGGATCTTGAACAAGAGGCGGATCTCGCCAGTGCTCACGGGAACCAAGCTTTAGTTGATCAGATCGAAACGAAAATCCTGACCCAGGCAAAGCGGGCGGAATCTTTCCTGAAAGTTCAAGGCGAACATCAAGTGCTAGCCGCCTATGTAGCCGGCCTTGGCTACCGGATGGTGCGACGGTGGTCCGAAGCAACCGACCATTTCCTGTCGGTTCTTGAGCGATCCCCTGTGAATGGCGAAGCGTGGCTGGAGCTGAGTTGGTGTCTGGCGGAGCAAGGTAAATGGTCAGAATGCGAAATGGCCGCTCGAAAATCGACTGAGGTCTTTCCGAGTACCAGCGCAAGCTGGGGCAATCTCGCAATGGCGCTTAACCAACTTGGCCGAAACGACGAAGCCAGAGAAGCGATCCAGCGCGCCATAGAGCTCGATCCTAACGATCCGAGGAATCGGGAGATTCTTGGGATGATAGGAACAACGCCGCCATCGCCGGCAACAGAAGGCCCACGGTGAACCAAAGCGCGCGGTCGGTTGGGCCGAGATCTATCTGGCGTGTGGCATCCCAACGATGTCGTCGTAAGTCGCGAACCTACCCATTCCGTCGGCACCCGCTGACGGCGATGTCGGCGAAGACGGCGTTGTCGGCGTTGCTAAGCACAAACATCCCGAATCGCTTTCCCAATTGCCCCCACGGCCAAATCGATCTCCTCCTTGCTTACGCACAGAGGGAGCATCAAGACAATCACATCCCGAATTGGTCTGGTCAGCAATCCATATTTCCGAGCCGCGACGCACACCTTCGCACCGGTCTCGGCTCTCCAAACAAATGGCTCACCGTTCGCCCCGCCAAGCTCGATCCCGACGATAAATCCACATTGGCGGACGTCCCGCACAAACGGCGATGCCCGCAATGCGTTAAGCCGATCCCTTAGATGCGCGATCTTAGGCTGAAGGGCCGACAGCGTCTGTTCCTCGTCAAAAATTTGCAGATTCGCCAACGCAGCGGCACATCCTAATGCGTTCCCGGTATAACTGTGTCCGTAAAAGAACGTTCGAAGCTCCGAGTAAGCGCCGAGAAACCCCTCAAATACGCGCTGTGTCGTCAAGGTTGCCCCCAGGGGAAGATAGCCACCAGTAAGTCCCTTCGCGATAACAAGAAAGTCCGGAACGACCCCTTCGTGCATGCACGCGAACATTTTACCTGTCCGGCCGAATCCAGTCATGACTTCGTCAAACAGCAGGAATACACCATGCTCGTCGCACCAATTCCGCAGTTCGTGCAGCATTCCCTGTGGCCATAGTCGCATTCCGGCCGATCCCTGGACCAGCGGTTCGATAGCGACTGCAGCGACCGTCGCGCCGTCAACTGAGCGCAAGCCTTCGATCCCTTTCAATCGAACCACCGGAAAGTGATGGGAGCGAAACCGGTCGTGAAACAGCTCAATTCCGCCCAGGCTGGAGGCTCCCAGCGTGTCGCCATGATATGCGTGTTCGAATGACACGAACTGGATTCGCTCCGGTCGCCCGTTCTGACGGAAAAACTGGATAGCCATTTTAATCGCCACCTCGATCCCGGTCGATCCATCATCCGAATAGAAAACCTTCTTCAACGGAGACCCGGGTAGCAGCGCCACCAGCCGCGCGGCAAGCTCAGCGGCCAAAGGATTGGTGAATCCGAGAAAGGAAGTATGAGCGACCCTGTCCAATTGCGATTTGAGCGCTGCATCGATCGCTGGGTGACGATGCCCATGAATATTTGTCCAAATCGACGAGTTACCATCGAGGTAACGCCTGCCGCGACTATCCTCCAGCCACGGACCTTTACCTGAGACAAGCAGCAGCGGTTCGTGACCTTCGGCCATCCAGTCACGCATCTGTGTAAACGGATGCCAGGTAAACGCTTTGTCGAGTGCGACGAGATTGTCGGTATTTACAATTTCCATTCCCCTGATAACCAATCACACCAAGAATCGACAACACCTTCAGCCGCCTGCAACCAGCTCCCGGTTCTTCACAAGATAAGAAACTCCCGACCATAGAGTAAGGCCTACGGTCACAATCACCAGCACCCATCCGATCACCGAAAACACAGATGCGATCCTTCCCCCTCCTGCAACCGCCGCGAGCGACAGAAAATAAAGGATCGTCACAATCTGCCACACCGTTTTGTGTTTTCCGAGCCGCTCAGCCGGCAGAACTTTCCCCCGCGAAACCGCGATCAGTCGCAAGCCTGTGATCAAGAATTCGCGACT
>JBKPBY010000245.1:0-10099 GCA_046727075.1 bacterium | reverse complement strand
GACTCCATTACGGCGATACCAGGTATCGGTCCCGTGATAGCGTGCCGTCATCGTTTGGCCAAACACAGTCTCAGTTTCGTCCAGGTCGTAACTCAAAATTGCTGTATCACTGAAAATTCGGCTCTCTGGATGTGACACTTTGATTTGCCCGGAAAAGCCTTTTGGCAGTGGCGTGATATCAGCAATCAAGGCCGGCTTATCCAAATTTCTTCCTTTCTCGTCAAAGAACAGGCAATCGTCTGCAAAGTATTTCTTCCATGGCGCTGCATTACCAGAGCTCACCGCATCGAAGAGCTCCTGTTCCCTGCGAACCAGTTCATCCTGTGTGATTGGCTTTTGTTCAGCGGCTCCGTTAACCCCAGGTGCAACCGTCAGAACGACAAAGGTAATCCAGCCAGCAAAAGGTCGATTCATGATGTTCAAGCTAGCGACCCGCTTTGCACAGGCGAGGAAAAAGAAAGGCACGCAAGGACGAAAGAAGCGGATCTCACGCCAAGACGCGAGAAGAGGCCCTCACGCCAAGACTTAGCGCGGCGGAGCCGCAACCAAATCGCTCTGGAAAGCACCGGGGGCGGAGATAGTCGTA
Source organism: bacterium (assembly GCA_046727075.1). Taxonomy (GTDB): domain Bacteria; phylum Verrucomicrobiota; class Verrucomicrobiia; order Chthoniobacterales; family JAFAMB01; genus JBKPBY01. Next base: position 9,513 of record JBKPBY010000245.1, on the reverse strand, counting down.
GGTGTGTATGAAAAAAACAACCGCTGCAGCGACCGGTGTTCCCGTTGAGTTTCTTAATCGATTTGGCGACAATATAAGTGGTCACCTCATGCTCACCGCTCTGCGCGCCGCCCGCCGTGTTGATGTCGATCAACTTACCTTCCAAAAGATGAACGATTCCCAGGGATAGCATTGCAAAGGGCGTTGCCGGCGTTCCATGCCTACTTGAGTTCTCCTGCCTTTAATGGCAGTTAACGAGCGTCATGGAAAAAGTGATTATTGCGGGCACCGGATGCGCCGGATTGACCGCTGCAATCTATACCGCGCGTGCCAATCTCAATCCTCTGGTCCTGGAAGGTCGCGAGCCTGGAGGTCAATTGACCACGACAACGATGGTCGAAAACTTCCCCGGGTTCCCAGACGGTATTGATGGTCCCCAACTGATCATGAACATGCATCGGCAGGCCGAAAAATTCGGCGCCAAATTTCGTTATGCAGAGGTACTCGATTTTGAAGCCAGAAACGGCAATTACCGCCTGAAAGTCGATGATGAATGGGTTGAAACAGAATCCGTGATCATTGCGAGCGGCGCATCTGCCAAATGGCTCGGACTCGAAAATGAGCCAAGACTGAAGGGCCACGGCCTGACTTCGTGTGCGACCTGTGATGGTGCGTTCTACCGAAACGTTCCCGTGTGCGTGATCGGCGGCGGAGACACCGCCGCGGAAGAAGCCGTTTTTCTAACCCGATTTGCTTCTGAGGTATTCTTGATTCATCGGCGTGACACGTTGCGAGCAACTAAGATCATGGCTGACCGCGCGCTGAGCCACCCAAAAATCAAGCCGATCTGGAACACAATTGTCACTCACTATATCGCCGATCAAAAGGGCGAAATTGAAGCGGTAGAAATTCAAAATGTCCAAACCAAGGAGACTTCGCGGCTCGAGGTGAAATGCGTGTTCGTCGCTATTGGGCATTCACCGAATACAGCGTCGTTTCGTGGAAAGATCGAGATGGACCCCAACGGTTATCTGGTCCAGAAAGAGGGAACCAGAACTAATCTGGCGGGTGTCTTCGCAGCCGGCGACGTCGCGGATCCAGTCTACCGACAAGCAGTTACCGCAGCCGGACAAGGATGCGCCGCGGCGATGGAAGCGGAACGCTATTTGTCCGAACGGGAACACTAGGAAAACGCCAAGAAGGTCGGCATTATAGGCAGACCGTTCCAGCGGTTCCCCATGAAGGTTTGCGATCTTACCCAGTTCTACTCTCCACTCAGTGGAGGGGTGAAGCGGTATCTGGAAGAGAAACGCAAATATGCTTTTGCCAACGATCACCAGCATCTTTTGATCATTCCAGGGAAACAGAACGAACGAAGCGAAACAGCCGAGGGAACGACCTATTGTATCGCTTCGCCCCTGGTCTCGAAGACCTCGCGCTATCGAGCGCTGCTCAATCTGAATGCAGTCGAACAAATTCTGGAGCGCGAGAAACCGGACGTGATCGAGTCCAGCGATCCGTATCAGCTTGCATGGAAAGCAATCGCGTCAGGAGAAGGACTCCGCATACCGGTCGTCGGTTTTTATCATTCTCATTTCCCGGAAGCGTATGTGCGGACAACGATGAAGTATCTCGGTCAGACTGCGGTGAAGATCGTCATGGAGATCGCGAAAAACTATGTGTGTAGTCTTTACAATCGTTTTCGGTGCACGTTCGTGCCTTCCCAGGGACTGGCAGATCGTCTCAAGGATTGGGGTGTTGAGAATCTCGTGCTATGCGAGTTAGGCGTAGACACAAGAATCTTTAAACCGGCTCCCGACAAACGGATAACCAGAGCTGAACTCAATATTCCGGAGGATTGTATTCTTCTACTCTACGTTGGGCGACTAGCTGCAGAGAAGAATGTCAAAACGCTTCAGAAAGCGTTTAGCCTGTTGAGCCAGAGAGCGCCTAATCGTTTTCATCTTCTAGTTGTAGGCGACGGTTACTATCGAGATCATTTGGTCGTGGTACAAAAGGAGACCCAGGCGGTCACTTGGCTTCGATACTGTTCGGAGCAGGAAACCCTCGCGCAGATCTACCGGGCGGCCGATCTTTTCGTTCATCCAAGTGTGCAGGAAACATTCGGGCTGGTCGCTCTGGAGAGCCAGGCCTGTGGCACCCCAGTGGTGGGGATTCGGGGCAGTTATATGGACCGAATCATTTTTGCTGATCAATCTTGCTGGGCTGACGAAAACTCGCCGGAATCGTTAGCAAAGGCGATCGAAACATTGAGCAAGACAGACCTGGAAGCCGCAGGAGCAAAAACCAGTTGCCGTGTCACCACCCGGTACGCCTGGAGTTCTGTGTTTGAACGCATGTTCAGTACTTATGCGAACGTGGCAGCCAGCAAAACTTAGAGAGCGATCGTCGAAAGATACCGGAACGTAGCTTTGGAATCCGGCTTGAATCGTTTGGTATACTGCGCTTCGATTTCCATGCACATGAAGCCTCAGGTGCTTGAAGCCAAAGATATTCGGGTCCGAAAGTACCTTCCATTGGACCGCGACGCGGTTCGTGCTCTCTGTTGTGACACCGGTTTTCTTGGCCAACCTATCGATCCGGTGTTCGCAGATCGGGAGCTGTTCGCGGACTTCTTGACGGGTTACTATCTGCGGCATGAGCCAGATTGCGCCTTTGTCGTGACGGTGAACAACGAGATCCGCGGTTACCTGCTTGGATCCCGCCAGCCCTACCGGCATCAAATTTACAGTTTTCTCCAAAATATCGTTCTCGCCGCCAAGATGCTAGTCCGGTACCCGAGCTATAACAGGGAGTCACGAGAATTTGTCTATTGGCTGGTGTCCAAGGCGTGGCGGGAAGTTCCGGCAGCGCCTCGGCGGGTCGGTCATTTTCATGTCAACCTTTTGCCTGATGCCAGAAGCATCCTGCTTTGTCGCTGCTTGCTTGAAACCTATCTGCGTTACCTGTACGAAAACGGCGTCCGGCGGACTTACGGACAGATGGTTACCTTTGACGGCCGTCGCGGGTTCAAGCTTTTCGAAAGGTACGGTTTCAAAGTGTTGAATCAGTCGGAGATTACGAAATATCGCCGATTCACGAACCAGTCGGTCTATCTCTGCACCATTTTGAAGGAGCTTGAGGAACAAGGCGACCGCTTGTTGTACCAGGTAAAGGGATAGCGGTTGCGAGCAACGTTTTTCAGTTTGAGCCCGGGCGTTTTGTACTGAGGTTCAACGAGGTGGGCGCCGGCTATATTTCAAAATACATCCGATCGCCGCGATCCCATCTTTCCATCCAATCTTTTTGCCCGCAGAATGTGATCGGCCGGTGTAAGAGATCGGCACTTCGACAAACCGAGCGCGAAGTGCTGCCAGTTTGGCAGTAACTTCTGGCTCTACACCGAAACGATCCTCCTCAATGGTGATCTTTTGAATGATTTCGCGCCGGATCGCTTTATAGCAGGTCTCCATGTCCGTCAGAGCAAGCCCAGAGAGAAGGTTTGAGAGCAGGGTCAGAAACCGGTTTGCGTAATATTGGCCAAAGTAAGCTTCGCGTTTTCCCTGCTGCCCGATGTAGCGCGAACCATAAACGGCGTCAGCAATTCCTTGTCCTATAGGCTCGATTAGCCTCGGGTAATCAGCCGGATCGTATTCCAGATCAGCGTCCTGAAAAAGGACTACGTCGCCGGTTGCATGCCCAATCCCGGTGCGCAACGCGGCGCCTTTACCCCGATTTTCCAGGTGATAAAGCGGTCGCAAATACGGATATTTTGCGGCCAATTCACTAAGGACCTCTCGGCTCCCATCGGTGGAATGGTCATCAACCGCAATCAACTCAGCAACGCAGGCTTGTTGAACGACTTGCCCAATGACCTCCGCAAGCGTGTCGCGCTCGTTGAAAACCGGCATGATGACCGAAACCTTTAGGTCAGGAGACATAACGTAGAGGAAGCAGCACACTTCTAGGCATCTAACCCTGCGGAGGTCAATCCGTTAGCGTTCGGCGTTTGGCGTTTGGCGTTCGGCGTTCGGCGTTCGGCGTTCGGCGTTTGGCGTTTGGCGTTTGGCGTTTGGCGTTCGGCGTTCCGCGTTCGGCGTTTGGCGTTCGATCCTGAGAGCGGTCTCGCGCTGATCGCGCCCGAGAGCAAATGAGCCTGTCGCCGCTGCCCTATGACACCAATCTCGCCAACGCCAACGGAATCGCCCCGAAATCATCGAGCCAGATGTCCGGCGTCAATCTCTCGGGCGGAATCCGCAGGTAGCCGTAGCGCATCAGAATAACCGGAAGACCGGCGCTACGCGCGGCCGCGTAATCGTTCTCGTTATCGCCTATCATTACAGCTTCGCCAATTGTAGCGTTCAGGAGCTGGATAACACTGAGCAGATGACGCGGATCCGGTTTTCTGAATGGAAACATGTCACCACCGGCAACAGCCTCGAAGTAATGCGCAATATTGAATGCTTCGAGCACAGAGAGCGTGGCGGCCTGTGGTTTGTTCGTGCAGATCCCAAGGTCCGCTCCTGAGTCGCGTAGCAATCGAAGCGTGGTTGCAACCCCGGGATACAGGCGACTCAGATTTGCTGGTGCAGCTTCATAGATCTGCATGAACTTCCGATGTGCCCGATCTAAATCTGTTATCCCGCCAGTTGCGGTCAGCGCGCGTTTCATCAGGGCGGGTGTTCCATCGCCGATCATGCGGCGCACTTCCTCAAGCGTAAGTTCGCGCCGGTCCATTCCAACTAGGACCTGATTTAGCGCCGCGCATAGATCAGGCGCTGTGTCGATGAGCGTGCCGTCCAGATCAAAAACGATCGCCTTGGCCTCATTCACGTCCATAGTCTTGCGTCTGATACTCTGCTCGACGGGTAACTATTGCTAGCTATTCCGGTTAATCGCGGCACACACACGATTCGTGGCTTCCCTTCTCAGACTCGACGTAGACTCAGGCCAATCAATTTGGACCCCATTGCTGAAAATGTGTCCCAAAAGCACGACATGACGTTCGGCGTCCGCCTTCGTCTGGCCAAGGCCGGACTACGGCGCGACAGGTTTTGGCGTTTCGCGTTGGGGCCGACGTTCAAGCGCGTCGTCGCATTTCCGGAGTGGTTCGCGTCATTATGTCGCAGAGGATCGCGGAACAATTTGGCCCGAACCGAGCCATATTGGCGCTGAGTTTAGCGGTCGAATCCGATATCCTATGTTCTAAGTTATTCATATTTAGGTACTTATATCGGAACCGAAAAATTGGCACTGGCCATGCTATTCCTCTAGGCGTGATAACATTCTTAAAAAGGAGGGTAAAACCTATGAGCATTGTTCGTTATCGACCTCTCTCTCATGGAGACCTTTCGAACGCTTTCGATCGGCTCTCGAGCTTACGTGAGGAGTTCGATCGAGTCTTTAACAGCTCCTTCGATCCTCTGTTTGGCTCTTCGTTCAGCCGTTGGAATCCCGCATTAGATGTGTACCAGGATAAGGAAAAATTTACCGTGGTCGCCGAGATTCCAGGCATGAAAAAAGAAGAGATCGAGATCTCGCTGCACGACGGCGGTTTGACGATCTCCGGTGAGCGTAAACGGGAAGAATCGAAAGATCAGGGCTACCGCACCGAAAGGTTCTTCGGCAAGTTCCAGCGTGCAGTGACGCTGCCAGCAGCCGTGGACGCCAATCAGGTGAAGGCGACCTACAAGGACGGGCTCCTTGAGATCACTCTGCCTAAAGCGGAGGAAGCTAAGCCCCGCCAGATCGAATTGAACTAAACACGAGCTTGCCGCGCGGCCTCTGCCGCGCGGCTGGCGACTGGAGAAAGAAACCATGAATACTCTTGCTCAACGCGACAGCACTTCGACCAACGAGAGCGCTGCTTACCTCATTCCAGTGGCGGACATAGCCTCCAGTGGGGACGCTTACGTGCTGCAGGTAGAAATGCCTGGCGTGGACAAAAGCGGACTTGAACTGACGGTTGAAAACGGGGAGCTGGTAATTGTTGGTCATCGGCGTCGGATCGACTCCATAGGCGAGCCGGTCTACCGCGAGATACGGACCAACGATTATCGTCGGGTGTATGAACTTGATCCTTCGATCGACACCGGCAAAATAAACGCGCGAATCGACCAAGGATTGCTCACCGTCACTTTGCCGAAGGCTGAAACAGTCCAACCGCGCAAGATTGCGGTCGAATAATAGTCGACGAAACTGTGTCGGTTGGCGGACGTTGCCGAGCGACGCCCCGCTAACTATGCTGCGGAGACGCTAAAAGCGTCTCCGTTTCTTTTTTACGATTTGTCTTCTAGTCTATCCCCGCTAATCTCACCAAATCATGGCAGCAAAGAATACCGAGGTCAGTAGTTCCGCGGATCCGGTTTACGCAGCACGCAAAAAAAATCTCGATCTCGCCCTCCAACAAATCGCGAAAGATTACGGCGAAGGCGCAATCATGCGACTGGGTGACGAGCAGGTCGTGCCGGTCGAAGTGATTCCGACAGGTAACATTTTGATCGATCGCGCACTAGGCGTAGGTGGGTTTCCGCGGGGCAGAATTGTAGAAGTCTTCGGGCCGGAATCCTCGGGTAAAACGACTCTGACTCTTACGGTGATCGCTCAGGCGCAGAAACGAGGCGGTCTGGCCGGTTTTATCGATGTCGAGCATGCACTTGATCCGCAGTATGCGCGCCGACTTGGGGTCAGCCTGGAAGATTTGCTTGTATCGCAGCCCAGTTCGGGAGAAGAAGCCCTACGAATTTGTGAAACGTTGATCCGTTCGAACGCACTGGACGTTATCGTGATCGACTCCGTCGCGGCGTTAGTTACAAAAGCAGAACTGGAAGGCGAAATCGGCGACGCGACCGTTGGAGCACAGGCTCGATTAATGAGCGCCGCTCTGCGCAAGCTAACCGCTCTCATCGCTAAGGCGCGAACGACCTGTATTTTTACAAATCAGATCCGAGAAAAGATCGGAGTCATGTTTGGCAATCCGGAAACGACGCCAGGCGGCAAAGCGCTCAAGTTCTATTCCAGTGTCCGAATCGATATCCGTCGCATCAGCGCGATCAAGCAAACCGATGGCACTGTCACCGGGAATCGGACTCGGGTTAAGGTCGTCAAAAACAAGGTTGCTCCGCCGTTCACGGAAGCAGAGTTCGACATCATGTACAACGAAGGAATCTCCAACGTTGGCGCTCTACTCGATCTCGCGCTGGAGAAGAATATCTTGGAAAAGCGCGGTTCCTGGATCTCCTACAAAGGCCAGCAACTGGCTCAGGGAAGAGATGCCGCCAAGGAAGCTCTGCGCTTGGATCAAGCGTTGTACGACGATATCGAAACATCTGTAAAAACTGCCCTGGATAAGGAAGCGGCCAAGCGGTAGGAGCGACCTGGAGCCATGACGTGCCAACACTCCCTACGACCGCACCGGAACGCCATTGGCGGCGAGGAACCGTTTGGCATCGTCGATTGTGTATTCGCCAAAATGAAAAATGCTGGCCGCCAAAACGGCGTCCGCTTTGCCTTTTTGCAGGACCTGCAAAAGATGATCAAGATTTCCGGCGCCGCCGCTGGCTATGACCGGGATTTGCACTGACGAACTGACTGCCGCGGTCAGTTCGATATCGTACCCATCCTTGGTTCCGTCGGCATCCATGCTAGTCAGAAGGATCTCCCCTGCTCCTCGCTGTTCCACTTCCCGCGCCCATTCTACGGCATCAAGCTCTGTCGCACGGCGTCCACCATGAGTGAAGACCAGCCAGTGACCCGGTTTTAGCCGCTTCGCGTCAATCGCGACGACAACACATTGCGCGCCGAACGCTTCGGCCGATTGTGAGACCAGACTCGGTTGCTGGATCGCGGCCGTATTGATGCTGACTTTATCCGCGCCGGCCAGCAGCATTTCGCGAACGTCCGCAACGGTTCGGATACCTCCGCCAACCGTAAGCGGCATGAAACACTGTTCGGCTGTACGGGCAACGACATCGACCATGGTTCGCCGATTGTCCGAAGAAGCGGTGATATCCAGAAACACCAACTCATCTGCACCCTGGCGGTTGTACTCCATTGCGCATTCAACCGGATCGCCGGCATCCCGCAACTGAAGGAATCGAGTGCCTTTCACCACTCGACCTTCGGTGACGTCCAGACAGGGAATGATTCGTTTGGTTAGCATTGCCTTCGGCTGTTCCGGCACCTTCTCCAGAGCCGCCTATAACAAGAGCCTGAAGAGGCGCTGCTTGCAACGCCCGGGACCAAGGATCATCCACGGGATGATGAAGCCATACCTGGGCGCTGCAAGCAACGCCCCTCCACACGAGACGTCCCAAAATGATTGATTGACATCTTGTATGATGCTCGTTAATCATAAATAGCATCATTCCACCTCATCCCCTCGGACATGGATGCTCCTACTAAGAATCGGATCCGGCTTGTCGATATCGCCGCTGAGGCCGGAGTCAGCGTCCCCACCGTCGATCGCGTCCTGAACAAGCGCGGCAAAGTCAAACCAGAAACTGCTCGGCATGTTCTTCGGATTGTTGAACAGCTGCAGTATGTGCCGAACGGAAACGCGAGCCGGCTCGCGAAGAGTTCCGTTATCTCGTTTTGTGCAGCGTTGCCGGATTCAAAGGCCGAGTTTTTCGAGAAGCTGGAACGCGAATTCGACCGGCAGCGAAAGCGTTTTTTGCAGCAAGGCATAACCATTAGCTTCCGCACCTTCGAGGACCGGGATCCCCATGCGGTTGTTCGATTTTTCGCTGAGACGGCGCCTCTGTTCGATGGAGTTGCCGTGATCGCGATGGATCATCCTTTGGTACTCGAGGCGGTAGGCAGATATTGCGCCTCGGGCGGCAGAGTCGTCTGCATGGTCTCGGATCTGGCACGCTCTAGCCGTCATGCGTTTGTCGGAATCGACAACCGTTCGGCCGGCAAGACTGCTGCAAGTTTGATCGGCCGTTTCTCTCGAATCACAACAGGAAAGGTCGCTGTATTTTCAGGACCGCTGCAGCAGATGGACCACCAGGAGCGTGTACTCGGTTTCCGGTCCGTTCTAGCCCAAGATTTTCCGGGCTTAAGGATCTGTGAGGTAAACGACCATGTCCTGACTGACGACGACTATTATCGCGTCACTGCCCGGGTGCTGAATGAGTGCCGCGACGTGTGCGGCATCTATGACTCTGGGTCTGAGCTCGGCCCGATTATTCAAGCGATCGCAGAATCCGGACGTAAGAACGAAATCGTGCTGGTAGGGCACGAACTTACGGATAACACGCGGGTCTTTCTAGCCAACGGCTCCGCCGACGCAATTCTGAATCAAAACACCGAATTCATCGTTGATCGGACGCTTAACACTTTGGGTGCACTCTGCTCCAACGAATTTTCGTCGGACCAGGTTCAGCAACTGGCTCCAGTAGAAGTTTATTTAAGGGATAACCTTCCGGCCAGGGAATCGACAACGCTGTCACGATGACCGGACCTTCCTGAAAAAGCCGCACCGCCCGCTTCCCCCATGATTTCAGGCCTCAGCTCTTCACGCTGGCATCTTAC
>JBKPBY010000244.1:0-17034 GCA_046727075.1 bacterium | reverse complement strand
AGCCCTTATACTCCATCAAACAAGGACGCGTCGCGAAGTTTCGGCGCGGCAGTTTAGCCATTGTCACATTGGCCCTGCTCACTCTCGGTGTCCGCTCGGGATATACCGAGACAACTGTGGAAGTGATTCATTATTTTGAAGGCGAGGGACAGCGCCAAGCATTGGCAGACATTCAAAAGGACTTCGAGAAAGCTAACCCTGACATTAAGATCAAATATACTTATCTGCCATTTGGAGAGTTAGTCAGCCGTACACTTCAGATGGCTGCTGTCCACAAGGCCCCGGCGATCGCAGCGATAGACAATCCTGACGTACTCAGGGTAGCTAAATCGAACATCCTGAAGGACATCTCCAAAGAAGTTAATAAGCTGCCTGTTTGGAATGATCTCTATCAAGGCCCCAAGAAAGCGGTGACCACTGACGGCAAAGCTTTCGGCGTTCCGATAGGCAGCAACAGCCTCGCTCTTTATTACAACAAGAAAATGCTTTCCGAGGCAGGCGTCGAACCACCGAAAACCTGGCAGCAACTAACTGATGTAGCGACCAAGACAACCAAGAGCCCTGTCTACGGGATCGCTTTTTCGGCAGTGAACGACGAACAATCGACTTGGCAATGGGAACCTTTTCTTTGGAGTAACGGCGGTAGTCTGCTCGACCTGACTTCATCCAATGCGGTGGCTGCGCTCCAACTCTGGGTTGATTGGGTATCGAAGGGTCTGGCTTCGAAAGATTCACTCAATTGGGAACAAGGTGATGTCGCAAATCAGTTCACCGGCGGGCGCGCGGCTACGATGGTCATGGGCCCGTGGATGCTCGACGCGGTCAAGAAAAGTGGGGTGGACTTTGGTATCGTCCCGATCCCTGTCCCAAAAGAAGGAGCTAAACCGGTCGTTGGGCTTGGCGGCGAGTGTTGGTGTGTGCTGAAAACCAGTCCGCAAGTTGAAGCCGCCGCCATGAAGTTTATCTCTTTCACCCAAGAACCGGAACGACTCCGAAAACTGTGCGACACATTTAACTACATTTCATCGGTAAAAAGCATTGCGAAACAACAAGGAGAATCTAATCCGCAGCTGGTCCCTTTTGTGGAACAGATGGACACAGCAAAGGCTAGGTCCCAAGACGGGGGCGCAAAATACCCGGAGATTTCTCTAGCAACACGAACGGCAATCCAGCGAGCAGTATCGGGTCAGGCTCCCGCTGACCAAGCGCTCAAGGAGTCGGCTACGAAGATCAATTCGATTCTATCGAAGAATTAGCCTCAAAGGCATTGGTCTCCATTCTGCTAAAAGTTGATCTCTATGTTTCAACAAGAGGGCGATGCACTTGTCCGCGAATTCGCAGGCGAAAAGTTAGCTATCCAACCCTGGGGGAAGGATAGTTTAAGAGTCCGAAGCACAATGCGCCCAGCCTTGGAAAACCAAGACTGGGCGCTGCTACCGGTCGAAGCCTCGAAGTCACCCGCGATTTCGATTCAAACGGATGGTTCCGCCTCAATCAGTAATGGCCGGATCACCGCAAGGATCGACCCAAGAGGACATATCTCGATCCTCAATCAAAAGAACGATGTCTTGTTGCAAGAGTTTATCAGGGTGCGTCTTGGAGACATGCAACAGAGCACCGGGCAAGTTGATCCGGCTGCGGTCGCCTATTATAACAGCGCGCTTTCCATCTACCCGCGCGAATTCAAACCCGCGCTGGGCGGCGATTATTCGCTGACGGTTCGGTTTGAGTCGACTGCCGAGGAAAAGCTGTTTGGCATGGGCCAGTATCAGCACGGTTTTCTAAATCAAAAAAACTGTGTACTTGAGCTGGCTCAGCGGAACTCGCAAGCGTCTGTGCCGTTTGCTCTTTCCAGCCTTGGATACGGGTTTCTCTGGAATAATCCGGCTATCGGCAAAGTGACGTTCGGAAAGAACTGCACGGAGTGGACCGCGCTGGCTTCAAAGCAGATCGATTACTGGATCACCGCAGGTGACGTGCCTGCCGAGATCCTGGCCAACTATGCTGAGGTCACTGGCAAAGTTCCGGTAATGCCAGAGTACGCTTTAGGTCTTTGGCAATGTAAGCTTCGATATCAAACCCAGGAGGAACTTCTATCGGTTGCCCGAGAGTATAAGCGACGTGGCCTTCCCCTTGACGTGATCGTGGCCGATTTCTTTCACTGGCCAATGCAAGGTGAGTTTCGATTTGATCCTGACTACTGGCCGGATCCGGCTGCAATGGTTCAGGAACTCGAATCGATGGGCGTTAAGCTGATGGTCTCTATCTGGCCAACCATAGATCGCCAATCCTCCAATTTCGCCGAGATGCGAGAGAAAGGACTTTTGGTAAGAACGGAACGCGGCGTCATAACAACGATGGAGTTCCTTGGTAACACCGTTTTCTTCGATGCCACAAATCCGCGAGCTCGCGAGTTTGTCTGGAAAATCGTCAAACGGAACTACTACGACAATGGCGTCAGGATATTCTGGCTCGATGAGGCAGAACCTGAATACGCAGTCTACGATTTTGACAACTACCGATATCATCTAGGTCCGAATCTACAGGTTGGAAATATCTTTCCGTTCAAGTATGCCCAAGGCTTTTACGATGGGATGACGGCGGAAAAGCAGGAGAACATCATTAATCTGGTGCGCTGTGCGTGGGCGGGCAGCCAGAGGTTCGGGGCGCTGGTTTGGTCAGGCGATATCGATTCAAGTTTCGAATCTCTCCGGGTTCAACTCGCTGCTGGTCTGAACATGGGCATGGCCGGCATACCCTGGTGGACAACGGACATCGGAGGATTCCATGGCGGTGTAAACACCGATCCATCTTTCCGGGAATGCCTGATCCGATGGTTCCAGTTCGCTACGTTTTCGCCCGTGCTTCGGATGCACGGCGATCGAGAACCGCATTCTAAGCCGCTGTCAACCACCGGCGGCGGGAAATGCAGCAGCGGAGCGCCAAATGAACTTTGGAGCTTTGGCGAGGAGGCGTACAAGATTCTGGAAAAGTATTTGCGATTACGCGAACGACTGCGCCCCTATCTCCGCACCTTGATGTCAGCCGCGCACACAACCGGCGCCTCAGTAATCCGCCCTTTGTTTTACGACTTCCCAACGGATGGCAAGGCGTGGTCGGTTGAAGACACCTATATGTTCGGGCCCGACATTCTTGTGGCGCCAATCTTGTTCGAGAACCAACGCGTACGGGACGTTTATCTACCCGCTGGAACACGCTGGATCAGCCATGGAACAGGAAAAACTTTTGATGGTGGGCAGGTCATTAATGAAGCTGCGCCTCTTGACCATATCCCGGTCTTTTTTCGGGAGAACGGGTCGGTGCGGTTGTAGTTGGAAAAACGAGCGATGCGGGGCCAACATCGAGCTGGAAGCTCGACCCACGGTCAATCCGGAGGATTGGGCCCGAAGCTTCCAGTCCGGCCGGAGCCGGATGGGTCGAGCTTCCAACTCGACACTGGCGGTTGAGCCAGCTGCTCCATAGAAGTACTGCTGCTTTCCACCTCAACCCAACGCCGGGAAAAACGACGCCAACGTCTTCCGCGTGTTCGCGAACGAGAGTTGATCGATCTTTTTCTGCTCAGCGATTTGTTGAGCGTAAAAGGTGTCGTCCTCAAGTAATCGCCGCGCGAGCTTCCTCAGCTCTTCAAAATTACGCCCATGCCCGTTCAGGTCAGGAAAGGCCACCCTCTCAATAGCGCCATTTCCACCTACCGTAGGAATGCCGCAAAGAAGACTATCTCCGGCGACCTGACCGGGAACAGCGCTTTGGTCAAACTGCAGAACGAGTCGATGGGACGCCATCAGCCTCAAATATCCCTGAAACGGAACCGGTTTTGCGACAGTCAGCTGGTCTTCCGGAAACTTCAGCATAGCCAGTCTTCGGAGTCCTGACCTGCCATCCGAATTAACGACTGTCACGGGAAACGAGAGTGTGCGCGCCGTCGCCAGCGCCAGAAGATGGTTACGCGTCGGTACATCAAATTCGCGCGTACCGATAAAAATCCCTTTCCGTTCGTTGACAGGTTTCGAGAAATCCCATTCAGGTACGTCAATTGGGTAAGGAGTCGGAACAAACGCAACGCGTTTGGACACCGATGCGTAAAGCGGAACGAGGTCTGGCGTACTGGAAAGGCAAAGATCCGCTGCCGCCGTAATCTCCCGAAACAGCCGGAACCGTCTTGGACGCGATAACTGTTTTGTGACCTGATACGTCCCAGATTCCTTGAACGAAACGGCGATGAAACAACCGTGAGCTTTTAGCGTCTCGAACGCTTTACCGGCTTCGGAAAAATCGCCACGTAACAGCAGCAACACGCTCCGATGCCCGGCCGCTCGACCCGTATCGCGATAAAATCCACCCCGCGTGCAAGCCGCATAGCCGTGGTAATTCACCGGCGGGTGCAACCCGTCGGCGGGTTGGCCAGGTCCCTCCGCGAACGATTGATCAGGATCGCGCCCGTTCGGATTAAGAACAGCTAAACCGGGGAGCGACGAGAAATTCACTTTTTCCCTTCTACGAAAAATTCCAATCACGCCAAGACGGAAAGAAGGACCTCACGCCAAGGCGCCAGACTGAAGGATCTCACGCCAAGACGCCAAGACGCAAAGGTTTTTGAAATTTAGAGTATAGGCTGACATTCGTCGTGGTGAGGCAAACGTTGTTGAGCCGCTCCCATCGCATCGATTATTCTATCCGGCCGCACCTACACAATCCCCTTCTTACGCTCAACTTCTTAACCTTAGCGTCTTGGCGTCTTGGCGTGAGATCCCTCTTCCGTCCTTGCATGAACTCCCTCCTGGCGTGCACGTGGCTTATCAGGTCGTCTGATCGTGGAGTGGCACAATGAGCACCGGACATTTAGCCCGCTTCAGGATTCCGTCGGCGACACCGCCCGCAAACAAGTGATAGAGAGGCCCGCGCCCATGAGACCCGAGCACAATTAAGTCGACCCGCGACGTTTCGGTCTGCCGTAGAATCAGTTCAACTGGCGGCCCGCGCAATGACAGCGTTGTCGATTCCAATCCAACCGCCGAAACCATTTCCTGGAGACGCTTCAAGCTTTCCGCCCACTGCTCGCTAGTAACTTCTTCCTCGACCGGCTGCATTGGAATCGCGTCGGGTCCGGCGCTCATAGTAACCAGTTGCGGCGCGATCTCAGTGGCGTGCATCAGGATTATCCGACTTTGAAACGGTTTAGCCAGATGGACAGCAGCCTTCACGACTTTGAGCGTAACATCCGAAAAATCGACAGCAACCAGAACGGTCTTCATGATTTTGCAGGCGCCCATCTAACATACCAGGAGTCACTCGGAGCAGCAAGGCGATGACGCAGGATTCGGCTCGGCGTAACCTTAACAGATTGGGCATCAACGATGAAGCCTGCCTTCGGCTTCATGGCCAGGTTTCGAACTGTCGCTGAACCCACCAAGCCCGAAGGGCGTTTGTGCACGCCGGGCATCGGCGGCAGAGGTCAGCCTTCACCGAGGCTACGGCACGACAAGCTCTGCCGCCCTACAAGCACTCGCACTCGCACTCAGAATACGTAACCTTGTATTTGGAATGGACGATCTATTCGGCGGCGTTGAACAACGACAGCCCTCAGTAGCAGCGAATGCGCCGCTAGCAGCCAGGATGTGCCCGAGAACTTTGGATGAGTATCTTGGCCAGCAGCATATCCTTGGCCCAGGCAAACTGTTGCGGCGTGCGATCGAATCAGATCGGTTGACCTCGATAATACTTTACGGGCCGCCAGGAACCGGAAAAACGAGCTTGGCGCAGGTGATTGCGGCGACAACCCACTCCCATTTTGAACGATTGAGCGGTGTTGAGAGTTCTGTAGCTGATATCCGGCGCGTAGCCGGGAGCGCTTCGCTCCGGCTCAAAACCAATGGGACTCGCACTATTCTGTTCGTCGACGAGATCCATCGCTTTAACAAGGCACAACAGGATGTGCTATTGCCTGATGTAGAGAATGGGGTCCTTCGCCTGATCGGTGCGACAACCCATAATCCTTTCTTTTATGTCAACAGTCCGCTGGTCTCTCGGTCGCAGGTCTTCCAATTGGAACCATTGGGTGTCGACGATCTGGTTGAACTAATGAAACGGGCCTTGGCGGATAAGGAGCGTGGGCTTGGGAATCATCTGATTCAGACTGACGACGAAGCGCTGCATTTTCTGGCTGAAGTCAGTGAAGGGGATGCCCGTCGCTGTCTGAACGCGCTGGAAATCGCAGCACTGACGACCGAGTCGGATGCTCATGACGTTATCCAGATCAACCGAGCTGTCGCGGCGGAGAGCATTCAGAAGAAGCCTGTCGTGTATGACGGAGACGAAGACGAGCACTACGACACGATCAGCGCTTTTATCAAGAGCATGCGCGGATCGGACCCGGACGCGACGCTCTACTGGCTGGCAAAGATGTTGTATGCCGGAGAAGATATCCGCTTCATCGCGCGGCGAATTGTCATCGCTGCTAGCGAAGATGTCGGTATGGCGGACTCGAACGCGCTGGTGGTTGCGGTCGCTGCTCAACAGGCAGTTGAGTTTGTCGGGTTACCAGAGGCTCAGATTCCTTTGGCGCATGCGGCGGTCTACGTTGCTACGGCGCCAAAAAGCAATCGGTCGTTGGTCGGCCTCAGCAAAGCAATGGCTGACGTCAAAGAAGGCCGGGTCTTGGCTGTTCCGCGCCATCTTCGGAGTACTGCGTATAAGGCCTCAAAAGCGCTGGGGCACGGAACCGGTTACAAGTACGCCCATGACTATGAAGGCGGCTATGTGCCTCAAGCCTATCTGCCCGAGGGCCGGATTTACTACGAGCCGAGCGATAACGGTGCCGAACGCCGAGTGAAAGAAAGATTGGAATATTGGCGCCGGCAGTTCGAGGCAGGGGGGTTTGAAACGCCGAAAACGCCGGGAACGAGCGAGAACGCCGGGAATTGAGAACAGCGTCTGCCCGGATCACCAGCGTTCACCAGACGGCTCTTTCCTGCCTTGCGGTTGTCCTGATTCGGCGCGAGCGTAATTTTCTCTGGTTAACGAATGAAAACGTTCTTTGGCTCTTTTTTTGGGACTTTGGTCGCCTTTGCTTTTCTAGTGGGGATGTCGCTGCTTGTTATCTTTGCCCTGATAGTGATCGCTGCTCAGACCTCACCCAAGGGTCCAACTTTGCCCAAAAGCGCGCTGCTAGTTTTAGATCTGTCGGTCCCTATTAACGACGCGCCGAAAGAGTTCGATCCTTCGGAATTCTTTTCCGATCTGCCAGCGAGTTTGCAGGAGCAAGCCCCCACCCTCCAGGAGACGGTGCAAGCAATTCGCCTGGCTGCCAATGATAGCAGGATCAAAGGAATTTACCTGACTGGAACTCTTTTCCCACTCGGCGGGTTAGGCTCCGGATACCCTGCATTGAAAGAGATTCGTGAAGCTCTGATTAAATTCAAAGAATCTAGAAAGCCGATCTACGCGTTCATCGAGTTTGGGTTCACATCTGGCTATTACCTTCAATCGGTTGCAGACCAGATCTTTGTGGACCCTCAAGCGGAGCTCGTTCTCAGAGGGCCCGCTAGTTCCCCTCTGTTTTTCGCGGGCGCGTTAAAGAAGTTTGGAATCGGTGTCCAAGTATCCCGAGTGGGCAAATACAAGTCCTATGTGGAGCCGTACATTCGGGAAAACATGAGTCCGGAAAATCGTGAACAGCTCGAAAAACTGTTCGGCGATCTCTGGGGCGACGTGAAATCGACAATCGAACAAAGCCGGGGACTACCGCCCGGAAGCCTCGAAAAACTGATAAACGACAACGGGCTGATTAACGGTGATCTGGCAGTGAAGAGCAAACTGGGAACCGAGCTGGTGTCACAATCTGAGATTATCGAGCGTTTCAAAAAGCAGTACGGGGTCGATAAAAAATACAACACTTTCAACCAAATTACGGTACCCAATTATCTGGATGGCCGTCGCGGGAATCGGTCAAGCACGCCGATCACTGGTAGCCGGGTGGCCGTTGTTTATGCGGAAGGCGATATCGTCGGAGGAGAAGGCAAACCGGGACAGGTCGGCGGAGACAAATTTGCGCGAGAACTCCGCAAACTGCGCGAGGACCCAGATGTCAAAGCGATTGTGCTCCGGGTTAATAGTCCTGGAGGTAGCGTTTGGGCCTCCGAACAGATTTATCGCGAGATAAAGGCCACTGTACCGATTAAGCCGGTGATTGCATCATTCGGTGCCTACGCTGCTTCGGGTGGTTATTACATCGCAGCTGCGGCGACCCGAATTTTTGCTCAACCGACCACAATTACGGGGAGCATCGGAATTTTTGGTTTACAAGTGAACTTCGAGAAGATCGCCAATGACAACGGGGTCACTACCGATTCGGTGACCACTACCAAGCCGCTTGCTTCGCTTTTCTCGCCGTTCAAACAGAAGACCGACGAGGATATGGCGATCATCCAGAAGATGCTGGACAAGTCGTATGAAGAATTCCTGGAACATGTATCGGACGGACGGAAAATTTCGGTAAACCAGGTAAATGAGATCGCACAAGGCCGGGTCTGGTCCGGCCTAGAAGCGGGAAAGATCAAGCTGGTCGATGAAACCGGCGGCTTACGTTCGGCAGTGCTATACGCGGCAAATCTGGCGCAATTGGGTGAACACCCCCGAGTCAGCGAATTTCCCACCAAGAAACGTTTCCCGGAACAGCTTCAGGAATTGTTTAAAGCGGCCCCTCGTCCGCCCGTTGCACAGGTTGACCCCCTGAGCCAGGGGTTGCAGGAGCTGCAGAATGAATTGCAGGAACTGCAGTCGTTGAACGATCCGGCGGGATTGTACGCCCGGTTGCCATTGCAGATTCAATTTTAGGGTGTCTACCGTCCACCGTCGACGGTCAACCGTC
Organism: bacterium; assembly: GCA_046727075.1. Taxonomy (GTDB): domain Bacteria; phylum Verrucomicrobiota; class Verrucomicrobiia; order Chthoniobacterales; family JAFAMB01; genus JBKPBY01. The sequence continues at coordinate 8,147 of JBKPBY010000244.1, read as the reverse complement.
GACCGTTGACCCTGGCGGCACGCCAGCGGAAGGCGGTAGACGGAAAACAGCAGCGGCAATAGCCGCTGCTACTCCGTTTTCCCTGCGTAATACTGCTGCAATCGCTGTTGCATGGCTGGAAGCTGGGTTTTTCGGTCGTTCGGCTCCAGCTTTGCGATCGCCAATTGTTGATACTTCACCGCATCAGAAAAATTGGCCGCGGCGGCCAGCGCGGCAGCCAAGGTATCGATCGTAAATGCGTTCGACCATCGATCGAGCTCACAAGCCTTGGTCGCCAAGGCTACCGCACGACGTGCATCGTGGACCCGGCTGTCTTTGGCTGTCGCCAACATCCAGGCCAAATCGTTGAGGGTCGTGGTATCGTTCGGCCGGAGGCGTAACGCGGTTTCTAACGAGCGTTTAGCATCTGCATAACGGCCGTAATCCATACAACTGCGCGCCTTGCTGGCATAAAGCTCGGCAAGTAATCCTGGGGAAACCCTCTCCTTGCGCGCTAATCCAATACTCGTGTCGATCTGCTTAAGGGCTTCGTCCCCTCGTTTGGCGAGCACTAAAACGGCCGATTTTAGAAAATAAGGGCGCCAATTCGACGGGTCCCTGGCGATGATCGAATCGATAATCGCAATGGCTTCAGTGGGGTGACCTTTCTCAGCCAGCCGAAACGCGCCATCAAGTTCCGCCTGTCCAATCGTCATCCTCTCTTGCCAGATCTTCCCCCAGCCAGGAACTCCAGTCCCCTCTTGCCCAAGGGCGGTGTAAGGTAGGACAAAAAGGAGAAAAAATAGCAATCGTCGCACCGGAGATCGTGTATCTTTCGTGGCATTCATCATGGAGCAGATCAGAAGACTCTTGGCTTGCGTTATCGGGTTATCAACCTACTTCGCATACGGCGCATTTCCTAGTTCAATTGCAACAGAAACGGCGGTCGCGATCCCAGGGATCGGATTGACTCGGAGTCTGGGGAACCACCTTTTCGTGCATGTCCTTATCAATGATCATCCGGCCTGGTTTGTTGTCGACACCGGCGCAGCACTCAGCGTCGTTGATAGCACCAAGGCAAAGGCGCTTGGATTGCCAATCGGTGGCAGCGTTTATTTGCCAAAACAGATCGAGGTGAATAGCCGCGTTGTTCCCGTCGCCTTCGTCAAAGCGTTGCGAGTCGGGTCGCGCGACCTTGGACCTGGCCCCGTTGCTCTCACCGATCTGCACGAGTTCCACACCCAGCTAAAGGGCTCGGATAATGCAGTTAACATGGACGGGATTATCGGGCTCGACATTCTTCAATGGGCAAATGCGGTGATCGATTGTCGCAACCAGCGTATCTACTTCGAAACAACTGAAGACCACTCCGGAAAGGAAGCGGTTCAAGCAGCTCGAAGGAACGGATCTCATCGGGTGCCGCTAAGTATCACTAAATCAGGCGCATTGGAGGTTGACGGGAGCATCGCGCAATCCAACTACAGTTTTGTAGTCGATACTGGTGGATTCGCGACTTTGATCCCGCTGCAAGTCGCCAAAGAAACAGGTGTTGCTATCGTCGGTACAGCGGCTAACGCAAAAGGCATCCATTCCAAAGCGCGACCGGTCGGCGTCGCGGTGGCATCCGAGGTGACCCTTGGAAAGTATTCGCTTGGCCCGATGGTCGTTGGTGTTACGGGTTTGCCCAATGGTCCTGATGATCTCACCCATCCTTTTGGTGGGTTGCTGGGAGCCGATTTCTTGATCGGTCACAACGCGATCATCGATGTCGGGAACAAGGCAATGTATTTTCGATAGCTGTCGGACGGCAACGATTCGTATGTTATAACGCTGGCAGAGAGCTGTTGCCGCCAAAACTCAGCAGCCCTGCGGCGGCAGAGGCCTGCTGCCCTACAGCTCGACGACGAAGCCGAATAGGCTAACTCACCCACGTTCTCCTAGCTCCTGGCTCCCAGTTCCAGTATCCTTTAGGGAGGATGGATAAGAACCGTCTAGAAGCGTTCAGCGACGGGGTTATCGCGGTAATTATCACGATCATGGTGCTGGAGTTGAAGGTGCCGTCAGGTACCGATTTGAATGCTCTCTGGCCAATGATACCGGCCTTTCTCATCTATCTGCTGAGTTTTGCCTACGTCGGTATCTACTGGGTAAACCATCATCATTTGTTCAAAGCGACGCATCGCATCAACAGTTTCATTCTATGGGCCAATCTCCATCTCCTGTTCTGGTTATCCCTGATACCAATCACCACCGCATGGAGCGGTCACACCCAGTTCGCGGCGGCACCTTCTGCGCTGTATGGATTCGTCCTGTTATTGTGCGCGATCGCTTGGAAGATCCTGCAGAGCGCAATCATTGCGTGTGAAGGTCGTGAATCGGCAATCGGTAGAGAGGTTGCCGGTGACTGGAAAGGAATTCTCTCGGTCGTGATTTATTCCGGTTCTATTATCCTGGCTTTCCTGCAGCCGTGGCTGTCAAACCTGCTCTACGCGCTGGTGGCCGCCATGTGGTTTATCCCTGATCGGCGCTACGAGAGGGCAAGCTCAGTAACCGAAGAACCAAAGCGCGGTTCGGTCTCGTCCAGGTAGCCGGGCTTTCTCCGGGATTTACGCCGCAGACTTGTTCAGCTCCAGCTCCCATGTCTGACCAATCTGCTCTTCACCAAAAAGCCGATGCCGCTCTTCATGTGTCACGTGGAAACCGGCTTTCTTGTAGATATGCCGCGCCGCGGTGAGCACTTTGTTCGTCCAGAGAAAGATTTTGCGGTAACCCGCCTGCTGGGCGAACCGGACGCATTCGTCTACCAGACGCGTCCCAAGGCCGAGCGCTCGAACTGTTGGCTCTACTAATAACAGGCGCAATTGGGCAACGCGTTCCGTCTTTTTTACCAGAAAAACGCAACCCACAATCTCGCCATCTTTCTCCGCAACCCAACAACGTTCCCGTTTCGGGTCAAAGTGTTCAATAAAATCAGCGGTGACACGAGCGACCAACGCTTCGAAACGCTCATCCCATCCATACTCAGTTGCGTACAAAACTGCGTGACGATGAACGACCCAGCCCATATCGCCCGGTTGATGCATCCGCAGGATGAAACTCCGACTCCGTTCCAAACCAGGTTCCAGAATCTCCTGTATAACATCCATAGCTTGAGCCAACCGCTGCTGCTTGTCTTCAGATAAGCTTCGCAACATTACCCTTATCTGATCCTCTGCCCGTAAGTTCAACGCCCCGAACACCTCGCGCCCACGTTTCGTCAATCGCAAGACACTTTGTCTCCCGTCAGCCGGTGAAGGTTCTTTTTCGATCAGCCGTTTCTTTTCGAATCTTCGCAAGATTCGGCTGAGGTACCCTGGATCCAACCCAAGCTCATCTGCAACCAGGGTCGCAGTCGGATCTTTCAGATGCGCAAGCTCGTAGAGAACCCTTACCTCGGTCAGAGAATAATCGCTCTCCAACAAGCCCTCCTGCAGCACACCGATCCGCTTAGTGTAGAAACGATTAAACCGTCGTACTTTCTCGACCCGGTTGAGTTCAGGCTTGCGGGTTTCCCGTTTCTGATTCCGGGTCTCTGCTTCGGAGTTCCGGGTTCCAGGTTCCGAGTCGCGGGGCGAGGCGGGCATACCGGAACTCAAGCAGATTAGTTGACTAAGTCAACTATATAGTTGTCAAAGTCTATTATGCCACCGGGCATTCTCTTTCTCTAGGGCAAAGCAAGCTCTGCCGGCCCTCCCAGCGGCGTTGCCGGCGTTTCCTACGGCCCTCCCGGCCTCAACGTTAGAACAGCCAAACGGCCATCGGTTTTCCACGGATCACCGCCTCCATTCCTGCCTTGGTGAGCTGTCTGAAAATCTTGTTCCCATTCGGTGGCTCCAATCCATTGGACACGTTCCAAGTCGGCAAGCAATCCGTCTCTCTCCGCATCAATATCGGGCGCGATGTGATGTGTAATCTGTCCCGTTGTGTGGCTAAACCCCACACTCCGATCGAACGTAGTCGCTCCCACCCAGTACGGTTTGTCCGCGGCGCTATCGGCTGGGACCCGCCAGAAACGGACATGGTGCCTCTCTCGCGGGTCGTTACCAACTGGCTTTTCGAATGCGAAATCCTCTTTGCGCCCGAAAAGAAACAGGTTACTCACGGGAGCATCCTCATACGGACGATGAAAGATGGTGCTGGTCGCGATTCGAAGACTGCTTCTCAGCGTTATGGGATCCGCCGGGCGCCATCCAGCGGCCAGCATCGCCGCAAGCAGATCGTCCTCGCTGCCGATGATCGCCAGGTTCAAAGGGTCCCCAGGGATACCGGCGTGAGTCGTCGTGACGCGCGGTCCGTTGGTTAACACCGGATGTCGCGATTCGTGAAAGTGCCACCAGGTCGGTACCAGGAAATAGGATGCGATCAGCCAAACCGCTATCAGACCCACCAGAATTCTGGCAACGCTTTCCGTTCGCTTCATTTCGCCGTATCGCGCTCTCGCCGTCTCGCCGTATCTTCCCTCAGAAGTCCTCCAAACCGCTCGTAGAAATAAGGCGCCGCCCCAGGCACATCTGGATCTTCTTTACGGATCGTCGCCAGAAGATGCTGTTCAGCGCCTCGGCAGGTCATCCGATAGATATCTCGACATAACTCGTACGCCTCAGCTCCCGGCCAATCTTTTGGGAGTAACTCGACCGGCAGCCAGGGATCGTGAAGCGTGACCCGACGAAACGCATGAATGAGCAAGGTACGCACAACAAAGGAGTGTTCAGCGGTCAGCCCCCCGGATAACAAGATCTTTGGAAGACGGCCGAATGTTTCCATGAAATGGCGATAGCTCTTAATCACAGGGTCAAGCTGCCAACCGAGCCATACCAGCTCCGGTAATGGCCTGCGTGGCAGCTTCTCCTGGTCCTGTGCTGAACAGACAAACACCCGTCCACCAACCCGATGCAGGATTTCCTCCAGGGCATCCGTCCCGGTCGAAGGATGACAAAAAACTCCCGGCGATATCATCGCAAAACCTTCCCATGCCAGCTCGTTTCGCAATTTCGTCCGGTAGGCAGCTGGGGCGATTGATGGAGGCGCTAAAATGATCGTCCAATCACCGTGCCAATTCGGTCGCGGCAGCGCATAGATCTTCACGTGCGCCAGTTCGAATCGTCGTGCCCCTAACGACGATAATCGGTATCTGCTGCGCCGGCCGTCGCGCATCCCATCAAGCCACCTCTCTCGTACCAGACGAAAAACACTCGTGCGGACCAGGCGATTGTTCACGCCAAAAGGTGCAAGCAACTCAATCAGGCTCCCAAGCCAGACGGCGCTTCCATGTGGCGCGATTGAATCGCCAAAAACGGTGACGATCAACGATTTGGCTCTGGGCGGGTCGCCTCGGAGGAACGCTTGAATCCAGCGGTCGACGGCAACAATTTTCCCCATCGAAAAAGAGTGATTAGGATCTGGACGAAAGGCGGATCGGTTCGATCATGGCCAATCGGTCTTGAGAGATCAAAGAGAAACACTTGCCCTTTCAAGGCCGAGAATGTCTAGTTGCCTTTCCCCCTTTTGTACTATGGCAGGACTCAGACTCCAAAACATCGTAAAACGGTTCGGACAGATCGAAGTAATACACGGAGTTTCACTGGAAATCGATGACGGCGAGTTCGTCGTTTTTGTGGGCCCGTCCGGATGCGGTAAATCAACTTTGTTACGTCTCATCGCCGGCCTTGAGGAGCTTACCGAGGGCGACGTCTGGATCGGGAACGAAAACGTTAATCACGTCGATCCAGCGAATCGCGGAGTTGCCATGGTCTTTCAGACCTACGCTCTCTACCCACATATGTCGGTCGAGGAGAACATGGCGTTCGGTCTTCGGATGGCGAAACGTCCGAAGCAGGAGATTAAGGAGAGGGTGGCTCGTGCGGCGGAAATTCTGCACCTGACGCCGTTGTTGAAAAGACGCCCTAAACACTTATCCGGTGGCCAACGCCAGAGGGTCGCTATCGGACGGGCAATCGTGCGCGAACCCAAAATTTTTCTCTTTGATGAACCGTTATCGAACCTGGACGCCGAGCTGCGAGTTCAGATGCGAATCGAGCTTTCGAAACTGCACACCACTCTGAAGACGACAATGGTCTACGTGACCCACGACCAGGTCGAAGCAATGACATTGGCCAATAAAATCATCGTCATCAATGAAGGCAGCGTCGAACAAATTGGCAGCCCGCTGGACCTCTACCAGAGGCCGGCAAACCTGTTTGTGGCGGGATTCATGGGTGTGCCAAGAATGAATTTTCTGAAGGCTCAGGTGGTCGACGAGACCGCGGAAACGCTCGCCATTGAAACATCGGATTTTCCGGGACAGCACCTCGGCTTGGCCAAAGAATCGGCCTTAAGTGTGGGGCGCGGCAAAACCGTGACGTTCGGGATCCGGCCTGAGCATCTTTTAGTGAGCAAGAACCGAAACGGTGTCGCCTCGATTACGCTCGAAGCTGTCGAGCACCTTGGCGACATGACGCAACTCCACGGTCTCACTTCTGCCGGACACCGGTTGAGCGTGAGCGTCAAAGGATTCCAAACGTTTCGTATCTCTGATCGCGTAGCCCTCGACTTCGATCGCAAAAACGTTCACCTGTTCGACCATCACGGAAAAAGGATTTAACCTGGCTACCTCCAAAAATCCCGGTGGAGCCAGCCACCAGCGGAACTGTGAGAGAGCTACAAGTTATTAGAGTCGTAGCCAACCCTCGGCTCATCTTGTGCGCGTATTGGCAAGACGGGGAGAATACCGGTGCCTGGTCAACGTCGGTCGGAATGGCAATTTTGTGCCCAGGATTCGTAGACGCCAAAGCAGTGCCTTGCCAAACAGGCGCCCTATCGCTTAGCCTAAAAAGGTTTAGGTCCTTTAGGATTACCTGTGACGAAGCGATTGATACCGGGCTTTGTTGTAGTCTTTTTCCTATCAGCCTGTGCCACGGAATCGGGTTATAAAATGCGGACGGGATCAGAAACCTACTGTGCGGTACCGGCTGAAAGAGTGGATATTCTGTTCAGCGGAAGCCCAAGGCCGTACAAACAGATAGGAATCGTTTCCGTACTGGGTAGCGCCTTTTCGTCGGACGCGGCCATGCTTCGCAAATTGCAAAAAGCCGCAGGCGATCTAGGAGCTGATGCGGTTATCGTCACCTGGCAGTATCAAGGAGTAATGACGGCACCAGGATCAACGTTTTCTTATCCCCAGAATCAGGGGATAGCGATCAAATACCTGACGACTTGGATGTGAATGCGCGCCTTCTTGGCTTGGCCAAGATTCTCCAGGTGTCGCCGCGCTGCCATCGCCACAAAGCAAGGAGACAGCCTCTGCCGTAATGAAAGGAAAATTACCCCCGTCAGTTCGGATAAGTGACCTTTCCGATTGATGAATTGGCGCCGTACGCCTTCACCGTAAGAACGTGGCAACGTTGCCACCATCCACTGTCGTAACGTCACCCGTTGTCTTCATCGCTAATGCATGATGGACGAATGCTTGCGCCACATCTTCCGCAGTGACTTCGGATCCGAGGAGATTGCCAGACATATACTCCTTTTCGGAGAGCCCGCGCGCCTGGGCTCGTGACCGGATCATATCGTCCGTTAACAAGCCGCTCCGGATCCGATCTGCGTTTACAGCATTGACTCGGATCTTGTCGTGGCCATGCTCCAGCGCGTATTGCCGGGCCAAAGCTAAAGTAGCGGCTTTGGGAATACCGTATGCACCAAAATTTGGACCGGGATTGATCGCTTGCTTGGAAATATTGAAAAGAATGGCGCCGCCGGTTTCTTGAAGACGCATCACCCGCACTGCGTTCTGCGCAACGACCTGGTGAGCAAAAAAGTTGAGCTCGAAACTCTTCCGCAACAGATCATCCGTCACAGTTGCGATCGGGCTGGACCATGCGGCGCCCGCGTTTGAGACCACGATATCAATCCCGCCAAAACGCTCGCAGATCAGATCAAATAAAAGTCTCACTGATTCTGCATTGGCAACATCGCAGGCTGCACCTAACGCGGTTCGCTTGATCGCGCAAGCAACCTCGGCAGCCTTCTCTCCATTTAGATCCGCGATGACAACTTCCGCGCCTTCTTGCGCAAATGCTCTTCCTATCGCACTGCCAATGGTCCCGGCACCGCCGGTTACCAATGCGACATGC
>JBKPBY010000243.1:0-4860 GCA_046727075.1 bacterium | reverse complement strand
TTCCCGGCTGGTAAGGTTGGCCTTCATGGGAAACGCGGTCTTCGGCAGATTCAATGTGTCTTTGTAATTCACAGGAACCCCGAAACTAGCCTGGATTTCGCACAATGCAAAACCTCGCCAAGACGCCGGTAGGGATGGATTCCACGCCAAGACGCTAGTAAGAAGGGATCTCACGCCAAGACGCAAAAGGTTTTGTAGGCTGGAAGAAAGAGGTAAGTTTTGGCGAAGAGTGACTGAACCATCCATGCGCTGGGCGCGGCTCAGCGAGCTTCGCCCTACCAATTGCATAACCAAAATGAGGGCGCTAGCAGCAAAGACTCGCATCTTCCTCCAATTCTAACTCTTTGCGTCTTGGCGTGAGATCCCTTCTTACTGGCGTCTTGGCGTGTTGGCTTTCCCGCAAACCTGCGTTAGCGTCTTTCACGGTGGTGCGTCAGCCAAGGAATATGCAATGAGATGGTCATTTAGAATTGCTCGAGTCGCGGGGATCGATGTTCGAGTACATGCCACTTTTCTTTTGTTGTTAGGAGCGATTGCTTACCTGTACAGCGTTCACGGGGCACCCGGCGCGGCGGTTTGGGCTGTTGTCTTCTGGTTGGCGCTTTTCGTTTGCGTTTTGCTGCACGAGTTTGGTCACGCGCTGGCGGCGCGCGCTTACGGGATTAAGACGGTGGACATCACCCTGCTACCGATCGGTGGCGTAGCCAGGATGGAGCGGATGCCTGAGAAACCGCTGCAAGAACTGGTCGTCGCGATCGCTGGACCCTTGGTAAACCTTGTGATCAGCATCGGATTGGCGCTTGTGCTTGTGCTGTTTGCATCGAGCGATCTCCAGCCAGGGGCAATGGCGGATCCGCTGCGACCAAATCTCTTGGTGAATCTGTTGATGCTTAACATCCTGATGATGTTGTTTAACCTGATACCGGCCTTTCCGATGGATGGAGGACGCATCCTGCGAGCTTTGCTGGCTACAAGGTTAGACTATGCTCGGGCTACACAGATCGCTGCAACTATCGGTCAAGGATTAGCGCTGGCGTTTGGAATTATCGGTGCGTTTCAATGGAATTTTCTTTGGGTCCTGCTTGCCATCTTTGTCTATACCGGAGCCGAAACGGAGGCGACTTTCGTGCAGATGCGGTACGCAACGGCTGGCTTACCGGTCTCGAGCGCGATGATCACCCGCTTTGAAACACTCAATCAACACGCGACATTGAATCAGGCTATTGATGCTCTGCTAGGCACTTCACAGCACGAGTTTCCTGTATTAGACGATAACGGCGGATTTGCCGGTTTATTAACCAAGCACGATTTGCTGTTGGCCTTGCGTCAATCCGGACCGGATACACCCGTTGCCGATGTCATGATCAAGGGTCTGCCGACGGTACTGCCACAGATGAACTTTCAGCGCGCGTTTGATTTAATTCAGTCTTCCAAAGCGCCCGCTATTCCGGTCGTAGATGCAGCGGGTCGGTTGGTGGGATTGTTCACAACGGAAAACGTCGGTGAACTGCTCATGGTCCAGAGCGCGTTGAAGCGGCGGCGTTAAGAACGGTGCTTCAACTCGGACGTTCTAGTTCGATTTTCGGCTCGAAAAGCTCCGCCGGGAGGTTGACATCGCGCCACCCGAGCTGGTCCCTTATTCTTCTGCGGACGTCCGTTTGCACTAGGGACGGCGCCTTACAAACGTATTCGCGAGCGCCCTGTAACCGACGCAGCGCTTCCTGGTTACTCGGGTCTCGATAGGCCGCCTCCTTCAACTCTTGGAGATAACGCACAGCGTCTTCTTTGCTGTAGGACCGTCCGTTTCGCTTTTCCTCCCAGTTTGGCCGCAAACCGGTCCAGACGACGGCGTCCAGTGCCGGCTTTCGCGAGAGCCACGCGCCTATCTTTCGAAGGACAGTATCACTCACAATCCTGTTGGTACCGTCTCCTCGGTATACTTCGCCATTTGAGAGCAAGCAGTGGATCGATTCTCTCGGAGGATCATCCTCTTGCACGCAGACGTTCTCGATCGCAGCGTCCAACGTTTCAAGGCTACTTAACGCCCAATATGTCCCGACTTCCGGGTTTCCTTCTTGAATGACAAGCGTTAACAGGCCGTCATCAAAGATGCGGGCGAATTCGATTGGAAGTAATGGGCCGTCGAAATGCCAGCGGCTCCTGATTTTCAAGGATCCTTCGTACCAAATGAGGGCTCCCCAGGCGATGATAGCGACATTCATTGAAAAAACTCGGCGAGAATCGAAAACGGTGGATGTTGGATTGACAAGCGGAAACGGCGCGCCAATGCGGCAGAAATCGTACCGAGAAATCCCCTTGCAGAGGCTGGATCGGAGTTTTATATAAATCGCTCCCGTTCTGGGCGCCTGTATAGATGTAAACCCTGGAGCGGACGCGGATTCGGGTAGGTACCGAAGTGGCCAAACGGGGCAGACTGTAAATCTGCTGGCTTTACGCCTTCGCTGGTTCGAATCCAGCCCTGCCCAGGCCTTTGCTAGAGCCGAAGAACAAGTATTTAAGCCGCTTCATGGTTGACGCCCTCGTAACAGTCGATGCTCTATTCATGTCTTATTGCTATTCAATAAATAGGCGGTTTTTTGTCGTTCTTTTGTCCCAATCTGTCCCAAAATTTAGCCTCGACTAATCGAGCAGATTCTCCGGGTGCTCGAACTCGTCGCCAAATTTTTGGGACAAATTGGGACAACCTCCGCCAGCAACCGCGCTCAATGGCTGGGCAATGTTTGAGCGCGACCGATGCCCGCCCACTGAGCCAGTCGCTGACCAGTTGCTGGCCGACCCCCACCGTGACGGCCAGTTGCTTCTTGCGACCAATTTGGAGTCCGCGCCAGTGTCGCAATCTTTGCATCCATGCGGCCCGCTCGCGTTTGTCCAGATGTGCAGACGGAGCGGCTCGCCAGAAGGACAGAGCCAGATGGTAGCCCCCGGTCGATTAAGTCGATCAGCGTCTTGACCTACGAGTCGTCAAGCTATGTACAACTGCCAGAAGCTCTGCCGGTTCCACTGGCTTCGACAAATGATTCTGAAAGCCGGCCCGGATTGCCTCCGTACGATCTTCCGACCGAGCATAGGCAGTTAAGGCCAGTGCTGCGACTTCACTTTTTTGGGGGTCATCGAGCGTACGGACGCGCCGAATCAACGCATATCCGTCCACGTCAGGCATTCCGATGTCACAGATCAGTACGTCCACAGGTTTGGTGATAAGCTGTTCTATTCCCTTATCCGCCGATTGAGCCAGATACACAGATGCTGCGGCCGATTCCAGTAGCAATTTTAGGAGATTACACGCATCCGGCTCGTCATCGATCACCAACACATTTACGCCTTTTAGAGATATTTTCGGAAGCAACGGGAGATCATGCTGCTTAGATTGGGGCCGTTCACACTCCAACTCAACTGGCAGAGGATGCACCACCGTCAACGGAAGACTAACGATGAAAGTCGCCCCTTTTCCAACGCCGCCACTCGTTGCTCGGATCCGGCCACCGTGCAATTCGAGCAGATGTTTGACAATTGCGAGTCCTAAACCGAGACCGCTATGGCGCCGAGTAGTGGAGGAATCTGCTTGTTCAAATCGATTGAAAATATACGGCAAGAACTCAGGTGAAATTCCTTCGCCGGTATCAATAACGCTAATGTCCACATTCGAGCCTACATGTTCCAACAGGACCTGAATGCGTCCTCCTTTCGGGGTGAACTTTATGGCGTTAGTGAGCAAATTCCAGAACACTTGCTGCAATCGATGTGGATCACCGGAAACCGGGGTATTCAGCGGATCAATCACTGACTGGAGGCGAACACCTTTCACCGACGCCGTGCTGCGCACTGTCTCAATCGCTTCAGCTAGAACGGTTGGAAGATCAAGACTCTGGACCTCCAGGCGCGTTTTCCCTGAGATAATGCTACTCATGTCCAGCAAATCGGCGATTATTTGGGCTTGAACCCGGGCGTTGCGCTCGATCGCTTCTAGCCCCTCCGCTAATTGTCCGGTTCGAAGACTGTCGACACGAAGGGTAGCAGCCCATCCTAGAACCGCGTTAAGCGGGGTTCGAAGCTCGTGACTGAGGGTAGCCAAGAATTCATCTTTCATACGGTTCGCTCTCTCAGCCTCCATTCTGGCAGCCGCAAGCGCTCGGTGTTGGCCGCATCAACCGTTTCTCGTGCTTCCTCTAAGGCCCTCTCTGTTAGTTTCCGCTCAGTTATATCGCGAGCGATCTTAGACGCCCCGACGACATAGCCATTGGCATCTTTAATTGGGGAAACGGTGAGAGAAATATGCAGTTGGCGACCATCCTTGGTCACGCGAATCGTGTCGAAATGGTCGTACCGCTCACCGCGTTTTATCCGAGAAAGAATCTCTTCTTCCTCTGTCTGGCGCTCCAGTGGAATCAGTCTCATGATCGACGTTCCGATCATCTCCTCAGCCGAGTAACCAAAGATGCGTTCTGCACCCCGATTCCAACTTGTAATGATACCGTTGAGATCCTTTCCAATGATCGCATCATTCGAGTCGTCCACAATTGCTGCCAATCGGGGCGGACCCCAACTTGGATGTTGACGTTCAGCCACAATCCGGAAGCTCCACACCCGACCGGCGGCCTTTCCCCCAGCCGAAATGACCTCGGAGTAGCGCTCGACAAACCTCCCGTCGATCAGTTCAAGCAAATCAAAGCTTTTTCCCTCTGAGGCTTCAATTTGCGCGATTCGGGCGAGGTATCGCCCTGAATCCTTCAATTGTTGAGCGATGAGTTCCCGGATTTTCTGGATGTCTCGTGAAGAAACGAGCTTTTCGGACAACCCCCATATATTTAGAAACTTTGTGTTCCAGGTAGTGACCCGCCC
>JBKPBY010000242.1:0-7193 GCA_046727075.1 bacterium | reverse complement strand
CTCCACAAATGAACATCGGAGCAGCGGTGCCATGATCTGTGCCACCATTCGCGTTCTCTGCAACGCGCCGCCCGAATTCGCTGAATGTCATCACCATGACACGATCAAAGATACCCTTTCGCTTCAAATCATCACAGAAAGCAGCTAGAGCGGTAGCGAGATTGCCTAGCAATCGCTTATGCGTATTTATCTGTCCTGCATGTGTATCATAGCCGCCCTGGCTCGCGTAATATACCCTCGAGGGCAGCCCGCCGGCGATCAGGCGAGAAATGAGGGCCAACGAATTTCCTAACTGGTTCTTCGGATATTGGGCTTCGTTCTTCATCCCTTTGAGAATCTGTTTGATATGGTCCGTGCTGAGCTGTGCATCCAGCGCAGTTCTCTGAAGATACTCAAGGGCGGACAATCCGGAATGGCTCGAACCTGCGATCGACTCGATCTGATCTCCTGACATTGAGTTTGTTTCCATTCCGTTTAGCTCAGCGAATAGGTGGGCCTCATCTGCATCAGCCGCGCGATCGAAACCGAGTGTATCGACTCGGCCAATTGCTACCCCGGTCGGCTTTTCGGCGGCAAACGCTTCCGGGAGCAGCTCACCAAGTGAAATTCCAACCGTTGGATCTTCACCGCTGCAGCAATTGTCGAAATATCTGCCAATCCATCCTTTGGTTAATACCTGCTTCGAATCCGAAGCCGTTTGCCAGATGTCTGTTGATCGAAAATGTGAACGATTTGGATTCGGGTAGCCGACTCCTTGAATTACTGCCAGATGGCCTTGGTCATACAATGACTTTAGCGGCGCCAAGCTAGGATTGAATCCGATTAGATTGTTCAGCCGCAAAACTTCCTCTTTGGCGATCCGGATCTTTGGACGCGCTTTATAGTAGAGGTCGTCTTCGTACGGTATGATCGTGTTAAGGCCATCGTTTCCTCCCGACAGTTGGAGCACGACCAGGATCGGATGATCTTTTCCGGTCATCGTCTGAAGCGACGATTCAGCCGCTTGCGCGTTCAACGTTAGGAATGTTCGCTCGAGAAAAACCGGGACTGTCCAGGTGAGAGCCGCGCCGAGGATGGAGGTGCGCAGAAACGATCTGCGCGTTAATACGTCAATATCCTCTTTCATGAGTCAGCATGTTTGGTAGTTTGGTGTTGTCATCATCAACACGATCAGGTCGCGGATTGCGTCATCCGTGAGTGGTTGTTCTCGGATTGAGAGAAGACTACTGAATTTGCCGGTCATATCCGGCTGTGGCGCTTGCTGGAACACCCGGACAAATAGCTTGTCGATTAGTTTACTCGGTTCGTTCCGGTCTTGGGCGGAAGCAATCTGATCTACCAGCAGAGGCCTCGTAATCGTCGGGCGAGGTCCAATCGCTTCGATCGCCGGCATTGGCCGTTTCGGAAAACCGATTTCTCGCGGGCTAATGCCGACGACCAATTGGCGGCTGAGCTTGTAGCGAAAGGTTAGCGTTGCAGTGTTGATCCAGTTCTTGCCGCCCTCCCAGCCTTTGACGTTTGGCGGGAAAAAAGGGACTTGTCCCATTTGACGAAAAAAGGCCTGCAGAACATTCGCGTCGGGTACCGGCACCGGGAGCGTTCGAAACGTTTGCACTAAAAACTGAACCGGACTCTTGACCTGAGAGTTCCGCGCCTTGTCGCTGTAAAACTCTTCGGATCGGAAAATTCGACCGAGAAACGGTTTGAGTTCGTATCGAGCATTCAACAGTTCGGCAGTAAGCGCATCCAAAAGCTTTGGCTCCGGATCATCGTAGGCGAAGAATTTCCAAATCTTTCCGGAAATGAAACGAGCGCATTGAGCTTGGGAAAGGATGATGTTCAGGACCTGGTCGCCGTTCCAGGGGCCTGTTTTGCCCAGGAACTTTTTCGGTGTGAAATCGAACTGGTTGGGAGCAAATCGAAACGATTGGTCAACCGGATCAATGCGATAACCAGTGAAAGCGCGAGCAGCCTCTTTAACATCTTGCTCGGTGTAATGTCCTTCGCCGAGCGTGAACAGTTCCATGACCTCGCGAGCAAAATTTTCGTTCGGGTGTTCTTTTCTGCTTTGGATCGTATCGAGCCAGACCATCATCGCCGGGTCACGTGAAATCGCTTTCGCGAGTTGTCCGAAATTTCCCAGTGCATTCTGACGGAAAGTCTCATTCTGGAGCCACATCTTGTAGGCCGGCTTCACTTTCTGACCGCTAGTTGCGAAATGGCCGTGCCAAAAGAGCGTCATCTTTTCTACTAGCGGCACAGGGGTATTCACCATACGCATGATCCACCAGTGTATGAGATCCCTCATATCCCTCTGGAATTGTTGATGCGCCATTTGTCGGATCGCCTGCTTTTTTTCTGGGAGAATGGCTGTCTCGATACGAAGGCGCACCTGCCCTTGTTCCTCCGGATTGATCCACACTGGGTTTGGATACTGATCTGGGACAACGTTTACGAGCGAATCGACCGCTCGCGCTAACCCCAGGGAATGTAACTTCTCGATTTCCTGAGGTTTACCGCCAAAGCTGGCCCGCACCAAAAGGTGAGCGGCACTGTCAAACTGCCAACGATCTGCCGGAAGAGGGGCCAACATTTTTCTGCCCACGCCTTGTATTTTGACTCTTGAGTAGAGAACGACGATTCTGAAGGCTTTAACCTGAATTTTGTGTGTTACCTATCGATGGAGACGCTTCCTCCCAGAGTTCGGTTTCAGTGAACATTTCTACCAAGGATGCGTTTTATTAATTTAACCCGACTAACTGAAATCGGTGCGAACTCGTATTTTCTCGAGCTCGACGGCAAGAAGTTGATTCTGGATGCTGGCCTGCATCCGACAAACGAGGGAGAAGCGGCATTGCCACTTTATCGATTGGTCCCGGATGGGTCGATCGACGCGATTCTGATCTCGCATGCGCATCAGGACCACATCGGCACGCTGCCAGTATTGATGCGCCGGCAACCGCAAGCCAAGGTTTTCATGACGCAGCCGACCGCGCGGCTAGCTGATGCGATGTTACATAACTCGGTCAATGTGATGTCGCGTCAACGGGGAGAGCCTGAGACTGCCAGCTACCCGTTATTCACCCATCGCGAGGCGGATCAGGCGCGAGAACGCTGGCAGACAGTCGGGCTGCGACAGTATTGTTCTTTCGATGGTGAACGGCTTCCGGAACCGGATTCAGAGCCGACCTTCGAGTTCTATGATGCTGGTCATATTCTAGGTTCGGCAGGGATGTTCTTACGGGGTGAGGGAAAGAAGATCTTTTATACCGGGGACGTCAATTTTCTGGATCAGACGTTAATGAGTAAAGCCGCCTTTCCTGAGGAGGAACTGGATGTGCTCATTATTGAAACGACCCGCGGAGATCGAGCGCTCGAGGCCGGTTATTCGCGCGTGCGCGAACAGCAACGTCTGATTGCGGCGATCGAGGAAGCGTTCGAAAAAGGCGGCTCGGTGTTGGTACCGGTTTTTGCGCTCGGAAAAACGCAGGAGATTTTGACAATTTTTGACCTGTACAAGCGTCAGGGCCGCCTCAGAGATATTCCCATTTATATCGGCGGTCTCAGTACCAAAATTACGTTGATACACGATGAATTAGCATCAGTCTCAACCAGGCAACAGCCGGGATTACGACTGCTGGAATCGCTCGAACCGTTTGTGCTGCGGGGCGACGACGTCCCTACGACGCAGATCCACCGAAAACGAATCTATGCGCTTTCGAGTGGAATGATGACGGAAAAGACTCTTTCCAATCAGCTGGCCGAGCGCTTCTTGGACGATCCGAAACAGTCGATTTATTTTGTTGGCTATTCTGATCCAGAGTCTCCGGCTGGCCGCATCCGAGCGTCAAGGACCGGCGATCTGGTGCAGTTGGACCAAGAGTTGCCGGCCAAGAAAATAGTCAGCACAATTCGCGATTTCGACTTCAGCGCGCATGCCCCGCGCGAGCTGCTTCTCAATTATATCCGGAACGTGTCACCCAAGATTGTCGTGTTAGTGCACGGCGATTCTGCGGCAGTAAATTGGTTCAAGGGAAGAATCGAAACAGAATTGCCGCGAACCCAAACAGTCGTGCCGGATCCAGGTAGACAATACGAGTTTTAGCTGCGCCTTCGGCCCGGAAAGCATTCGGGGCTGGAGACGAGGCTATAACGTGTTCGGCGCGTATTTCTTAATCGCTCTCTGAGCAAAGCGAGGTATCAGGACGATTGCCGTCAACGTGGCGAGAACGCTGAGCACCAGAAGGACTATCTCGCCCGGGCTCTGACCAAAGCGGCCCTCGGACAGCGCGTTGAGACTCTTTTTGCCGGCAGCGCCAAGCTCGCAAAATAGTAGAAGGCTTGGCAAGCCGCCTAACAAGGTCGCAATTAAATAAGAACGATAATGCACCGCGGTCAGGCCATAAAGATAATTAGCCAAACCGAATGGAATCGGGCAGAGGCGCAAGAGGATGACAATTTTCCAGCCCTCTTTTTCGATCGCCAAATCGATCGCCCGGAACGTGGCGTGGTTCCGGAGCTGCTCTGCGACGTCCTTTCGAAGGAACCAGCGGGAAAGAAAGAATCCTCCGGAAGCTCCTAACGCAAGGCCCAGGATGGCAGAGCAAACCCCTAACGGAAATCCGAAGACTGCAGCCGTTCCGATGATGAAAGGGCTGGCAGGCATCAAAGGAACCAGCGACCCGACCGCGAGCAGAATCGCAAGCGCAAGCGCCCCCAACGGCCCAAAATCGCCGATCCAGGTGCAGATTGCTTGCAAGGCGGGAACGACCGGGAAAAACAAGGACGCTGCCGCCAGCGCAATCAATAGGACGACTGCGATCGAAAGCTTTTTAGCTAGGGAAGACACTCGCGCACACTTACGAGACGACGTCTCTTGAGAAAATACCTCTTGCTCTCGCTACCCCTGAACCATTCGCGGAGCGGCACTGATGACGATTTCGAGCCAGCCTTACTTCACAATATGCGTGTTCACCAACCGAGTCAGCTCGAACATATCCACCTCTTTCTTGCCGTTGAAGACGGCTTCGAGGTCGGCGTTTGCGGTGATCATCCTCTTATTCTGTAGGTTGTGACTCTTGATATAGGCCCAGAGCTTCTTGGTCAGCTCAGTTCGTGGCAATGGATCTGGGCCGACGATTTTCGCGAGGGCTGCGTCTGGCTGGACCGGCTTCAGGAACGCCCCTGATGGTTTCTTTTGGGTAGACATAGGTACGGATTAAAGAGGCAGTTGCCAGGAAATCAACCACAAATTACCTGGGGAAGCGAGGGCAAAACGCCCGGCACCCCTTTCGCGGCCTCTAGAGCGCGGCGCTAAACAGCTTGTTGGCCTCCTCCAAGGTCTCTTTACTGCCGATGTCGTACCAGGTTCCTCGAATCGGGAAGGTGAATACATCGAGGCGCTTATGCAACCACTGGATAAATCGGCCCGGTTGGTCGGGATTGTTTCCTTCGACAACATATTTATCGAGCAGTTTGAGCGCTGTGGGCTGGTAATAATACAGTGCAATACCACATAATGTGCTATTCGGAGTCGCAATTTTCTCTTCGAAGTCGGTCAAAACTCCAGCCGGATTTGTTCGCAGTTGGTTATACTTCTTAGCTTGTTCAAGGCTCTTCACATCATACACAGCCAGTGTCGCTGGGTGCTGCGACCCGTACTCTACGAACTCGGTGAGTGGCTTGCTCAGCAAATTGTCTCCTGCAACGACTAATAGCGGCTTCGAATCGAGCGCCTCCTTTTGCACGACGAAATGGATGTCGCCGATCGCTCCAAGTTTGTCTGCGTCAGAATTTGAACCATCGTCGATGACCTTAAGTGACGGCGATCTGTGTTTGTGCTGAAATTGCTTCGCCCACTCCTCGAAGCCTTCTGCAAATTTGTGATTGGTTACTATAAAGATGCCTTCGAGCGAAGGAATCGGGACGAGCTGCTCGACAATCCATTCGATGATCGGTTTTCCAGCCACTTCCAATAACGGTTTCGCTTTGTTGAGAGTCAACGGATAAAGGCGAGTGGCATAACCGGCGGCTAGAATCAATGCATTCATGATGAGTGGGAAACCTCGGAGCGCTCGAGTCACAAACCAGAAAAACTAGAACGCTCCCTGCAAAGAAATGTAGCTTGGATTTTGCATTCCTAAGACGCAAGATCGTTTCGAAAAACTCGCGGCGGTTATCGAGTTCTCGAACCAGACTATCCAGCACTCCCCACGCTGTGGTTAGTGGGATTCTGACAGCTCATCGAGTTCGCGCTTCGCGCGCTCGAGGATCGCGATTACTTTATCTTCTCGATCTTTGCTGCCGCCAGCCCATTTCGCGGCGCGGAATGCCGATTTCACAAGCGCTCCGAAAGGTCGAAAGAATGTGTACATCTCGTGCTTCATCCATTGTCCCCAATCGTCCCAACGTTCGGCACGCTTCCAAATCCGCTCGACGGTCTCGTGTTCACGTTCCAGCTCCTCAATACCCTCAGGAGTCAATCGGTAGGTTTTCCTCCCCTCTTCTGTTTCAGGCACGATTAGACCCTCATCCTCGAGTTGTTGCAGCGTGGGATAAACAGTTCCAGCGCTTGCCTGATAAAGTCCTCCAGAACGGTCTGTTAGTTCCTTGATCAGCTGGTACCCATGCTTTGGTCCTTCTTTTAAGAGCGAAAGGATCGCCAGCCGCACTTCGCCAAACTCGAAGAATCGCCCTCGAGGGCCGCCTGCGTAACCGAACCAAGGGCCGGCTTCTTCCCAATACCGACGGCGCCATCTGCCATGCCTCCCCATACAATCGCGCACTGCGCCGAACCGACTTCGCTCCCAACGACCAGAACCCCACCTCTCATGGTGTGGCCCTGCAAAAGCCATTCGCAGGTGCCAAAGATTCTCGCGGAGATACTTCATCCGCTTCTCCCAAGGGTCAGAAAAAGCATTCATAAGATATATCGGACGATATATAGCGTGATGTATCGACTGTCAATCATTCTTATAGTCGGTCCGAAGTTATTCATCGAGCCGGGGACGAAAGCAATTTAAGCAGCTTTCGAGCGTGAGCGGCCCCGGATTGTGAATAACTTCGCTGCCAAGCGCGTCGCCGGGTTACGAATAATCGTCCTTTTCAGAGCGATGAATTGTTCGAGAGTTTCGAGCCTGGCGATGAGGCTTGAGGAGTGTAACGAATACTCGGATCCTGACGAATCCTGTCGA
>JBKPBY010000241.1:0-8560 GCA_046727075.1 bacterium | reverse complement strand
ATCGAAAAAATCATACCGCGTGATGGTGCCATCGAAATCGGAAATCAGAATGCTCATTCGTTTCAATGCCCTACTAGACGAATGTCCTTACTCGAACCGCGCCGGTTGTCCGGTCGCCGCCAAAACCGCTTTCCACCAGGTACCGTCCGGCTCGATGTTCTTTTTGTTCGAGACCAGCATTTCGATCGGGACATGAATGTAAGAATCGTGCAGCAATCCGATAACCAGGCCGGTTTTCCCCGCCATAGCCGCGTGCGCGGCGTTGCGGGCGTAGAAATCGCAAAGAACCGCATCGGCCGCATTAGCCGGACTGCTGCGGACAATGTAGCTAGGGTCAAAGTACCGCATATGGATTGGAATGTTGGCCTTCTTGAAATACTGTTCGATCTCCTGCCGGAGATAGAGGCCGATGTCCTTTAGCTTGATGTTGCCGGAGGGATCCCGCTCCGTTCCCGCATCCTCAAAAAGCTCTTGCCCGGCGCCCTCGGCTACGACGGTGACAGCATGGGCCCGTTCGAGAATCCGCTTCTTTAAAGCAGACAGAAACCCGTTCTCGCCTTCCAACTTGAAGGGGACTTCCGGGATGAGCGTAAAGTTTACGTCATGATTTGCCAGGGTCGCACCGGCCGCAATGAACCCGGCGTGTCTTCCCATAAGTTTCACAAGAGCCACTCCGTTATGAACGCTCCGAGCTTCGGTGTGCGCACAGTCAAGGACTTTCACGGCTTGCTCGACCGCAGTCAGATAACCAAAAGTGCGTGCTACATAAGCCACGTCGTTGTCGATCGTCTTGGGAATCCCCACGACCGAAAGTGCGTGCCCGCGTTTTTTGGATTCCTGAAAGAGGTGGTTACCACCTCGCTGGGTACCGTCGCCACCGATAGTAAAGAGGATGTTCACATTCCGCTGAACGAGATTGTCTACCGCCGCCGCCATATCGACCGGGCCGCGCGAGGTACCCAGGATCGTTCCGCCGTGGTGGTGAATCGGATCGACCAGATCGCGCGTCAGCAGGATCGGCTCCGGCCCCTGCGCCGGATCAAGCCCCCGATAACCGCCGCGAAATCCCCACACTTCTGCAACCCCGTAGGTGCGGGTGAGTTCAAAGAAGAGGCTGCGGATCACATTGTTCAGGCCTGGACACAAGCCCCCGCAGGTTACGATACCGGCGCGCGTCCGCTTCGGGTCGAAAAACAATTTCGCTCGCGGCCCGGCAAGCTCAAACAACACCTCATCCCGTGCGGTCACGGCCGGGTCGCGTACGATATCAAAGGGAATTCTTGCCTCATCACCGACCGCGTGTCCCACTGGTGAGGGGAATCGAGCTTCGCCGAGCGAGGTTATATTCATACATTTGATTTTGCCAAAACCCGTACCCGGAGCCGCAGCCCGGAAAATTACCTACCTGATACCCCCCGTTCCAAGAATCCCAGGGTTCAGCCATTAACTTGGTCTGCGAGATGACTGGATCCTGGTGGATGATGTCGAAGAACGCGGCCAGGCGATCTACTTGCCAGCAATCACGGGCCAGCCCGCTGGCGAGGTCGAAGCGGAAGCCATCGACGTGCATCTCCACGAGCCAGTAGCGCAGGCTATCCATAATGAGCTGAAGAACGTGTGGGTTGGCAACATTGAGACTGTTGCCGCAGCCAGTGAAGTCAACATAATGCCTGCGATCCTCGCCTAGGCGGTAATAGGCTGCATTGTCAATGCCGAGCATGGACAATGTCGGGCCTCGGTGGTCCGCCTCTGCGTCGGTAGGCCGAGCCTCCCGGCGAGCCGCATTCCGGGTGAAGGACACATTTTTAGCACAATCAGAATTTGCGTTTGGGTCTCTCACTAGCTTGTCACTCACCTGACGTGGACGTGGACGGGTTTGACGTTCCAGATCTGCTCGCAATAGTCATCGATCGAGCGGTCAGCGGAAAACTTGCCCATTCGCGCAGCGTTCAGGATCGATTTGCGGGTCCAATCTGGCTGGTCCGCCCATTGTGCGCTGACCTCATTCTGGCAATCGACGTAGGCCTGGTAGTCGGCCAGCAGAAAAAACGGATCGTGCAATAAGAGGTTATCGACGACCGGCCGGAAAAGCTCCTTGTCGCCATTGTTCAGCGCTCCAGAGCCGATTAAATCCACCACCTCGCGTAACATCGGGTTCTGCTCGTAATAATCGCGCGGCCGATAGCCGCGTGATCTCAGCTCCGTCACCTGTTCCACCGTAAGTCCAAACAGGAAGAAATTATCCTCGCCCACCTCCTCTCGGATTTCGACGTTGGCGCCGTCCAGCGTTCCGATAGTCAGCGCACCGTTCAGCGCGAACTTCATGTTGCCGGTACCCGACGCTTCTTTACCTGCGGTGGAGATTTGCTCGGAAAGGTCGGCGGCGGGGTAGACGTGCTGCGCTGATTTGACATTGAAACCGGGAAAGAAAATAACCTTAAGCCGGTCGCGCACCGCGGCATCGTTTTCGACCAAGGCGGAGACTGCGTTGATCAGCTTGATAATCAGCTTGGCCATAAAATATCCTGGCGCCGCTTTACCCCCGATCACGAAGGTGCGTGCAGGAAAGTCTGCGTGCGGATCGTGTTTGAGGCGTAGATAGAGCGTGAGAATGTGCAGCACACAGAGATGCTGACGTTTGTACTCGTGGATACGCTTGACCAGGATATCAAACATCGTCTCCGGGTTTACCCGGATCCCTGTTGCAGCTTCGATCAGCCGAGCCAATTTCTGTTTGTTCTCCAGCCTAACCTCGCGCCAGCCGGCCTGGAATTCCGGGCTGGTGGCAAAAGGCTCCAATTTTCGCAGTTCGCTTAGCTCGTACAGCCAGCCGTCCCCAATACGCTCGGTGATCAGCTTGGTCAGTGCTGGATTACCAACGGCGACAAAGCGGCGCGGGTTAACCCCGTTGGTTACGTTGCAGAATTTCTCCGGCCAGTGTGTTGCAAAATCTGCCAGGACAGTTTTCTTAAGCAAGTCCGAGTGGAGCTGAGCGACACCGTTCACACGATGACTGCCAACGGTGGCGAGATTAGCCATTCGGACAAAGCGCGGACCTGTCTCATCGATCAGTGACATCCGCTTCAGCCGCTCTTCATCTCCAGGGAATTTCGCCCGCAGATCTTCGAGGAAACGATGATTGATCTCGTAGACAATCTCGAGGTGCCGCGGCAGTAAGCGGCCAAAAATTTCGACCGGCCATTTCTCCAAAGCTTCGGGGAGCAAGGTGTGATTGGTGTAGGCAATCGCCTGGCTCGTCACCTGCCAGGCCGTGTCCCAGCTAAGCCCATGCTCATCAACCAGCAACCGCATCAGCTCGGCCACCGCAACAGCGGGGTGCGTGTCGTTTAACTGAACTGCGTTTTTTTCGTGGAAGTTTTCCGGCCGGCCACCTAGCGCCTGGTGAACGCGGAGCAAATCCTGCAGGGAACATGAAACAAAGAAGAACTGCTGCTGGAGCCGCAGAATTTTTCCCTGAGTCAGCTCATCGTTGGGATAGAGGACCTTCGTGATGTTCTCGGAGTTCATTTTCTCCTCGACCGCTCGGTAATAGTCGCCCTGATTGTAGGCAGCGAAGTCGAAGGACTCGACCGCCTCAGCCTTCCACAGCCGAAGCAAATTCGAGGTACCCACCCGGTAACCAAGGATGGGGGTGTCGTAGGCTTCCCCTTTGACGACGTTGTCGGGCACCCACCTCACCCGGTGATGCCCCTGATCGTCGGCCCGGTGCTCGGTATGACCGCCAAACTTCACCTCGTAGTAGATTTCGGGGCGAACAACTTCCCAGGGATTGCCGTAGCGCAGCCATTTGTCAGTCCTCTCAGCTTGCCACCCATCCTTGATCGTCTGCTCAAAGATCCCAAATTCGTACCGCATGCCGTAGCCGATCGTCGGGACCTGCAGCGACGCTAACGAATCCATATAGCAAGCAGCGAGCCGGCCAA
Source organism: bacterium (assembly GCA_046727075.1). GTDB lineage: Bacteria > Verrucomicrobiota > Verrucomicrobiia > Chthoniobacterales > JAFAMB01 > JBKPBY01. The sequence goes on along the minus strand of JBKPBY010000241.1, from coordinate 4,616 downwards.
GTCCGCCGTTGCCCAAGCCTGGTTCCTCCTCTTGTTCGATCAAATCGTCTAAATCATAACCCAGCTGGGACAGCGCTTGCCGAGCCTGCTCGCTTATGCCGAGATTCAAAAGATTGAGCCCCAGATGCGGCCCCGGGAGATATTCCGCGGAGAGGTAAGCGACCCTTTTGGCCTGTTGTTCTTTATGGGTTTCTACCGTGTGTATGCCATGATGAAAAACCCGGTCGCGAACGGTCAGCGCCAATGCGGTATAAAGGTCGTTGGGCGTGGCCACGGAGGGCGCCCGGCCCAGACCGTAAAAGAGATTGTCGAGGAATGACTGCTTGATGTCTTCTACATCCAGACCGGTCCGCGTTCCGCGGAAGCTCGGTGCGCCAGAGGGGTTCGTGGGGGCATCTTTCATTTTCGGAAAGCTTGTGGTCCTGTCCGATTCGGTAACGCATGCCCGACCAAATGCAAGGGCGATCGAATGTACCCGGCCGGTAAGGCCAAGCTTCCCGCCCGCAACGCCGTCGCGTAGCAACTGCGGGCGAGGCGCCTTGGCCTCTTGATCCCGCCCTCCTCTACAGAACCGTCCCCTCCAGCAAGGCCTGCTTCGCGGCAAAACGGCGGATATTCTCGACGGTGACCCGGGAAATTTCGCTGAGTGCTTCGCGGGTAAAAAAGGCCTGATGCGCGGTCACCAGCACATTCGGAAAGGTGAGCAGACGCGCGAGTTCGTCGTCATGCAACACCTCCCCCGAGAGATCTTCAAAAAATATGCCTTCCTCTTCCTCGTAGACATCCAGCGCAACGCCACCGACGTGCCCGCTCTTCAGGGCTTTGATAAGGGCTTTGGTGTGAATCAGCCGGCCGCGGCTGACGTTGACTAGCACCACTCCGGATTTCATCTGAGCCAAAGTCTCCGCATTGATAATGCGATCGGTCTGAGGCGTCAAAGGAGCATGCAGTGAAATGAGGTCACTCTCTTTCGCAAGCGTGTTCATGTCCACGTATTCAATGCGATTTTGAGCAGCCCACTCCCGGTTCGGGTAGAGATCGGAAGCAAGCACGCGCATTCCGAATCCGCGCAATATTTCACCTACGATGCGACCCGTCTTGCCGGTGCCTAAAATACCGGCCGTTTTTCCGTACAAGTCAAACCCCACTAAACCGTTCAGCGAGAAATTAAACTCCCGGACCCGATTGAACGCGCGATGGATTTTACGGTTTAATGCCAGAATGAGAGCGACGGCATGCTCGGCAACGGCATGGGGCGAATAGCTCGGTACGCGCGTCACGGCAAGGCCCAGTTCTTTCGCCGCAGTCAAGTCAACATTGTTGAATCCCGCGCAACGCAACGCGACCAACCCGACGCCCGAACCAGCCAGTTGTTCGAGAACCGTGCGGTTCGCAATGTCATTGACGAATATGCAAACTGTCTGCACCCCTTTCGCCGCCAACGCCGTTTTCACCTCCAACCGAAAATCGTGAAAATGCCAGTCCAGTCCGCCCGATCCGGCCGCGCGGCTAAGATAGTCACGGTCATAGGGCTTCGTATCAAAAACCCCGACGATAGGCTTGCCGGCTTTCATCGAGGAAGCCTTCTCAACATCTCAATAAAAGATCAAGGACAATTCCCCTATCAGCAAGCGCCGAACGAAATTCACTCTAAGAGCGACGGATTCACGTCCAGCGCTGAGAGGGCGAGGCTTGCCGAGCCTAAACCCAGGCTGTTGCCCTACCCAGCGGAGAAAGTAGGCTTTTGGGCGCTGCAGTACAGAAATGCTTAGCCCCCCGCGTAGCCACCAATACGCGACCGAATAGGGGGCTATTCCTTTTCGAAACAGGCTCTAGCTAGACTAGTTAGTGCGCATGCAGGGATTGAGCGACGCTTACTAGATTTTGCGGCTGCACGCGAATGACGCCGACACGTGGGCTGTCAATGTCCGCGATGAGAAAGAACGAAATGGACACTACAATCGGTAGCACTAACATCAGAATGCCTTCCACTTCGGGGCGATGTGCACTGTAGCCGACCAACAAGTTGCAGCAGATGGCGATCACTCCCATCAGACCCCAGGCCTCGATGGGGATTCGGTTCCACCAGGCAGCCTGGGCGGATGACTGTGAGTTCAACACATCGTTCATGCCCGAAATGACCAAGGTGACGACGGGCGACGGCTGCGCGTCGGCCTGGGCATGGACCGCGCGTTCCACAGCTCGATCTGCAATTGAGCAGTTGTGGCATTGATCTGCCGAAGCCTTTGCTCATGGCGGGTGTTATAAAACAAGATACGCTCATCGACGTAGTTCCTCAGCAGCGCATGTACTCTTGCCGCGTCGGCGGCGGGCAGCAGGTCGGCCCGGAGGTATTCTGTGCCGATTGCGTTGGCCTCTGCTCCCTCGCAATTCTGACGCTGCTCGTATCGGCTTATAGCCATCGAAAAGCTGAATCCGATGATGAGGCCCAGCAGCGTCAGCGTAGCGGCCAAGACAACGCTGAAGTCACTACGCACGCCCGCTTCCAGTTTCCATCTCTTGAGAAAAAAGGAACCGATCCGCGCCGAGAGCCACAGCACAAAGAGAGCGAGCGCGAAAACAATCAATGGGTTGTCAGTTAATTTATTCATACCGGCTCAAGTACACCGGCCCGCGTGAGATCGGCGACGTACTTGGTCGAGACATCAAGCACGCCGGCCAGCTGGCTGGTTCCCACGACAAGCGTGTCTAATCCAGGCTCCGAGACGTTCATTTTCCGAACCAAATTACCCCTTTTTGGTGTGTTTTTTCGAGTCCGGAATTAGGCCCGGATTTTCGGCTGACCAGAATTTCTTCGGAATCTTCGGTCGCTCGCGCCCGCAGCGGCCAAAAATTTTCTGCAGAACCTATCTCGGAGCCGCAGCTCTGGGGATTGATCAGGGGCTTGCCGCGCCTTTCTTTAGGCGGATCGGCAGGCAACGTGTCGACTTAGGGCACTAGGCTTTCCTCCGCCAGATCCGACGCAAGACTGGTCCCGCCGGCTCTCCCTCGATTTTCAACGTCTGGCTGAGAACAAGTTCATTTCCGCCCTCGGCCGGTTTGCGAGTAACGATCAGTTCAGCATTCTTACTATCTTTGGTTCGAAAAGTACTAGTCGAGATCAGCTCTTTGCCGTGGTGTGACCACCAAGTTCGAATTGTGTAAGGGCCCGTTCTCTTCTCTGTCTTTGTCTCTGGGCGACCATCTAAACGGAGATGTTCTGTCCGCGAAAATCCGAGCCCTCGGGTCGTGATGGTCAGGAGATTTGCAGACTGGCGATAGGTAGATTCGAGCTTCATTGAACCTGCCAGTCTCCGTTCCAGTGCGGAAACTCCCATGCGCTTCAGCATTGGTTCGGGAGAATCCGATGCTTTGAGATCGAGCACCCAGGTGCCATGGAAATTGACCCAGGCGATACCGGATGAGACCAAGGTGAGTACAGCGATGAAAGTCGCCAGCCCTCGGCGCATCATCACAAACGTTTCGATCATTTGCTAGGCAGGTTAGGGTGATAAATTGCTCGCAGAGGGAATTTCCATGTTCGGTCTACTGAACAACCCGCTTCTGCATAAGAAGATATATCAGGCTGGGGTCAATTGTCCTAGCAGAACACAACCAAAAGATGTTAAAATAGAGCCTTGTGGTGACGAAAACCACTCCTCGGAAGAAGGTCGAAGCTCTCCGCCTATGAAAAAGTTACTGTTTGGTCTTTCGGTTTTGTCCACCGGGCTATTGTTCTGCTCCAAACCGGCCGATGCCACCGTCATTGCTCCACTGTTGGTGGAGGTCGCTGGTCGCGTGCCGGGCCCCAATGTGCAAGTCGGCAAGGTAGCGCTTCCTGAACTGTCACCGCAACAATGGAGGATGCTCCTGCAGCAACAGGGGGCAGAAGGTCAACGTTTACACATTGCCGTGGGGTTTGGAGTCGACAATGGGCGAGTCTCCAGGGTGAGCGTACGCAAGGGGACCGGTTATCCCGATGTTGACCGGGCGATTGTCCATTGGATAACAACAAACTGGAAGCTTGCTCCGTGGTTCGTGGGACAAGACCATTTCGTCGTTTCGTTTGAAGTCGACCCGGCACTTCGGCAGGTTGTTTTTTCGAGGGCACGGGGGATATCCTCATCCTAGTGTCCTGTCCCATAAATAACATGGCTTTTCGTTGCGATCAAAATGGGCCGCCGGCAAGGCGCGAGGAGCGGAGCATATCTGAATGGATACGTGACCGACGAGCAACGCAGCCGCCGGCCCATTTTCATCGTAACCCTCCGGGCCGTGGCCAGTTGGCTGTTTTTCCGCGTTGCTCGCTCCTTACGTATCAATTCAGATATGCTCGTCGCAAACGCCAGTCCGGCTCGGACCGCCTTGAAAAACAGCCAACTGACCGACGGCGAAAGCCATGCTATTTATGGGACAGGACACTAGTAGGTCAAAATGCTAGAGCGCGAATAGCGCGGTAGACTCATTAAGCGGCTTCCGTATGTGCAAGTGAGCCGTCGAATCCGCGTTCAATAATCAAACCATCGTTACCGGGTTTAAGCAGCGATGTTGGTCCGGTCGCGGCGGGATCGCCGCTTACTCCTGTCCAAGCCACTTCTTCTTCAGGGCTTCCCTCG
>JBKPBY010000240.1:0-7552 GCA_046727075.1 bacterium | reverse complement strand
CGAAATCCCTTCCCGCTCCCAGGTGTAAACGTGAATTCGAGACGCTGCCATCCGGAATTGCCCTTCATGATGAAGGCTGCAAGCAAGCATGCAGTTCTGGCAGCCGGTGCATTTTTCGGGATGAATCATTAGGACTTTCATGCCCTTGGAAAAGGCAATTCCCTAACCAAAGTTCACGCTGGGAAAAATGTCGCGCTACTGAGCTGAGGCCCTTCACCCAGCGATTGCAGCGGGGCTCTTAGCTTTGAAGGGAAACGGGTTATCGGACAGCACGGACCGCAGGGTGGGTGGGGCCTGGTCAAGTGGAGAAAATAAATCATGGCGCAAGCCCATTGAGGCGCTGCCCCCCTGTGGGCGCGTGCCTTAATGCGGGTAGTGATTATGGCGACGATCTGAACGCGCTTGTGGCGACCTGACGCGACAAGCATTCGCCAAAGGACGGATAACACGCCCCAAGTGCAGTTTCCGAAGGGGGTTTGGTGAGGTGTTAGCGGTGGAAGATCGGTTGCAAAGAAATAGGCGAAGTGTGCCATGACAATCGCTAGCCGATACTCGCGCCAGGAATTGTTCGCTCCCATTGGCCCGCAAGGTCAGGAGCACATTGGGCGCGGTCGTGTGCTGATTGCCGGATGTGGAGGGTTGGGAAGCAACACCGCGAATATGCTGGCCCGGGCAGGAGTCGGATTTATTCGCCTCGTGGACCGGGACTTAGTCGAATGGTCAAATTTGCAGCGGCAAATGCTGTTCGATGAATCCGATGCTCACGAATCCGCTCCCAAGACCATTGCTGCTGCGAGACGCCTTGCCGCGATCAATTCAGAGATCAAGGTTGAGCCCGTGGTCGCGGATATCGGAATTGATAGCGTCTTCGACTTGTTGCAAGACATCGACCTCGTCCTGGATGGCCTTGACAATCTCGAAGGCCGTTACTTGCTTAACGACGCCTGCACGAAAAACAACGTGCCATGGATTTATGCGAGCTGCGTATCTGCAACGGTCATGGCCCGGCTAATCGTTCCCGGAAAGACTGCGTGTTTCCGCTGCCTGCACCGGCAGTTGCCGGCGCCGGGGTCGGTTCGGACATGCGATACATCGGGCATTATCGGGCCGGCAGCAGTGCTTGCAGCATCGATCCAGGCATCCATCGCGTTGCAATTCCTCACTGACAAACTCTCGGCACCGACGGCGCTGTTTGTGGCTGATGCATGGCATTTTAGCCTGGACGCGATCGCAGTCTCTCGCAGCGAAGGCTGCCCGTGCTGCGCGCTGGGACAATTCGATTTCTTGAGCTCACGCCGGCAGCAGGCCGTAAGTCTGTGCGGCCGCAATGCGGTACAGGTCCGCCCGGCGATCGATCGCCGGCCCGATTTCGGCGCGCTCGCTTCGCGTTTAGGCGTGCTCGGCACCGTGCAGGTAAAAGATCAGCTGCTTCGTCTGGAGGTGCCGCCGTACGCACTCACTTTGTTCGAAGATGGGCGGGCGATCGTCAAGGGCACAGACGATCCAGCATTAGCTCGCAGCTTGGTAGCGCGCTGGATTGGAATCTGAATGTCATCCGGGAAGCAACTCGTCGACAGGTTCGGTCGTCTACACGACAAGTTGCGAGTCAGCGTTACAGATACGTGCGACATACGCTGCTACTACTGCATGCCGCAAGCCGGGAGGGCGTTCACCCCACGCGCCGCACTGCTGTCCGTGGACGAAATCGAAAGGCTGGTTCGAATAGGCGTAAACCTGGGCCTGCGTAAGATCCGCCTAACGGGCGGCGAGCCGCTAGTTCGAAAAGACCTGAGCGCCCTTATCAGTCGTCTCATGCGCATTGACGGGATTGAGAGTATTGCGCTGACCACCAATGGCGTCTTGCTCGCGGATCGGGCGCAAGAACTCCATGACGCCGGACTGCGCCGCATCAATGTGCACCTTGACAGTATGGATCGCGAGACGTATAGGCTCATCACCCGACGCGACGCTTTCGTTGCGGTCATGCAGGGGCTGCGCGTGGCGGAGGAATTGGGTTACGGACCGATCAAGATCAACGCCGTTGCCGTGAAGGGGCGGTCAGAGCATGACATTGTGGCCCTTGCGAAATTTGGGCGCGAGTCGGGCATGCAGGTGCGCTTTATCGAGTTCATGCCTTTGGATTCTCAGGGGCTCTGGAACATCACTAACGTGCTTTCGGCTGATGAGATACGTGTGATTCTCGAACGGGAAATCGGACCGCTGATTCCAATCACGCTAGCGGAGCAGGGTACGCCTGCCACCGAATTTCGGTTCGGAGATGGAAATGGCAGGGTTGGATTTATTGCATCGGTAACGAAACCGTTTTGCGGCGACTGCAACCGCCTTCGATTGACTGCCGACGGGAAGATGCGCTACTGCCTCTTCGCCGTCGAAGAGACCGACCTGCGGCCCTTGCTGCTCTCCGACAATGATGCCGCCATCGAAGCAGCCATGTTCGACTGCGTGCAGGCAAAATGGCAAGGCCACACGATCGGGGCCCCCCAGTTCGTACCTCCTCCGCGGCCGATGAGCGCGATTGGCGGCTGAAGCAGACCTCACTGCAACATTGTTGTGATTCGCCCAAGGCGATCAGCCAGGACGTCGATCTCTGTCAGGGTGTTGTAGAAGGCGAACGAAGCGCGGATTGCTCCGGACAGTCCAAACCGTCTCATGACCGACTGGGCACAATGATGACCAGTGCGAACCGCGATGCCCTGCAAATCCAACATCGTTCCGATATCGGTCGAATCGATATGAGCGATCACGAAGGAAAGCACTGCGGCTTTCTCGGCAGGTGTTCCGATGATGCGGAGCCCGGGAACTGAAGAAACTGCGGACATCCCGTAAAGCAACAAGCGGTGCTCATACGCGGCGATCTCGTCGATCCCGATTTTTCTGACGTAATCAAGCGCTGCGCCCAGACCGATGGCGCCGGCGATGTTCGGAGTGCCGCTTTCGAATTTGAAGGGTGGATCGAGATATGTGGTCTTTTCACAGGTGACGCTGCGGATCATGCCGCCGCCGCTTTGGTACGGAGGCATGGTTTCCAAAAGTTCGCATTTGCCGTACAGGACCCCAATACCGGTGGGTCCGAACACCTTATGCCCGGAGAACGCATAAAAATCGGCATCCAGCGCCCGAACGTCGATTCGCAAGTGCGGCGCTGCCTGGGCACCATCGACCAGCACAACCGCGCCAACCTGGTGTGCCATCTCGATAATTCGGCGAATCGGGGTGATCGTCCCAAGCGTATTCGAAACGTGTGCAACCGCTACGATCCTTGTGCGCGGTCCGAGCAGTTTTTCGTATTCATCCAGCAGCAACTCCCCCCGGTCGTCAATAGGAATCCACCTGAGAATTGCTCCTGTTTCCTCGCACAAAATCTGCCACGGCACGATGTTTGAGTGATGATCGAGCGTGGAGATGATGATTTCGTCGCCTTTGTGAACATTCCTCCGACCCCATGTAGCGGCCACAAGGTTAATCGCTTCGGTAGTCCCGCGAACAAAAACAACCTCCTCATTCTTGCCGGCATTAATGAACTGCCGTACCTTAGTGCGCCCTTTCTCATATGCTGTCGTTGCGCGCTCGCTCAGTTCATGAACGCCCCGGTGAATGTTGGCGCAATCAGCTTCGTAAAAGTGGCGGAGGCTTTCGATAACACATCGGGGTTTCTGCGCAGTTGCTGCGTTGTCCAGGTACACGAGCGGATGGCCATGCACGATTTGATCAAGTGCTGAGAAGTCCCTCCGGACCGTCAGGACATCAAAGCCTTTGGACCGCGGATTAGTGGGGGTGTTCAGCGAAGCCTTGGTAATCCGTTCAGGGTCCATATGAACTCGGTTGCGAATTCCTTCTTCCGCGAACGGGTTGCGATGTTGTCATCTACGTATTCCAGCCCCGACGCCATCCATCTACTTGCCCGATGCCGTCACCTGAAATGCGATGAGAGAAACGGTGCCGGGCGTACCCTAAGAACTTGCTGAGCCCGGCACATTTCACATCAGAACGCCCACGAGATTTGCGCGCCCACCTGGTGACGAGCCTTCAGGTTCGTTCCCGGAGCCACGTTGCCCGCGATCTGCGCTACACCGACATCAAGATTGAAGTGGTACTTGGCGGGTATGAACCTCGCGGCGTACGTCAATGTGGTCGGAATGTTCAGGTTGGGGAAGTTAACCGGGTGATGTGGTTGCTGAGCAGCTTCCGACGCGAAAATGATCGAGTGCCCGCCGGGTAGTTTGAACGGTATGGCGATCGAGCCGAAGGCTCGCGCTTTCCAATCGGGCGCGTTCCCGCCCATACCCCAGAGTACTGCGTTCGTACCCCGCAGACCGCCGGTCAGAATGATTGGAAGCCGCTTCAGCTGGGAGATCTGCTTGGAGGCAACCATGTAGATGTCGCCGTTAGACTTGCCGGAGTCGGTTGCGCTGATACCGCCGCTGGAAACAAATTTCAAGTTGCCGACGTTGCGCACGTTCTGGCGAGCCATGAAGCCCACCGAGATCGTCGGGATCCATTTTCCCTTTTCTGGGATCACCATTGCCTTGCCGTGGAAAATCTCGAAGCCGTTCTGCCACAGCGGGCTCAAGCCCTTGTCATCGCCCTGGGCATGAAATTCGTGCGTATAACCCATTTCGAAACGCTTCAGGAAGCCAACTGTGATCGAGGCCTCGTGAAAGTCGCCGATGACCGAACCGGCATTCAAGTAGTGGTAAGCAACAACGGGATGGACCTTTTGATTTTCGGAGGCTGCAGTGTAGGCAAGGGGCGTGACGAACACACCGGTTTCGCCCTCCCATCCGAGCGCTTGTGCGTGTGACGGTGTGGCAGTCCCAAGTACGACGACCGCCAGCGCGACTCCCGCCATTAAGAGATGTCGACTTGATAAGTTCATATGTTCTCCTGCAAGAAAATCATGACGTTTGAGCTGGCGCGCCGTTTTGCTCGACACAAGCTCTTGTCCGACAGCACTGCACGAGCCGTACCAAAGTCTGTCTGATATGAGCGCGGCCGGTATGACCGGCGCATTCGCAGCATGTCACGCTGTTGGCTCATATTTAATGCAATGGCAATATCAAGATCGGTGTCCACTGACAGACTGATGAACTCGCCTCTACTAGCAGTACTGACTTGAGGTGCCCGTTGGGGGGCAATGCCCTACGATGGGCATACGATCACCGGAGAATTCGACCCACTACTGCAGCGCACCGTCGTCAGAATGTGACACCATCAGCCTTCTCGATGCTCATCGTCCATAGCAGTGCGCCTGATCGAATCACGGTTTGTGGAATCAGAATTGCAAACTAGCACTTGAATGTGCCTGGCAATTCCCGGAAGAATCGTTGACATCTCTCCGGACCAGCCCAATACGGCGGTGGTCGAAGTGGTTGACGTGCGCCGCAAAGTGGACCTGGGGTTTTTGCAACATAATCCTCCGGTTGCAGGGGACTGGGTGTTGATCCATGTTGGGTTCGCCATGAGCAAGATCAGCGAGGAGGACGCGCTCGATCGGATGCGGACACTTCGCACGTTGGGAGAACCGGAGGCTGCCACGCAAGAAGTCAAAGGGTACAGCCTGGAAGAGCAGTCATGAAATTGCTCGACGAGTTCCGCGAACCAGAAGTAATTACCAAGGCTGCCGAGGAAGTATGCTGCCGTGCTGATCCGATCCGCCACTATCGAATCATGAAAGTATGCGGTGGACCCACGCACGCGATTTGCAGCTTCGGTCTGAAAGACGTTTTGCCGGCCACGCGGTTGCTCCCCAGGACGGAGGAATCAGCCTGGAGGCTGCCTTGGCAGTATCGCGGATTCAACACCATGGAAGCGACGACCTGAAGAATTCAATGCACGAGCTATCCATTACGATGAGCCTCGTCGATCTGGCATGCCAAGAGGCCGAGCGTGTTCGGGGACGCGTGATTGCGCTGCACATCAAGGTTGGACCACTTTCCGGCGTGTTTAAGGATGCGCTGCTCTCGTCTTACGAGATAGCCAGCTACGATACGTCTCTGCAAGGCTCTCACCTCATTATTGAGGATGTGCCCATTGTGATCTATTGTCCGCAATGTCGCGCAGAACGCACGGTTGGCTCGATGCAGCGGTTCTGTTGTTCTGTATGCAGCGCTCCTGCATCAGAGATCTTGCGCGGGAAGGAATTGGAATTGGTTTCTCTGGAGCTTGAGTCATGACGCAGGAACCACGTCTGGTGGAAGTCCGAAAAAACATTTTGAAGCAGAACGATGTAGTCGCCCGGGAACTTCGGGGCGAGTTTCGCAGGTCCAACGTCTTCGTCGTGAGCCTCGTATCGAGTCCGGGCTCCGGAAAGACCACTCTTCTGGAGAAGATCCTGACACTGCTACGGCCAACTTACCGTGTTGCCGCACTCGTTGGCGACCTGGCGACCGAGAACGATGCGCAACGATTAGTCCGCAGCGGAGCGCCCGTCAAGCAGATCACTACCGGCACGCTGTGTCATCTGGAAGCCGCCATGGTTCGGAATGCACTACAGACGTGGGATATCGCCCAGTTGGATTTTCTATTTATTGAGAACGTTGGCAATCTGGTGTGTCCCTCGTCCTATGACTTGGGCGAAAACTTGCGCCTGGTACTCACATCGGTCACGGAAGGAGAAGATAAGCCACTCAAGTATCCCACTATCTTCAATAGCGCCGATGTGGCTGTGCTAACCAAGATGGATCTATCGCACGCTGTGGAGTTTGATGAACCCACAGCGCTAGCAAACATCCAGACGGTCCGTCCAGGGATGCAAGTGCTCCCGGTGTCTGCCAAGACAGGTTTTGGAATGAAGGAGTTCATCGACTTTCTTGGCTTGCGTAGAGCAGGCCCGCGGGAAATGAACGTCTCATTGTAGTCGGCGCAATCCTTATCGCGATCATCCTGAGCGTAGCGAAGGATCTCTGCATTTTATGGCCCGAAGAATGCATAGGTCCTTCGCTTCGCTCAGGACAACCCGATGCGAGGCCAGGTCATCAGCAAATCCTTGGCAGCTGTTCTCCGCTGAGCATGTCGACCACGCGGTTGCCTCCGATACGGCTTTGCAGGATCACCGTGCGGCCGGGACTCTCTTCCACATGGCCGACCCGGACTGATCCTTGCGACACCGGGATCGCCTTCATGACTGCGAGAGCCGCGTCGGCTTGAACTGCGGGAACGAACACCGCGAACCGTCCTTCATTCGCCACATACAGAGGATCCAGTCCCAGAATCTCGCACGCGCCCTGCACAACTTCATCGACCGGGATCAGCGCTTCTTCCAGCTTGATGCAGACGTCGCGGTCGGCTGCAATTTCGTTCAGCGTAGTGGCCAGGCCGCCGCGGGTCAGGTCGCGCAGGCAGTGAACTTCAATTTTTGCATTCAGCAGCGCCTCGACAGCGGGCCAGACATTCGCCGTATCGCTCAGGATCGGCGATTCAAATTCGAGACCTTCCCGGACCGAAAGGATTGCGATGCCGTGACGGCCGAGGTCTCCGCTGATGATTACGGCGTCTCCGGGCTGTACCGATGGAGGGCTGATCGCGGTCTTAA
>JBKPBY010000239.1:0-9914 GCA_046727075.1 bacterium | reverse complement strand
AGCGCAATTGCTTTCTCATACTGCGAAATCGCTTCAGACCAAGTCTTATGGTCAAAGCTCCAATTCGCCAGCGTCAACGCCGCTTGCTTTGGATCCATTCCGGTAACGTTCGGAGCCTGAGCAAGTTGATGCTCCCGCACTACCTCAAATGCTGACTGGTCGGCCGGCTGAGCGACAGGCGTAGTGGGCGCCGAGACCTCCGGCGGCTTGGCGTTGTTCGAAAGTAGCAGCCACATCAAGATCCCGCCGGTCGAGAAGGCGATAACACCGAGGAGTACAAGCTGGATCACTTGAAATGCAGAAAGAGACTGATGATCAGCCATACGAAAAAATTTTGTAACATAGAAATTCTTGAAGCCAACGCTGCTGGCCGTTAGCAGTCACGCGCGCTGGTGTCGAACCGCCGGGATGGACACACACGGAACACCCTATGCCGCCATTCTTCACCCCTCGGGCCCTATTTCTCAACTGCCTGCTGCTATTCATCGCTGCAAATCCTGTGTCCAGCCAACAGGAACTTCCCGAGCTCGCCGTCTCGGGACGCCCATGGGGAGAAGACATTGTAGGTCCCTATCATCAACCGCATTGGTCAGCGCGTGGCCGGTTTTCTGCCGATACAGATGTTTACGTTTTGCCGCCGTATTCTCTTTTTCTGGATCTCGATTACCACGGAACTTTTCCCCGTCACCGTGGGAAGCCGGATCATGTATTTGTCCAGGAACTCGAAATAGGTTTGCCATATCGGTTCCAGATAGCGTGGGAATTTTATCAGGAATTAATCAACGGGCATCGTCAGTTGCAGCAAACGCTGATAGAGGCGCGTTACGCATTCGCCGATTGGGGTAAGATTCCACTCAATCCGACTTTCCTTGGGGAATATAAATGGGGCCTCGGTAAGAATTTTTCTGACACCGGCGACACAGGCGAGCAGGGAGGCGAGAGCCAGGGCCTACGTAGAGTCTCGGACTCGTACGAACTGCGATTGTTGCTCGGACAAGAGATCGGGAAATTGATCGAGTTCGCGGGAAATATCTTTTTCGAACAAACTGTTAACGGTACGCGCGAAAGAGAAATGGGATTCTCAACAGCGTGGTCGTACGCTCTCCGCGGTGAGGCGCTCAAAGTTGGAGTGGAGACTTCCTATTCCAATGAGTCGGAGCACGGTGCCCGGAGCAAAGCTAAAAACATATTTGAGATCGGTCCCTCGTTTACCGTTAAGCCGAGTCCGCACACACGAGTTGATCTCGCTCCGTTATTCGGAGCCACTAATAAATCTCCTGCCGCTGAAGTCTTCATGATCTTTTCGATCGATTTCGGAACAGGAGCTGCAGGCGAGACCGAAGGCCCGGTGTCTGCTCGGTTTAGATAGCGACGTCATCGAGTTTATCGGGAACAACAGATGTCGTGGCATAGGCGTTTTTGGCCCAAAAATAGTTCTTGCGCTAGACTGATCAGTCAAGTTATCTTCTTGCTACAGTGAAATCAGAATGTCACACCAGGCTTAAGCTGCTTGAGACCGCAGTCGACCTGATCTGGGAAAATAGCTATGGGTCGATCAGCGTAGATGACATCTGTCAACGGGCCCAAGTCAACAAGGGCAGCTTCTATCATTTCTTTAAGTCCAAGTCCCAGCTTGCGGTGGAAGCCTACGAGCACCATTGGAATCTGAAGCGGGCGCGAATGGATTCGATTTTTTCGGCGGACCGCCCTCCAATTGAGCGTTTTGATGCTTACGCCGACTATTTCATAGAGGGCCAGATGGCCAAATACACCAAGATCGGCAAAATGTGCGGATGCCCATTCTGCTCCATCGGGTCGGAGTTGGCGACACAAGATCAAGCAGTGCGCGTAAAGGCCCAGGAATTTTCCGAACGAGTGATTCGTTACCTGACTTCGGCGGTTAAAGACGTGTTCGAAGAGCAAGGGTTGGACCCGAAAGCAGCGCAGCAGCGAGCGCAAGAGATCTTCTGCTTTATTGTTGGTGTCGGCTTACAGGCAAAAGTCGAGAACAGCCCGGAACGGCTTAAAGGGGTTCGCTCCGGCATATTCCGGCTTCTTGGTGTGGCCGAACCAGTACACACATAACCCAAAGTTTTTTTACCCACAGCCTTAACTGACTAGTCAATATGAGACGCCGACCTGAGCTAAACCGTTCTCAGCAGTCTCCTGACATAGGGTTGTCGCTGGCAGGGCTATTTTCTGGTCAGGACGCTAATCGAGGTTCACTTCAACCGAGAGACAGCAAAATGAATAGACTTACTTTTCATTTCTTTCCCGGCCGTCACGCACCGACTTTCGTTCCGTTTTTTGAGCCCGGTCCTTCTTACTCAGATATTCAGGAACCACAACAAGAGCAGCCAGAATGTTCGGACGATCAGGAAATCGGAGATCAGTTGATGACCATCAGCGGCCCTTCCGCACAATACGTCATCTCGCTTCCGCCGGTTTCGCATGATCGATGCCCTTGATCTCGGAGACGCCAAAAAGGACCTCACGCCAAGACCTGCCCGCAACGCTTCCGCCTCTGGCGGATGCGGACAGGTCTTGGCGTGAGATTCTTTTGGCGTCTTGACGTGAAGTCCCGCCGTTGCGTTCCTAGATCGGTTTCCCGCCCATCGCGGCGCAGCCTCTGCAGTGCAAGCGTTGTTTGGCTGGATGCTCATGACCTTGATTTAAGGTCTACTATCGCCAATTCTTTCCATCAGTCCGCAGCTGTTGTCGATAGGCATGTTATCGATCGAGGTCGCTTCGGTCTTATTATGGGCAATGAGCAGTCGCGGAGAGCCCGCTGTTGACACAGAACGCGCAACAGAAGCTTCCACCGCAGGCTCGTGAATATCGGCTCCAGCGACCAATCAATCCCAAATCATATGAAACTACGACCTTCAACACAGCAGATTGATTTCCAACAACGACGAGCCCTGGTCACCGGTGCAGGGAAAGGAATTGGCCGCGCCATTGCGGTCATGCTCCACCGCTTCAATGCGCGCGTAGTGGCGGTCAGCAGAACCGAGAGTGATCTGGAAGAGCTGAAAAAAGAAATCGGCTGTGAAACGATCTTCGCTGATCTTCAAGATGCTGGCGCCGCCAGTGAAGCCGCAGAGAACGCAGGAGAGATCGATCTTCTCGTGAACAACGCCGGCATCGCAATTCTGCAACCATTTCTCGGGACGACGGTAGGCGCATTTGATCAGACCATTGCAGTGAATCTTCGTGCGCCAATGATCATTGGACAAATTGTGGCAGCCGGCATGATTCGAAGAGGTGTCGCTGGTTCGATTGTGAATGTCTCCAGCATGTCTTCTTTTCAGGCCCTTCGCGATCATGCTGCTTACGCAGCTTCGAAGGCGGGTTTGGATCAGCTCACGAACGTTATGGCGGTCGAACTCGGTCAATACGGCATTCGCGTTAATTCGGTGAATCCTACCGTCGTCATGACGGAAATGGGTAAGCGGGCCTGGAGTGATCCCGCAAAAGGGAAACCGATGCTGGACCGGATCCCGCTTCGCCGGTTCGCTGAATGCGACGAAATCGCGTCGGTAGTCTGTTTTCTGCTGAGCGACGCAGCATCAATGCTGAACGGTCTGTCGCTTCGCGTAGACGGCGGTTTCCTGGTGACGTAGCGTCGCTCCGAACGGAGCGTCCAACCGGATTTACTCTTGATTGGCTGCGTCGACAAAGGCATTGCCCACGAAGTGGCTACCCATCTGAAAGGATCGTGCTCCAGCGCAATCCTACGCTGTCTCGTTGAACAACTCTCGCCCGATCAATGCTCGGCGGATCTCGGAAGTACCTCCTCCGATCTCGTAAAGCTTCGCGTCCCGCAGCAAACGCCCCGTCGGAAACTCGTTGATATATCCATTCCCGCCGAGTGCCTGGATTGCTTCTAAAGCCATCCAGGTTCCTTTTTCGGCTGCATACAAAACCGCTCCAGCACAGTCTTTGCGGGTTGTCTGACCGCGATCACAAGCTTTGGCGACTGCATAGACGTATGCACGGCATGCATTCAAAGTTGTGTACATATCCGCAAGCTTTCCTTGCATCAGCTGAAATTGACCGATCGGTTGTCCAAATTGTTTTCGCTCGTGAAGGTACGGCAACACGATGTCCATACACGACTGCATGATCCCGAGCGGGCCACCGGCGAGGATTATTCGTTCGTAATCGAGTCCGCTCATCAGCACATTCACACCGCGTCCCACCTCGCCGAGCACGTTTTCCGCCGGCACCGCGCAATCGGTAAATACGAGCTCGCAGGTTGGCGATCCGCGCATACCAAGCTTGTCGAGCTTCTGCGCGACACCGACTCCTTTCATCGCTTTCTCCACGATGAACGCCGTGATCCCGCGTGACCCCGCTTCCGGATCAGTCTTCGCATAAACAACCAGCACTTCGGCTTCCGAGCCGTTCGTTATCCACATCTTCGTGCCGTTCAGTACATAGCCGTCCCCTTTTCGATCAGCTCGGGTACGCATGCTCACCACATCGGAGCCCGAGCCCGATTCGCTCATCGCCAGTGCTCCAACATGTTCGCCACTGATCAGTTTCGGCAGATAGCGCTGCTTCTGTTCCGCATTTCCGTTCCGGCGGATCTGGTTTAAACACAGATTCGAATGCGCGGCGTATGATAACCCGACAGAACCGGAGCCCCGGCTAATCTCCTCCATCGCAACGACGTGCGCGAGGTAGCCCATGTTTGTTCCGCCGTACTTTTCCTCCATGGTGATTCCGTGGAGACCCAGCTCACCCATTTTTGGCCAGAGATCGCGTGGGAATTTGTCTTCACGGTCAATACTTTCAGCGCGAGGCGCGATTTCCTCGGAACTGAATGCCTGAACCGTTTCGCGCAGCCGATCGATTTCAAAACCTAGATCGAAATCAAGCACAGGATAATGAGTTTTAGTAACAGTAGACATTCGGAGCGAAGGGAGGGTCGACGGAAGGAGTAAGAGATACGGCGCGCTGCAGACCGGATCAAGCGGATTAAGAAAACATAACCCGAAACGACGCTTGCCTTCCGCCCAACTGCTCGGCCAGAGGAAGGCCTCAGGACTGGTTGCGACCAGTGTACGAAATAAACTCCAACAACGATCCATCCGGATCCCGGAAATAAACGGAGTCCCCCTGCCCTTTAGCGCCATTTCGTTTGATTGGTCCCAGTTCGATTTCGACGCTCTGTTTCTTCAGGTGCTCAACCGCTTGGCCAATCGGCCCCAGCCACTCGAAACACAAATCGCTTCCTCCAGGTGGTACAGGAATTCTGGCAAGCGGGTGCGCTTTTGCGCCCGGTCCATGAAGATTCAGCTGTACATCTCCAAATCGGTAAGCAAGCCGCCCGTTCTGCTGCACGAGCTCGGCTCCAAGAATATCCCGATAAAATCGATTGGAATGCTCCCAATCCGAAACATGAATCACCACATGATCAAGCTTGGCGTTGACGCTCATACTTTCACCTCTACCCAGGGCTAGGGCCCTGGGCTAATGTCAAGTGCTCCTTTCGGAGCATGCTTGTTTTTTCAATCGAGTGATGCCAGTGCAAATTTCGATCCGCGCAAACCTCAGAAACCTCTTAAAACCTCATATCTTTGCGTCTTGGCGTGAGATCCTTCCGCGTCTCGGCGTGATGTCTGACTCAGCTGTTTGGCGCGATCTTGCGGAGGATCAGATAAAGCACAAATGCTAACACGAATCCGACGAACCAGGCGTAATTGTACAGATCGACGAAAAATCCGGGAACAGAATTCGCGGGAAGCACTTTGATTGTAACCAGAAATCCGGGCAGGTTCGGCAGGACAGCTAGAACAAATGCCGCAACAGCTACCAGACTGGTCCCGTTCGTGTAACGGTATTCTCCTGACCCGTCGTAAAGCGCTCCAACATTCAGGTGCCGGTGCCGAACCACGAAATAATCGGCAATCATGATTCCACCAATCGGGCCGAGTAACGCGCTGTAGCCGACCAGCCAGGTGAAAATGTATCCGCTCGGGTCAGCTACAAGTTTCCACGGCATAATCAGGATTCCGACGACACCGGTAATTAGGCCACCTGTTCTGAACGAAATATGTCTCGGTGCGACCTGAGAGAAATCGTTTGCCGGACTTACAACGTTTGCCGCGATATTGGTTGCCAACGTCGCGATACAGAGAGCAACCATCGCCACAATCAACAGGAAGGGATCTCTGAATCGGGCAAGCACATCGGTCGGGTCCCAAATGGTTTGTCCGTAGATAATGGCCGTGGCCGACGTGACCGCAACACCGATGAACGAATAGAGCGCCATCGTTAGCGGTAATCCAAGCGACTGTCCAATGATCTGATCTCGCTGTGATTTCGCGTACCTGGAAAAATCCGGGATGTTCAACGATAGCGTCGCCCAAAAACCGATCATTCCAGTTAACGCCGGAAAGAAAAACGAGAAAAACTGGCCCGCTTTGGGCTGACCAGCATCGAAAGCAGACGGCTGAGAAAGAATCGGGCCAAATCCACCTGCTGTCCGATATGCCCACCAGAGCAGCAATAGCCCAAGCGCTAGCAGTAAAGGTGCTTTGATATTTAGCAGAAACCGGATCGAATCGATCCCCATATAAACGACCCACATATTGATCGCCCAGAAAAACAGAAAACAGGCGAACTGAGGCAGCGTGATACCAAACACCGCGCTCATTCCTGGCGCAGCGATGTCAGGGAAAAATATCGCCAGAATTTTGTAGATAGCGCTACCGCCAATCCAGGTCTGGATACCAAACCAGCCGCAAGCAACGAGAGCGCGGAGCAGCGCCGGCAGATTCGCGCCTGTCGTTCCAAACGAGGCGCGGCACAGGACCGGGAACGGAATCCCGTAGTGCGTTCCGGCGTGGGCGTTCAGGACCATCGGGATCAGCACAATCAAATTGCCAAGGAAAACCGTGATGATAGCCTCCCACCAGTTCATGCCGCCGCCGATCAACGATGATCCAAGCATGTAGGTCGGTATACAGGCCGACATCGAGATCCATAAGGCTGCAAAACTAGCCAGTCCCCATTTTCTTCGATCCCAGGAAACAGGCGCGAGATCTTCGTTATACAGCGAGCCCGCGCGAGCTGCGTCTAGCGCGGAAGCATCGAGTGCAGGGATAGCGTCCATAGGCATAGCGTTTGGCGTTCGGCGTTTGGCGTTTGGCGTTCCGCGAAACGGGGAACGTATTTAGAAATACTGTGGTTCACGTTTGAGGAAATTGCCGCGGCCGATTGTGCCGGTGAATTGTCCATCGCGCGCCGCGACCTCGCCGCGGACGGTGACAACGCTCGGCCGGCCTTCGATTTTCCAGCCTTCAAACGCGCTGTAGTCGACGTTCATCAGCTGGGTTTTGGCTGAAATCGTGCCTCGGTAATCGGGATCGAATACAACCAGATCTGCATCGGCCCCCGGTTGGATTGTTCCTTTGCGGGGAAAGAGAGAAAACAGTTTTGCGACCTGGGTACTGGCAGCATTGACGAACGTGTGTAAATCGACGCGCCCCGTCTTGGCTCCATATGTGTAAAGAAGATTGATCCGCTCTTCCAACGAAGGGATCCCGTTTGGGATCTTAGTGAAGTCGTCTCGCCCCATAACCTTCTGCTTCAAAAAGTCAAAAGGAGCATGGTCGGTCGCGACTGTATTGATCAGCCCGTCCCGAAGCCCCTTCCAAAGTATCTCCTGGTTACGAGCATCGCGCAGGGGCGGAGACATCACATACTTCGCCCCATCAAACTCTGGCCGCTCCGCATAAGTCTTATCCAGAAGCAGATATTGGATCAGTGTTTCGACACCGACCCTGACGCCGCGTTGGCGCGCCGCGATTGCCTCCGCCAGAGCTTCCTGGCAGCTCAAATGAACAATGTAAGTCGCAGCTCCAGTAAGCTGCGCAAAGGTCATCAGATGATGAACCCCTTCGGCTTCCACCAAAGGCGGTCGGCTTTCATGATGCTGTCCAGGGTCTGTCTTTCCAGCGGCTAACAATTCTGCAGAGCGCTCCGCCACAAGCGTTTCGTTCTCGCAGTGCGCGGTAATGATGACGCCAAGTTTCTTGGCCAAAGCCAAAGTGCGGTATAGCTCCGTATCATCGACTCCAAATGCTCCTTTGTACGCCAGAAAAATTTTGAAAGAACTGATTCCGGTGCCCACAATCTCGCGGAGCTGTCCCTCTGTGCTGGCGTCATATTTGGTGACGCCCATGTGAAAGCTGAAATCGCAGGCCGATTTGCCGACTGCCTGGGACATCCAAAGCTCAAATCCTTTCAACGCATCGTCTCTGCGCGACGGACAACACATCTCGATCAACGTCGTTGTCCCTCCTACGATGGCGGCTTTGCTTCCGGTCTCGTACGTGTCCTTGGAGAACGTCCCCATGAACGGGAGATAAATATGAACGTGCGGATCGATAAACCCGGGAAAAACATATTTCCCCGCCGCATCAACAACTGTCGTACCCGGCGGCGCGGAGATATCGCGATCGATCCGCGTAATCGTTTCGCCTTCACAGTAGACGTCCGCCTTGTAACGCTCGCTCGCGGTAACGATTTCGCCGTTCTTGATTAAGAGGGGCATGGTGCTTTTAGGATACAGGTTCCCTGTTTTCGGTTTTCGGTTGCCACTTGGGCGTCCAAACATGGAACAGAAAACTGAAAACCGAAGACCGAAAACAGGTAACCTTCCATGATCAATGGCGAGCCAAGGAATCCGACTGCTGCACGAATGATTCGCCGCTCCATTCAGCATCGCTTCTTACAGCCTTGGCTTCCGCAGCCGCTTTCTGAGCGGCTTTGCGTTGGGTCTGTCGGCGTACCAGGTCCGCATGCGAAGTAAAATAATCGAGCGATTTGCCTTTGAACTCCGCCACAGTCTCGAATCGATGTTTCTCCATGAACGCGAGCAACTCCTCCTGCATCGGTTTGATGCATTCGTAACCCAGTTTCATCACTCCCGTACAGACCTGAACTGTATCGGCTCCAAGGAGAATGAACTGCGCTGCGTCCTCGCCTGTTTCGATGCCGCCAATTCCTGAAATCGTTCGATCAGGAAACTCTGACCGCACCATGGTGGCAACTTCCATCACCATCCGTAGCGCGATCGGCTTGACCGCTTTGGAAGAGTATCCGCCCGGCGTCGTGTAGCCTTCGACGCTCGGTTCCGGTCTGAATGTGTCGAGGTTAACGCCCATCACGCAACGAATCGTATTGATGAGGCTGACTCCTTGCGCGCCTCCACGCAAAGCAGCTCGGCTCGGCTCTTCAATGCGAGTGATGTTCGGTGTCATCTTCGCCCATACCGGCTTTTTCGTCGCTGCCGCTACCCAGCCACAGACTTCTTCGAGAATCTCCGGATCCTCTCCCATTGCCGACCCCATTTTGCGTTCCGGTAACCCATGGGGACAGGAAAAGTTCAATTCAAACCCATCGACACCCGTCTCCTGACATCGCTCGACGATTTCGAACCAGGCGTCTTTGCTGTATTCTTCCATGATCGACGCGATCAGGATCCTATCCGGAAAACGGTCTTTGCATTTCTTGAATTCTTCGATCCAGATTTTGAGCGGTCGATCGCTGATGAGCTCAATATTTTCCCAGCCAACCACTTCCCGTTTGTCATTTGAGAAAAGCTTCGCGTAGCGAGGCGCGACATTAATAACTTTCGAAGCGTCGAGGCTGACCGTCTTTGCGATCACAGCTCCCCAGCCTTCCTGGAAAGCCTTGGCGATCACATTCAGGTTGGTTCCAGGTGGACCGGAGGCGATGATGAACGGGTTGGGTAGCCTGAGTCCGTCAACAGTAATCGCTAAGTTCGCCATTTTCCCTTCCTTGTTACAGAGCGAAAAGTGATATTGTCAGGCGAGGTCGGAAATTTCAAGCGTTGGAACTTGGGATATTTCTGCGTTCTACGAATGGAATTTCGTACC
>JBKPBY010000238.1:0-13590 GCA_046727075.1 bacterium | reverse complement strand
GTTCTCGATCCTTCAGCAGAACCATTCGCAGAAGCCAGGCGCCAATTGGATGAATATTTTCAAGGAAAACGGAAGACTTTCGAGCTGCCGATCAACTTGCGCGGAACGAGCTTCCAGGTACGGGCATGGAAAGCCTTAACTGAAATCCCGTTTGGGGAGACGATCTCATACAAGGCACAGGCTGAGCGCGTCGGCAGCGTTCCCAGAGCAGTTGGCTTGGCAAACGGACAGAATCCAATTCCGATAGTTGTGCCGTGCCATCGTGTCATCGGCGCGGACGGAAGTCTGGTTGGCTACGGTGGAGGATTAGACCTCAAACGCGCTTTGCTACAATTCGAGGCATTGGTAAACGACTTCGGTCCACAGCCATTCCCTGTAACAAAGACGCAAGCCTGGGGAGTTACTGTAGGCTAAACTTTCCGAGTTCGCTACCGCGAGCTCGACTCCGTCCTGGCTAGGTTCTTCCGTATGTATTCGTGTTCATAAGTCGTAACCTCGAACCGATATCCGTACGGGTCTGCCAAATAGATCGAAAAAGCAGTGCCGTGATCGGTGACTTCCGAAAGGCTGCAAAGCCTCGCCTCTTCCTTAGATCGTACCAATGATTTGAAGTGCTCAACGAAGCCAAGAAAGTCGGTTCCAGAAGCTCCAAAAGCAACCCGCCTAAAGCCGCTTTCCTTTCCGATAGGCTCACCCTGGAAGAGAGCCAGCATTGGCCCTCCACCTTTTGGGGAGACCATCAGTGGTCCACCGGGATCCTCCGCCCAGAACTCGAATTCCTTTCGGATCTCGAAGCCAAAGATGCTCTCATATAGCCGTGCCGCTTCATGTCGATCCGGAACACAGAGCTCGACGTGATCAAGTCGATCTATGCGCATAGTCTAGACTACTGCGGCCGGTTCTTTCTCGCTCAGTGATGCCAGAAATTCCTTGTGAGTCATCGGATGCGAAAACATCGGGAAATCGTGTTCAATAGCACCGCGATGTGCTTCTTCACTCACTGCGGCTGAGCAGTCCTTAAGGGTGATGACGTTGTATCCGAGCTCGTAGCCGGTCCGCATTGTCGATTCCACACAGCAATTGGTGAGGAAGCCGCCCAGAACTATGGTATCGATTTTCTTGCTCCGTAGAATGAAATCCAGATTAGTGGTCGCGAATCCGTCGAGCCCTCGTTTCCCTTCGACAACGATGTCGGTTTTGTCGGGTTTTAAGTCGTCAACAATCTCTGCTCCCCAGGTTCCTTTGCGAAAGCTTTCGCCTTCTTTGACCCCTTGCAGGACGCCATAGATCTGCGCGCCGAGTTCTCGATAATTTGGCGCAAATGTAATCGGTACATGAATTACGGTAACGCCTGCTTCCCGTGCACGACGAACGGTCTCCACGGTGTTGGGGAGCATATTTGTTGACTCCATGACCGGCTTGACGGCGGCATGTAACGCTCCGCCTTGTGAGGTAAAATCGTTCTGGTACTCAATCAGAACCAGGGCAGTTGTTTTGGGATTCATAGGGGGATCTATGGGGTGGTTCCAAAGAGCATCAGGCCGGGAAAAATAAAGTCAATGGGCTGCCTGCTGACTGGCGCATTGGTGATAAGACAGGAACGGGACGGAACGGCGCCATCGTCTGGCCGCCGGACCGAGCCCCTATTCTGATTGTCGCCCTCTTCGTGGGATCCAAAGCTGACAGTAGCAAGCGAGAAGCTGCAATTGCGGAAGTCGGGCATATCGTTGCGGATACTTTTGAGACGCCGGCGCAATAGTTGGATGGTATGGCTGATGGACAGCTTGGCGCCTCCTCTGGTTCTTTCTATTTCACGTAATAACCGGAGACCCTCCAAGAGCCATCGCTTTCTTTCGTAAGTGTAATTATCTCACTCGCGTCCGGTTTGCTCTCGAAGCTAGTCGCATAGTGGATGAGAATGTACTCGCCCGCGGGATGACCCGGCAGTTTCTCATGAAATTTCGCCCTGACCAGCTTTCGGTTGTGCATTTCCCCAAGCGACTCGCGTACGGTGCGCATAACTTGACGCCACCGATCTTTTGAAACCTGTTTTTGAAGAGACTCCGAAGCGTCTTCCCAGCTTTCGTGATATTTCTCGTCATCGATTAGAGATAGCCAGTCAGCTGAGACTTGAGTCGCCAGTTGGATACTCGCGTCATGATTATCGCTCCCAGCTGCGTAGCGGTTAGTCGTCGCGAGAATGGCAACGACTACTAGGAGGATTTTCAGAAAGCGGCTCACGCTCGACTGATGCATGAATCGTTTTCGTGAGCAATTCGAAATGCTTTGCTTTTTCCGTGACCCCCCTGCCGTCCCAGTTGTACACCAAAATAGTGAGGTTGACGCTCATCATCGGTGCGGTGTCGATCATTCTGGGTTGTGCGGCGCTGGTCTTCCCAGGATTCAATGTCACCGAGGAAAAAGGGTGCTCGATTTAGGGCCAATTCAGGCGGAGACGAGGGAGACTGAAAGGATCCCGGCACGGCCTGCTCTCGCGTGGGTGTTGGTCGCCGGCGGAATTGTTGTAGTGGTGATTGGCGCAAGGGGATTGCGCAGATAGCTTATTTTGTCATGTCCTCATAAGAGGCAACCAGCGATTCGAATGCTGGTATCGCTTGAAGAAATGAGTCTTGGTCACGCGCTGTCAGAGTCACGAAGTTGATGGAGTCTTTCCCTTGGATGTAGGCGGTAGCTTCAATGTTGCCGAACTTGTCTCCCGAGTAGTAATAGATCTTCGCTTTACTGGCGTCTTGGGTGGTCAGCGTTTTGATGAATTGAGCCTTAGCATTCGGGCTTCCGGTCTCATGAAGGTTGCGTAATGTATCTTGAACCTGATCCTCGATCTTACGTTGGATGCCATCATTTGATCGGACGCGAACGTAGGATGCCACTTTGCTAGTGTTCCAGTCGGTGCCGGTCGGATAGAATACGACATTCAATCCCTGGCTTCTCGCAATCTCGTTGTCGAGCACCCATCCGCGCGGAGCTTTCAGTTGGAAGGCAAAGGTTTTGCCGCGGACAACTGTATAGCCCTCGTAAATGCGTTCAGCTAATAAGGTGGTGTTGGCCAAAAAGAGAAGGAGGCAGATGAGACAACGCATGGATTGTGGTGAGTGCTATGGATCGCTATATCCGAGAATTGCGTATTTTCACGCAGAGTTTTTTGGTCGCCGAGGTCCGCGGGAGACGCTGAATTCGCAGGAGGCGCTTCCTGTGCCTGCGGCTCCTCCGACTGGGAATAGACGCCGTAAACTTTCTTCATCGCGATCTTATAATACCCACCAAATTTAAATGACTCCTGAATGTCCAGGATCGGTTAGCTTGCAGAGCCTGCCACCTGCCAGAACGGGAAGACATACGTAGATGAGATAGGGCGACGGATGTTCAAGGCTGGATTGGTGCTGTTGGTCCGGGTGTACCAGCCCGGACCCGCCGCCGTTAATTGGGTACCCTTGAAGGTCCACTTCACGTTCGTGTAGAACCAGATGTCATTCTGAACGGTGCTCTGCAGGCCCCCCTCATAGGTAATTTGTCGAATGCCCCAGATAGCTGTGCCAGACCCATTAGAATTAAAGGTGAATTGTACTTGATAGAGTATTCCATTGGGCTCGCCCGTATAGGGGTTGCTGCCGCTCAGGGGATAACCGATCCACCAAACAAAGCGGCCGCCGATGAGAGGGAGGGGTACAAGACTACCAATTGCAGTAGCCGATTCAGCAGCCGCAGCGACAGGCCCGCCAGGAGCCACTTGGGCCTGGGCGGTTTGCCCATCCAGGGCAAGCATGATGGTCACGGCAAGTGCGGAAGCGGACAAGACCCGCTTCGGGCTCAAGAGAGCGCAGAGAGAATGGAGAGCATCGCCAAGCCGTCCACAGCGCTGAGTTAGTGTGTTCATTGTGATTTCGAAGACAGTTTGATACATGTGTATTTGGATTTAATTGTGGTTAACTGGTCCAGCGCGCTACATTCGTGGGAGGCGGAACCAATCCGCCGACGCGAATAGCTTTGCAGCTGGTGGAGCGCCTTGTTTAGCCGGAAATTCGCCCGATGCCATAACACGATCGGATTACAAATAGCAGCGCAGGCGCCTTAAGTTTTACTAGGTTCGCAGGCTTCGAAAACCCGAGCTGGCTAACACGGATTGCCTGCATGAATTGGTCAATCAGGCTTTAGGATTTCTAAAAAAACTTGTCGACCGTTTCAGCGGCCGGCCTGTTGATTGGGATGAACTAGAGGAAGCGCTGATCCATTCAGATATCGGCGTGCCGATGACGTTGAAGATCGTCCAGGGAAGAATCCAAGAATTTCGTTAACGGCGTATTAGATCGGGTAAAACTTGACGTAAACCGCCCCTTACGTACCGCTGGACCATAGCGGTGCGCATTGACATCTCCTGTCTCCTGTATCTCAGCCTCACGGTATTTACGCTCGTATTCGAACAATTTGGCCTTATTGCGGCGGTACCGCGTACTCGCGTTCAAAGCGGGAAGTAGGAAGCGTGCCATTGGCCAAGTTGTGAGACAGCCTCTTTAGCGCGACCTCGTGCGTGTGCCACGTCGTTCGGGCTTTGCTGGATGTTTGGAATACAAGCGCCCCCAAAAACATCTTAACCTGAAACTAAGATATGCGGTGTTGTTAGCCGCATATGAGAAAGGGATGAATGACCAAAAATACCGTTAAGCTAATATGCCGGCTGACAACGATTGCCGTGACCCTCTCTGCTCTTGCCGGAACAACTCTGGCAGGTCCATGTCCAATGCATCGCCACAAGCCGACGGTTGCATTTTATCAGCAATCAATCAACTCGACCAAGAGTTCTGTGAATCTCAAAAAACAGCAAGCGATCGAGAACGATAGCAACACGTATGAACTCCCGAACCGCCCTGGCTTCGATCCCTATCTTCGTGGATAGGGAGGCTGTTGTTTCTGTATGTAGCTTTCACATGGTAAGCCGACAGTTGCGAAGTTAATAAACCGACACTACATGTTGTCTGTGAAGCTGGTCCGCCAAAGCGCACTCGTATTCTTGTTACTTGCGTTTCTTTTTGCGCCTTTGTCGGAGGTGTTTGCTTCTCAGAGATGCTCGATGCTCGGCGGCGCTTCATTTAGTCGAGCTGAGGGCTGCAACGATTGCTGTACACCGAAACAATGTTGTTCAGTTTCGGCACGGCAGGCGAGCGAACCGTCCACTGTGCCTTCATCAGTTGCTCGGGTAATTTTAAGCGCCGACCAACTCTTATCGGACAGTTGTAAACTCTTTTCAATTTTCTTATCGACGCCACCCAAGGAAGAATACTCGATTCTTCTTGAGCCGGTGTCCGGTCCGCCATCTGCGCTGCTGGCGCAGCTCTGCATCCGCTTGATCTGATCGACAGGCTTTCTACGCCACCGGTATGCCCTGGTGCCTGCCCAGGAGCATGGCCTTCGTCGTTGGATCCAAAGCGTATGCATGCATGAGTCAGCGTTTTCTAGTTTCATTCCTCTTATTTCCGGTCTGTTTGTCGAGCCTTGGACTCGCTCGCGAGAAAACGAAGCGAGAGGAGACGCTCTCTCTTACCGAAGCGACGCGGGAAGCGCTCCAAAACAATCCGACGCTCAAAGCGGTTCGCGCGAAGTGGGAAGCGGCGAATCAACGGATTTCGCAGGCTGGGGCGTGGGATGACCCTAAACTGAGCGTCAATTCGCTGCTCGGCCGCTTTGTCGATATTTCAAGAAACGGATTCATGGACCAAGCCGTGACGGTTGAACAAATGATTCCCCTGTCCGGTAAAAATCGAAGCAAGAAACGAATCGCCGCTGCGGAAGCGGTCAGTAGCTTTGAGGATTTCCGGCGCCAGCAGCTCGATATTACGGCGAAGACCAGGGCGAGCTACTATCGTCTGGCTAATGCGTATTTGCTCCTAGATCTCAACCGCCAACAGGAAGCCGCACTGGCCCAGACTCTAGACGCAACCAAAGCAAAATTCGAAGTCGGTACTCAATCACAGGCTGACTATCTAACTGCCCAGGTTGAACGACAGAAAATTATCGAGAATCGGCGCGATCTCGAAGGGAAGCTTTCGGACGAGCAATCCAGACTGAACGTCTTGATGAACAAAGATGCTTTTTCGCCATTGCCCCGTCCCACGCTGGACGAAATGCCAACATATGATCTTTCTGTACCGCGCTTGCGTGAGCTTGTGCTCGTTAATCGGCCGGAAATTCGTCGGGCGCAATCGATGGTCGTACAAGCCGCCGCAAATGTTGAGCTGGCGAAACGCGCATGGATTCCCGACCCGGCGGTAAGCCTGCAAGCGCAACACTACAACGCCAGCCGACAAGCCATCGGCGAAGTGAACGCTGGAGTGTCGATCAATGTTCCCTGGTTCAACCGGGAAAAATATCGCGCCGGCGAACGCGAGGCCCGGAGCGAGGTCTTGGCCGCCCAAAAGGCATTGGAACAAGCGCAGACGGAAGCCTTCGGAATGCTCCGAGATCAGCTGCAAAAGATCGAAACAATGCACCATCACATTGAGCTCTACCAAGACCAGTTGCTGCCGAGTGCGCGCCAGACCGTATCCGCCTATCAAGCTGACTATGAGACGAACAAGGCGACCCTGATTCAAATACTGAATGCGGAGAACAACCTTAGAGATTTGGAAACCATGTACGACCAGGATCTGACCGATTATCGGATCGCAATCGCTGAACTGGAGTCTCTGGTCGGGGCCGAGTTGCACAAGACGGCCGCCAGTTCTGGGAACTCCTACCACACACGCAAATGAAAGCTCGTTCTTTCCTCGTTTTCGGAATTCTGATTATCGGATTCGCGATCGTTGCGCTAGGTGGCTGCTCTAAACCAGACAGCAAATCGGGCGCGAATTCTGATGTTGATTACTGGACCTGTACCATGCATCCGTCCGTCCATTCGAAAGATCCGGGCAAGTGTCCAATTTGCTCGATGGACCTGGTTCCGGTCAGAAAGAGTTCAGCGCAAGCGAACGAAACAGAGCCGACAGGGACTAACCAGGCTGCCGGAGCGATGGCGGAAATGAACATGGGCCAAAGCGGAAAATCGCCAAGTCAATCCAGCGAGTTCATGGTTCCGGTCGAACGACAGCAACAACTCGGCGTCACGTATGCCACGGTGACGAGGCGTCCAATCCAAATCTCGATCCGGACCGTCGGTGTGCTCGAACCAGATACCTCGAAGATTTTTGACTACGTTGCTCGGGTAGACGGTTACGTACAGGATTTGAAGGTTAGTTCGCCGGGACAAGATGTCCGGCAAGGCGAACCTTTGCTGACGATTTACAGTCCCGATCTACGCAGCACCGAACAAGAGCTGGTCAACTTGCTAAATGCTCGCGATCGCAGCGGATCCGGCCGCGATGCAAACGATCAACTAATCGAGGCGTCCAAAAGAAGGCTTAAGCTTTGGAATGTCAGCGATCAGGAAATCGCTGAGCTCGAAAACAGCCGGAAGCCGTCGGATCAATTGATTCTCCGGTCGCCTTTTGATGGTGTCGTGAACGAAGTCATGGCTCGACCTGGGATGAACGTGAAGATGGGCGACAAGCTGGTGAGCGTTCTGGATCTTTCAAACCTTTGGGTCTGGGCAGAGTTTTACGAGAATGAGATCGGCCTTTTGAAGAGAGGCGAGTCGATCGATCTGAGTCTTCCCTCCTTTCCCAATCAAGTCTTTCACGGGCAGATCGCAGTTATCAATCCGATGATTGATGCCGCTAAACGGACGTCGCGCGTTCGAATCGATATACCAAACAGCAAAGCTCAACTGCGTCCGGGTATGTACGCAAATGTTGAGCTCAAGATCGACGGCGGAGTGGGGCTGACAATTCCAGTGCAGGCCGCGCTACCCACGGGCGAGCGGATGCTGGTATTCCTAGACCGGGGCCAGGGAAAGCTGTTGCCGCGTTACGTGGAGGTAGGTCGTTCGTTTACTACCTTTGATGGGCAGCAGCAACAAAGCTACTACCAGGTAATCAGCGGGCTGCAGGAAGGCGATCGCATTGTTGCCAGCGGAAATTTTCTGATTGATGCCGAATCACAGGTACAAGGCGCGCTCAAAGATTGGCAAGGTGAACAGCCGGAGCAGGCACCGGAAAAGGTTGAAAGGTAGTTGCCATGGCCGATCCGTCGCAGTCGACAAATCATCCGGAGACACTCATCGACCGGATTATTGATGCGAGCGCACGCAATGCCTTTCTCGTAGTAGTCTTCATCATCCTGGGCATCGCTGGTGGAGTCTATGCCTTATACCTGACTCCGCTCGATGCAATTCCGGATCTTAGCGACGTTCAGGTGATTGTTTATGCCGATTGGGAAGGTCGGTCACCCGACCTGGTTGAAGATCAGGTTACCTACCCGATTTCAACGAAATTTATCGCGGCTCCGAAAGTGAAGTTTGTCCGTGGCGAATCGATGTTCGGGAAATCGTTCGTATACGTCATCTTTCAAGATGGTACGGACATTTACTGGGCGCGGTCTCGCGTAATAGAATATCTTAACTCCGTCCGAGGCTCTCTCCCAGAAGGCGTTAACCCGGTCATCGGTCCGGATGCAACCGGAGTTGGATGGGTCTACGAGTACGCGTTGATCGATAAGAGCGGAAAACATGATTTGGCCGCGTTACGCTCACTGCAGGACTGGAACATCCGGTATGCTTTAGAGTCCGTTGAAGGGGTGGCCGAGGTTGCGCCGGTCGGCGGGTTTGTTAAGCAATACCAAGTCGATCTCGATCCGAATAAGCTCTTAGCTTACCACATCCCGATCAGCGATGTCGTTAACGCGATCCGGATGAGTAATCAGGATGTCGGAGGCAAGACATTTGAAGTGTCGACCACTGAATTTTTTGTCCGTGGCCGCGGGTACATTAAGAGTCTGGAAGATTTTCAGGATATTGTTCTCAAAGTGCAGAATGGCACTCCGGTCTATCTCCGACAGGTGGGGAATGTCCACATTGGACCGGATATTCGACGAGGCGTGGCGGAGCTGAACGGGGTGGGCGAGACAGTTGGCGGCATCGTCGTGATGCGGTACGGCGAGAACGCTCTCAGAGTAATCGATGGGGTGAAGAAAAAATTTGAGGAGATCAAGAAAGCGCTGCCAGAAGGTGTCGAGATCGTCCCAGTCTACGATCGCAGCGAGCTGATCCATCGTGCGATCGACACACTCCGGGAAAAGCTGCTGGAGGAGAGTATCATCGTAGCAATCGTGTCGATTCTGTTTCTGTGGCACGTCCGTTCCGCCTTGGTGGCGATCATCACGCTTCCGATCGCGATCATTCTCTCTTTCGTTCCAATGCTGTGGTTGGGGCTAACTTCCAACATCATGTCGCTCGGTGGAATCGCCATTGCGATTGGCGCAATGATCGATGCGGCAATCATCATGGTCGAGAATGCGCACAAGGCGCTCGAACATTTCCGGGATGAACATGGGCATGACGCGCGCGGTCGCGAACGCTTCGAAGTTGTCATTGCTGCGGCAAAGAGCGTAGGTCGTCCGCTCTTCTATTCTCTTCTGGTCATCACCGTCAGCTTCATACCAGTGTTTTCTCTTGAAGCGCAGGAGGGACGATTATTTCGCCCGCTGGCGTTTACGAAAACATTTGCCATGTTGTTCGCTGCCATCTTGGGAGTGGTCATCGTGCCTGTGCTGATGGCGTGGTTCATCCGTGGAAAAATCACGCCTGAAACCAAGAATCCAATTAATCGATTTCTAATCTGGATTTATCGCCCGTTCGTTGACGTTGTTCTTCGGTTTCGAGTGCTTACGCTGCTGGTGGCGCTGCTGGTGCTTGCCTTGACCTACATTCCTTTCAGCCGGTTAGGAAAGGAATTCATGCCTCCGCTAAACGAGGGAACCCTGCTCTACATGCCGACGGCAATCCCCGGAATGTCGGTTACCGAAGCTACCAAAGTATTACAGATCCAGGACCGTATCTT
The DNA here is from genome assembly GCA_046727075.1 of bacterium. GTDB lineage: Bacteria > Verrucomicrobiota > Verrucomicrobiia > Chthoniobacterales > JAFAMB01 > JBKPBY01. The sequence continues at coordinate 3,646 of JBKPBY010000238.1, read as the reverse complement.
GCGTAAGTTTCCGGAGGTAGAAAGCGTTTTTGGCAAGGCTGGCCAGGCCGACACTCCCACTGATCCTGCGCCTTTGTCGATGTTTGAAACGGTGGTGCAACTCAAACCGCCAGAGCAATGGCGACCCGGGATGACCTGGGAGAAATTGATTGCTCAGATGAACGAGGTGACCAAAACACCGGGCATGGCTCAGATCTTCTGGATGCCAATCCAGACCCGAACCGAAATGCTGACTACCGGGTTCCGTTCGGTTCTAGGCATAAAAGTTTTTGGTCCCGATTTGAAAGGCATCCAGAGCGTTGCGGTCGCGATCGAAAAGGCGCTATCAAATTTTCCCAACACGCGCAGTGCGTTCGCAGAACGCACCAGTGGGGGATATTTCCTCGATTTTTCGCCAAACCGTGAAGCGGCGGCCCGATATGGGCTACGGGTCGAGGACGTCAATCAGATCGTTGAAACAGCCATCGGTGGCAACACGATTGGCACGACGGTTGAAGGGCGGGAACGTTACCCTATCAGCGTTCGATATGCCCGCGATTTCCGGAACGATATTAATCAGTTGAAGCGGGTTTTGGTTTCCACACCTACCGGAGAGCAGGTACCGATCTCGTTGCTGGCGGATGTCAAATATCGTACTGGTGCGCCCGAAGTTCGGACCGAGAACGGTCAACTGGTTGGATTCGTTTTCGTTGATATCACTAGCAGCGACATTAACGGCTATGTTAATGCAGCCAGCCGGAAGATCGATCAGGAAGTAAAGTTTCCTCCAGGCTACTACATCCAATGGGCGGGTCAGTTTCAGTATCTGCAGGCGGCAGAGAAACGATTAGCGATTCTCATTCCGTTTACGCTGCTAATCATCTTCGTGCTCATTTACATGAACACGAGGTCTGTAACGAAAACGTTTATCGTTCTGCTGTCTGTGCCATTCTCTCTGGTTGGCGCGTTCTGGTTACTTTACCTGCTTGGATACAATATGAGTGTAGCAGTCTGGATCGGTCTGATCGCGCTGGCTGGTTTAGACGCGGAAACCGGCGTGATCATGCTGCTCTATCTCGACCAGGCATGGGATAAGTACCGGGCTGCAGGCCGGATGAACAACATGGGCGATCTGTATCAAGCGGTAAAAGAAGGCGCGGTTCAACGTATTCGGCCAAAGATGATGGCAGTTTGCGCGATCCTGTTTGGGCTGCTGCCGATTATGTGGTCTCCGACCTTGCAAGCCGGCGCGGACGTCATGAAGCGGATCGCAACGCCGATGATTGGGGGAGTAATCACTTCTGCGATCCTGAACCTCCTGATCTACCCGGTCATTTACGTCATCTGGAGAAAGCGCGAACTGCCGATCAACGGCCAAGTTGAGGCCGTTCTGTCGATTGATGATAGTGGCAAAAGAGCGGCAGCCTTTAGAGATCGGCTTCGAATCTTAATTGTTGTATTAGTCGGTGTTCTTCTTTTTGCGAGCGGATACACAGCGTGGAACTGGTGGAACTCGCGATCGCCGAATGCTGCTCAAATCCAGGGACCATCTCTCGCCACCCGTACTGTTGGCGATTTAACAGTCAGCGTATTTGGTTACCTGCACGATGGACAAAGCGAAGTGCTAGTTCGGTTTACGAACTCGAGCGGTCAACCCCAGGATGTTGGTGAAGTGAGGACGGATCTGTCCATGAATATGCCTGGCATGGTCATGCATTCCGGAAGCGACGTAACCAAAACGAGTATCCCGGGAGTTTATCGGGCGAAGCTCCAGCCGCAGATGGGGGGCGATTGGGTGCTAAAGCTTTCCTGGCAAGGTTCTGCCGGGACAGACCAAATCGAGATTCCTGTGAACGTGAAACAGTAGGATCGTGGATGCTGTTAAATTGGAACGGCAGTAGCGTCCAGACTTTGGGTTGCGAAAATGATCGGATAGTTCGAACAGTTGTAAGACCGTCTATGACATGGTTTGGCAGAGCGAGATCTTTCAGTGCGGCGATTGCTGTCGTAGCTGCTCTTGCCTGGATTACAGGCACTAATCACTGTGCCTTAGGATTTTTGAAGCGGCCCAGCGACCTTGCTGCTTTAGTATCGCATTGCCCCGGACATTGCAGTGAACCAGGTGCTGCCCGTGACGGCGCGTCGGGAATGTTGGCGTGTTGCCAGGGCCTTCTGAGTTCAAATTTTGAGATAGCCAAAGCTAACATTCCATTTCCTGTCGTAGTCGCGAATCAGCTCTTCACCATTGATCGACTGGCTCTACCGCAGGATCCCAGGAGCGTTTTCTGCGGTAAGGAGGACGATACCGGGCCTCCATCAACCAGATACTTCATCAACATCGTTCTAAGGCGTTCGTTACCAGAGAACGCCCCGCCGCTAATTTCGTAGTCCCGAAATCGCTTTCGGGTCGATGGCGCTCACCGTCATCTAATAGCCCCTCATACCGCGCCCGCTGAGAGTTTCTATGCCCGGCTGCATTTGCGCAGTTTGAGTTAACTGCGCTTTACCAATCCAACGAATTATGAATCGAATTTTTAAAACGTTAATTGCTGTGAGCATCCTGACAGGATGTGCTATGGCCCCTCAACCACTGCTGAACGCTGATAATCCGGCAAGCCCTTACGCGCCGGAGGCAATCGAACACGCGCTGCGTAACAGCCTGGCCACTGATGATCTTACAAAGAGGACTCACCAGCTGCTCGCTCGGGCTAACAAACAGCAAGATCAGCCATCGCCCAGTCCACCGCCGCCGCCGCAGACGGATCAAATGCCTGGCATGAGGATGCATTAGGATCGAGAACTCACGCGCAATAACAGCAAACCCCAGCAACCAATAGCATGACCTCAATTAGATATATCGTTTTCAGCTTAATCTTTGCGTTCGCTTTGCCGGCCGGGGTAGCCCGAGAGAAAGAGGACGCTTTCCGAGGTGTCCAACAAGCTGTCCAGAGTCGAACAGGAAAAGCGGTTCTCTGGGAAGAGGATCAGGCGGCACGCGAGCAGGCTTTGCAACAGGTCCGTCAGCTTCTTCGCAAGCCACTGACTGTCGACATCGCAGTTCAGATTGCACTGTTAAACAATCGATCGCTGCAAGCGACCTTTGAGGAGATTGGCCTTTCAGTTGCCGACCTTCGCGAAGCCGTCACGATTCCAAATCCGAAGTTCGATTTGGCAGTAAGGTTTCCAGATAAGCCTCCTTCAGGGACCTACATTGATTATGGTGCAGCGATTGACTTCTTAAGCATCATCATGATTCCGCTGAAAAAGCGGGTTGCCAAAGACCGATTGGAGTCTGCAACTTTGAGCGTAGCGGATCAAACCCTCGAACTGGTCGCGCGAGTAAAGGCTGCGTTCTATTCCTTGCAAGCTTCTCAGCAGCTCTTAAAGCGGTTTAAGCAGATAGTAGATGCTAATGCGGCTTCGTTAGATCTAGCTCAGCGACAACACGAAGCTGGGAATATCAATGACCTGGCACTGGCTCGCCAGCAGGCCAGCTACAGCCGTTCTCGGCTGGATGTTGCCATGACCGAGGCTGAAATCCGGCGGAATCGTGAGAAGCTGAATCGCCTGCTTGGATTGTGGGGCCAAGATGCAGGATGGCAGATTGCCGGAGAACTTCCAGAGGTGCCTGGTTCCGACCTGCCTATCAGCGGGCTCGAACGTTTGG